>DAOTUE010000193.1:0-25238 GCA_034436975.1 Chloroflexaceae bacterium
AGTTGAGTAAAGATGCCATGGAAGCCCTTGAATCCTGCTTTGTCCGTGACTCGCAACTCGGCAAGTGGTTCGTGACCATCAGTCCAGATACGACCGGTGGTGGATGATTATTTGTTTCCTATTCCCTAATTGTCCCCATGAACCCATAAAGACCACCTGTTCCCCTTCCCCAAGATACCATCCTATGTCGTTTCAAGATGTGTTATAATAAGCAACACGCTCGCTCAGGAAGCTCAGGAAGCAATGATTGAGCAGCAAGGAAACACGATTGACAAGGCAGGAATGCCTTTTCAGGTTCTGCTGCCTGGTTCTGGAAAACGGGGACACTTGCCCGCTCAGAAGCTGGTATCACATAGGAGGATAATCGTATGAAGACGGTTCGTTGGATTGTTTTTCTGGTGTTCTTATTGACTTCGATGCCTGCGCTAACCTCCGCGCAGGAACCGGCCCCCGCCACAGCAACGGCGGTGGCTCCCACAAGCACATCACAACCGACCGACACGCCCGCCCCGACCGACACGCCCGCCCCGACCCTGACCCCCACTCCGACAGAGATTCCAGTTATGGATGATGCCCGCCGACATCTCTCGCCGGATGGACGAATGGTGACACCGGTACCGATGCCGACCGACCCCCCGGAATCATCGCCATCGCAGCAGCCGGGCGGGGAGAACACGCCATCGGGAACAACGATTGTCTCTGATAGCTACAAAATAACGTTTCTGCGAACGGACACCCACACAACAACCAACACCTCAACCTGGTACTATCGGATGGAAGTGCTGACCTCGACGGTCACTTCGACACTGAAGCTGGAAAGCTGGCTCCTGCAACTGCCAGACTGCGCCATAGTGCAGGACACCAGTCCCACCGCAACGTATATGAACCCCGACCCCACAACAAAGCTGAGCGGGATCAAGTGGAATCTGCCGGATGGGTTTACGTCGGGCGAGTTTCGCGTGACAGTTTCCGGTCCCGTTGTTGAAGGCGCAACCCAGGCAGCCGTCAAGAACAACCAGGCAAGTTTTAATGTAGACTACACCGCAGTGACCGGCCCGGCCTGTATGGATGGCACCACGGTTTTGCTCGACAACGGCAGCTACCGGGTTACGCTGCTGAACTACATCTCCAACCCCGACGGAACGATAACCTGGAGCTACTACATCGAATCGCTGAAAGGGCACGCACCCGACAAATGGGAAATGCCGATTGGCCCCTGTGTCACCGTGTACAACGTAACTGGTGGCAAAGAGTATAAGGTTAAGAAAGACAAGATCGAATGGAAATTCAAGAAGGATTTCAAGGAAGGCCGATTCACCTTCACCCTCGGCGGGCCCGGACTCATTGGGACCTCATACGTCAAAGTTGAAAAACACAAAGGCCTCATCATTGCGCCCATTTGCAAACCTTATACCATAGATAACGCCGTCGTTTTGCTGGACAATGGGAACTACCGCATCACTCTGCTGAGCTATATCCCCAATCCTGATGGAACAATAACCTGGAACTACTACATTGAATCACTGAAGGGGAGCATTCCTGTCAAATGGGAAGTACCAATTGGACCCTGTGCCACCGTGTCCAGAGTGATAGGCGGCCTGGAGTATAAGGTTAAGAAAGACAAGATCGAATGGAAATTCAAGAAGGATTTCAAGGAAGGCCGATTTGCTTTTACGCTGGGCGGGCCCATAATCCTGGGAAGCTCATATATCACCCTTGACGCTCACAAAGGGTTCATCGCGGCCCCTATCTGCAAAGTCAGGGAGAGACACTATTCATACAACCCGGTCCGCAAAGCCGTTGTTGTCTTTGAACGTCCCACCCCGACGGTCGAGATTGTCAACGGCATCACCTATATCTGGACAACGATTGCCTTGCGAAATGAGGTTTGTTCGGGGCCGGCCTGGGATTTCATCTTGAATACCGAGATGGACGACGAGGTAGAATTTGACGACCTGCAATTCTTCAATGCCAGCGGCTCGGTGCTCTCCAACCGGTGGGGCAGGATGAGCCTCAAAATTGACATGAAGGACAATAACCTGAGTTGCGAGGGCAATGTCAAGGTAAAACTCAAGTTCAAGGTGAAGCCACACCCCAGGAAGCACAAGTTTGCATTCAAATTCAAGCTAGAATACAGCGACAAAGATGAACGGGTCTTTATGGAGCCAACAATCCTGGAGGTTGATACGGAGCAGCCGGACGACGAAACGGTTGAGGTGCCCGTGCGCCGCGTGATAACACGACTCACAGTTGACCAGATTGACGTGCGGATCAAAGGGTTCTGGGAGCGCAACGGCGGGCTTCGCATCTTCGGGCTTCCCATCTCTGTTGCCAGGGTGCGCCCATCGGGTATTGTGATCCAATACTTCGAGCGGGCCCGGCTGGAGTATCACCCCGAACTAGAAGGCACCGGCTTCGAGGTTCTCGGTGGTCTGCTCGGCATAGAGCTAGGCTACCAGCAGCCACCGTTGCCCCCACCAGACACGCCTACCGAATGGTACTTTATCCAGACCGGCCATACGATTGGCGAACCATTCCGCACCTTCTGGACAACATACGACGGGCTGAAAAGTTTTGGCTACCCGATTGGCGAATCATTTGTCAATGATGATGGCTTCCTGGTACAATACTTTCAGCGAGTGCGGCTAGAAGTTCATCCTGAATTGGCCGGGACCGAGTATCATGTTTTGCTCGGCTTCCTGGGCGAAGAGTGTCTGATAAACAATTGTGGTGACGATGATGATGACGATGATGATGACGATGATGATGACGATGATGATGACGATGATGATGACGACGACTGACACCAAATCCGGTTGATCACTTCATTGCTCTCCCTTCCTACCCCTCTCTCAGCGGGAGGGGGGCAGGGGGGGAGAGGGACGGTATAATCGCCCCATAAGGGGGCACGGTGTCTTCAAATACGAACCTTCCCCGGCGGATGGTTGTCTGATAAGGCCAATCCTTCAGGATTGGGGGGATACTTTCTTTGTGTTCGCTGTGCCTTTGTGGTCAACCTGTTTTCCCAGAATTAGAAAGCAAAGGGCAACGATGCTCACAGATTTGAAAGGCACGGTTGTTTGTGTCACGGGGGCGGCCCGGCGGGTGGGCCGGGCCCTGCTCCTGGCCTTCGCCGAACAGGGAGCACACGTTGTCATTCACCACAGCTCATCCGACAACGAGGCGGCAACCGTGGCAGAAGCGGCACAGGCCCACGGGGTGGAGTCCCGCATCATCAAAACAGACCTGACCGACCCCACCGCCATTGCCCGAATGTTTGAAACAATCCACGCCGACTTCGGAAGACTGGATGTGCTGGTTAATAGCGCGGCCAGCTTTGAGCAAGCCCCTTTGTTAGACATCAGCCCGGAGGCATGGGACCGCGTGCTCAATACGAATCTGCGAGCACCCTTTCTCTGCACACAGCATGCTGCTCGCCTGATGATTGCGGGCAAACGTGGCGGCTGTATCATCAACATTGCCGACAACAGCGGGGTGCAGGGGTGGGCTTCTCGCGCACACCACAGCATCTCAAAAGCCGGCTTGCTCATGCTCTGTCGCGTTGCCGCGCAAGCCCTGGCCCCCCACAATATCCGCGTCAACGGAATTATTCCCGGACCGGTCCTGCTACCTGAAGGCTCGTCCCTATCACTGTCGGAAAAGATTACGGCGGCCCTGCCGCTCGGAAAGATAGGCACCCCACAGGACGTGGCGCGGGCCGCAGTGTTCCTGGCCACCAACGATTTCATAACCGGGGCAATGGTGCCCGTGGATGGGGGGGAAGGACTTGACAGATTTGAAGCCTAGCCGCCACGCGCATTGCCGATGTCATCGAAACGTCCCTCCGCCCGAAGGGTGTGACGGTGGTGGTGGAGAGTCTGCACCTGTGCGCGGTTATGCGCGGTATTAGAAAACCCAATGCCCGTATGCAAACCTCGGCAATGCGGGAGGTATTCCGCACCGACCAGCGAACCCGCAGCGAGTTTCTTGGGCTTATTGCTCGACCTACGTGAGTATCCGTGCGATATGAACATTCACCCTGGCGCACTGCTGGCCACCGTCGAAGCCAGCATAACCGCTGAAGAATTGAATGAGCACCTGCTCCCCTACAGGCTGTGGCTGCCGATTGTCCCGCTCAGGGGCGGGCTGACACTGGCGGAGCTGATGCAGCACAACGCCGGGGGCCGCTACCGCTTGCGCCACGGCCCCATTGCAACCTGGTTGCGCGGGGCAACGTTGCGCTTTGCTCCCACCGAGCCTGGTGCTTCCTCAACCATCCTGGCCACAGGCGGCCCGACATTGAAACGCGCTACTGGCTACCGTTTGCCGCAATCGCTCGTTGGTCAGCCCTGGCGCGGCCCCGGCGCAATTGCTACCGTCACGCTGCGGTTGCGGCCTGTGCCCCCGGCCCGCCGCGTCCTGCTGCTGGAGTGTGGTAGCCTGCACCAGGCCTGTCAGCTTGCCACGTTGCTCCTGGGGGCGGGAGTAGACCCGACGGCCCTGGCCTTTATGGCCCGCTCCCGAACCTCTCAGGATATACCTCCTGCTCCGCTCCTGCTTGTGGGTCTGGAAGGGCCCGCGGCTGTGGTTGAACACCAGGCCACACAGGCCGAAACGCTAGCAGTGCAGGCGGGCGCATCTCCTGTTACACCGTGCAACGATCTCGACAGTCACACGGGGGCATCCGCGGGGGAGTGCTGGCGCATGTGGGAGGAAACCGCCGAACGCTGGCACCACGAGAGCCTGCATTCCGACGCGCTGCGGGCCGGCACGCTCGACCTGACGCTGCCGCGGACCACGCTGGTAGACGTTGCTGAGCAGGCCAGCACGCTCGCGGCCCGCTACGGCTTGTGCTTCTCGCTATGGGGCGATGTGGGCGTGGGAATGCTGCACCTGCGGCTGGAGCGAGAACCTGCCGCCTCGCACCCCACGCCGGGCGAAATCCAGCAGGTCGCCACCCTCATCATTGCCCTGGCCCGACGCATGGGGGGAGCCTGGTCCACCGAACATGGGACATATGGGGAGAGAATGGAACCAACCAGCAAGCACCACTTGCTGGCAAACGGACTGGCAAACAGACTGGCAAACAGACTGGTAGACGGAATAGCATCACTGGAGCCTGTGCCGCTGGCCCCGCTCCCCCCATCCCAGTTTCTGGCAGAACTTCGGCGCATTGTCGGAGATGCTTATGTCCTTACCGAACCGGAGGAACTGGAATGCTACGCGGCTGACGCTTCGATTGCACAGCCAGAGGGGGAACCACTGGCAGTTGTTCTCCCCGGCAGCACTGAAGAGGTCAGCGCAGTAGTGCAGATGGTGGCGGGTCAGGGAGCGGCCATAGTCACTCGCGGGGCCGGCAGCGGGCTTGCCGGGGGAACGGTTCCCTCGGCGGGGGCAGTGCTGCTTGTGCTCTCGCGCATACAGCAAATACACATTGATCCTGACCAGATGACAGCACGGGTGGGGGCGGGCGTTATCACCGCCGACCTGCAACGGGCCGCCGAAGCCCGCGGGCTATTCTATCCACCCGACCCCTCCAGCCAGAATGTCTCAACCATCGGGGGGAATATCGCCTGCAATGCAGGAGGCTCACGCTGCCTCAAATATGGCGTTACCTCTGACTACGTCCTCTCGCTCACGGCGGTGCTCTCAGATGGGCAGGTTATGCGTGTGGGAGATGGACTGGCCGCGCAGTCGCCCGATGCCGGGTTGATGCACCTGCTCATCGGCTCCGAGGGGACACTGGCGGTTGTTATCGAAGCAGTGTTGCGGCTCATTCCGCGACCCACGGCTCGTCAAACAGTCCTTGCCTTTTTCAATACAATAGCGGAAGGGTGTGCAGCAGTTCAAGCCATAGTTGCTGCGGGCCTGGTGCCAGCGGCTCTGGAGCTAATGGACGATACAACGATTGCTGTTGTCGAAGAATATCTCTGCCTGGGGTTGCCGCGCCAGGCCGGGGCGATGCTGCTGCTGCACGCCGACGGCGACCCCGCAGCGGTGGAAGAGGAAGGGCGCACACTGGCAAATCTCGTGCAACAGGAGGGAGCGTGGGGAGTGCGAATGGCGCACGATGCCAGCGACGAAGCGGATCTCTGGCGAGCGCGGAGGTCGGTGGGGCCGGCCCTGGCCCGTGTCTACCCCAACAAACTGGGTGAAGATATTTGCGTGCCAGTTCCGCAGGTGGCAGAGGCCGTGCAACGTATTAAGGCCATTGCCACACGCCACGAGATCCCCGTTGCCATCTTCGGGCACGCAGGCGATGGCAACCTGCACCCCAACATTCTCTTTGATGCGCGTGAGCCTGGGCAGACCCAGCGTGTCTGGCAGGTTGCGGAGGGAATTTTCGGCGTGGCTCTGGACCTGGGCGGAACCCTCTCAGGCGAGCATGGAATCGGCGTGCTTAAGCGTCCCTTTATGGCGGCGGCCCTGGGGAGGCAGGTGCTGGCCTGGCAGCAGCGCATCAAAACCACCTTTGACCCGCGGGGCGCGCTCAATCCAGGAAAACTCCTACCCACTGATCTTTCTGGCCCTGACACCAGCAGGGAGCAATAGCCTACCCCCTCTCCCCTGTTCCCTGTACCCTCTCACCTCTCGCTGGTCCGAGTAGCCATCCGCCAGATTTCGTGGGTGTAGGCATCGTTGCTGGCCGGGCGCGAGATAATCCCATGCTCAAACGCAATCCTGGCGGTGCGCTCAAAGAGTTCCGGCGGCATATAGCCTATCTTCGTGGTCGGGTCGGGAGGGTTGCCCCAGATGAGTTTGTTGACTTCGTTCATCTGCCAAAGCTGCGCCTCTCGCGTCATCACCCCCTCGCCACCATTCTGGAGCACAATATCCACACAGGTTTCGGGGTTGTCGCGGCAAAACTCCCATCCTTTGAAGGAGGCCCGCAAAAACCGGGCGGCAATCTGTTTGTTGTGGGGGGAAGCAAGCCAGCTTTCGCTCACAAAAATCCCATCTTCAAGCATTGCCGTCCCTTCCTCGTTAAAATCAATGATATTCAGGTCATCCATCGAGTAGCCAGCATCAAGCACCTGGTATAACTCGTTATAGGTCATCGCGGCAGCTGCATCCACCTCGCGGTTCAAAAAGAGCGTCATATCAAACGGTTGCTGCACCAGCGTGACATCGGTTTCTTTGTCAATGTTGTACTTGTTGAGCGTTGCAAGCAGGTTAAACTCGTGCTCAAACCAGACAGCAACACGCTTGCCTCTGAGGTCGGCAGGGCTATCAATCCCTTGCTCTTTCCAGGAAATCTGACGCATCCCACTGGAGGTAAAGATCTGGGCAATGTTGATCAGCGGTGCCCCGCGGTCGCGCATTGAGAGGAGCATAGCCAGCCAGCTAATGCCAAATTCGGCCTGCCCGCTCACCACCACCTGCTCGGTGACAATGTTGGGCCCACCCGGACGAATCTGCACATCCAGTCCTTCCTCCTGGTAGTATCCCTGCTCCTGAGCCGCGTAGTAACCGGCAAATTGGGTTTGTGGCACCCACTTGAGCTGGAGTGTCACACGCTGCGGGCCCTCCGCGGCCGGGGAGGGACTACCGGGGAGAAAAACGGGGTCCTGTCCACACGAGGCAAAGAGCACACTCCATACCAGGAGCACTATCAGCACTTTTGGTAGGATATTCGAGTGCATAACGTATCTCAACCCTCCTTCGTGAACCTGAGCATGATGCAATCAGGAACCTTCTTAATGATGGCAACAACGACATATGGGCTTTGCAGGATTGATGCTGCCACGGAAAGAGATAGGGTCGTCAACGGAAAGTTTCTCCATTACTCCCTTTCGCCTGGTAATGTTTCCGCAGGTCGTCGGGGGTGGCGGCTGTCCTGATGGCCCGGTGGATCTCGCGCAGCAGAGCCACATCCTCAATCTGGCGGATCTCTGCCAGGAGCGGTGCGCTTGCTTCGCCAAACTTGAGCTCCAGAGCCAGGGCAAGCCCCTCCAGGAGACCCTCGTGTAGCCCCTCTTGCAACCCTTTTTCGATGCCCTCTTGCAACCCCTTTTCGATGCCCTCTTGCAACCCTTTTTCGATGCCCTCTTGCAACCCCTTTTCTAGCCCTTGTTCCAGTCCTCGTTCCATCGCAAAACGCTCAAAACTGTTGACGTATGGCATTCGTTGTGCCTCCTCATACTGTTCAATCTCCTGGATAAACTGCTTCTCCAACTCCCTCGGCAACCGCATGATCCAATCCAGAAAGTGCAGCAACTGCAAGATTTCCTGGCGGGTGTAGGCCTGCTCGTAGAGCCGACGCGCTATGGCAAACTTCCACTGCTTGCGTTCCAGCGGGTTGCGGCGCGTCTCCTGCGTTTTCAAATGCGCCATCACCACCGTTGCAAACGGGTTGCGGCTCGCCTCCAGCGCGGCCCACTGTTGCCGATAGTCCAGTAGCTTGATCATCGGGAAGGTGAATCGCAGCGAGCATCCCCATCGTTCGTGGGTGTAGCTATCGGGTCGCCAGGTCTCGCGCTCATCGCCCAGAAGAGCCAGGCTCACCACCTCGTGGTTGTAGCGGTCGAAGATGCGGGCGTGGTAGATGTACATTCGCTGGCCAAACACCCCCTCCTGCTGCCCCTGGATCTCAATGTGGATGAGTACCCAGGCCGCGCTGCCGTCGCGGACGGTCACTTTCACCAGCTTATCGGCCAGTCGTTTGCCCAGGTCGGCATCGCGGACAATTTGCTGGAGTTCGGTGTCGAGAAACTCGTAGCCCTGGTCCCAGTCAATCTCCGCGTGGATGTGGGGAAAGAAGAAGGCCATAAATGATTCAAACCAGCATTCCAGAGCTTCTTTCCACGGACTGTCGTAGCTGTCGGGTTCGCTATTCATCGTTTTTGTTCCTGTGCTTCTCCCTTGCAACGGAATCGCTCCTATCATACCATACCTGCGGGCCCCGGAGCGTGTATCAGTTTGTTCACAAAATGCAACCGACTATGACAGTACGGGAATATGGGTAGGATGATCTTCCTATTCCCTCCTGTAGGAAAATCATGCTATAGTAAGGAATGAGAATTTCACACACAGTAAAGCAAGGAAAGAGGATATGTTCGAGCGTCTTGGCCAGCGACTGGCAGGAAGTGTGCTGATCTGGGATCTCATTCTGACAATGGTCTGTCTTGACCTTTCTGGACGTTTCCGTATCGGGCTAGAGTTTGGCAAAGAGCTAAGTTGGCACCATGTCCAACTTCCCTGGCAACTCTTCCTTTCGGTGTGGGTTATCTGGAGTGTTGCGTTTCTTCTGCTGTGGCCCCAACGGGCCATCTTCACGCGCCCGCTCATCGAAGCCATTGGACGGCTGGTAGCAACGGTGGGGTTGGCCGCGCTTGTCTTTGCCGGACTTCTCTACCTGACGCTGCGCGATGTCTCCCGTCTCCAGTTCATTTACTTTGTGGGTATCAACCTCATTGTGCTTCTCGTATTCCATGTGCTTATCCGCTCCTATATTTCGCTCCGCAATCGTAGCGGGTGGGAACGGAGCGTCCTGCTCGTCGGGGGAGGCGAAATAGGCCGCCAGCTTGTGCAAGAATTTTCCCGTCGCCCCTGGGCCGATGTTCGCATTGTGGGCTATACGAGCGACGAACCTTCGCCAGATGTGGGGGTGCCATTCCTCGGCCCGCTGGACCACACGCCGGCTCTTGTTGAGGAACAGCAGATACAGGAAGTCGTATTTACCCTGCCCTCGCAGCAACACGCTCGAATTGCCCAGCTTTCGCTGCAACTTCAGCAATACCCCGTGATGGTGCATATGGTGCCGGGGGTACTCGACCTGGCCTTTGCCCGGACCTCGGTGCAAGCCCTCGGCGGTATTCCGCTCATTAGCCTGCGCGAATCAGTGCTGACCGAACCCCAGCGCATCCTCAAGCGTTTTTTTGACGTTGCGGCCTCCCTGTTGCTCCTGCTGGTTCTCTCCCCCTTGATGATTCTTATCGCTCTCCTGATCAAGCTTGAATCACCGGGACCGGTCTTTTTTCTCCAGGAACGGATCGGGGAGCATGGTCGCCATTTCAAGATGATCAAGTTTCGCAGCATGTATCGGGATGCGGACCGCCGCTGGAAAGAGGTGGCGCAACGCGATGAAGCGGGCAACCTGATTCACAAGCAACGCAACGACCCTCGCATCACTAATATAGGACGCAAGCTGCGGCGCACCAGCCTTGATGAGCTACCGCAGCTTTTCAATGTGCTGCGAGGGGAGATGAGCCTGGTGGGGCCACGCCCGGAGATGCCATACATTGCCAGAGAGTATCAACCCTGGCAATGGCAG
The DNA here is from genome assembly GCA_034436975.1 of Chloroflexaceae bacterium. Lineage (GTDB taxonomy): Bacteria > Chloroflexota > Chloroflexia > Chloroflexales > Chloroflexaceae > JAAUSY01. The sequence goes on from DAOTUE010000193.1 coordinate 10,274, forward strand.
CGGTTTCGTGTGCCGCCAGGGATGACCGGCTGGTGGCAGATCAACGGGCGCAGCGAAAAGCCGATGCACTTGAACACGGAGGAAGATCTCTACTACATCCAGAACTACTCGTTCTGGCTCGATCTGTCAATTCTGCTCAAGACAGTTGTGGTGGTGTTGCGCGGGCAGGGGGCCTACTGATTCCAGGTTCCCCGATGCTCGTTATTTTTCTTTGTCTCGCTCTTTGTCTTTTTTCTGGAAGATAGAGAGATGCAGTTCAATCGCAAAGCCACAATTGGCGCAGCAGCCATCCTCTAACCCCACCATTCGGCTTACGCCGCCGTCGCGGGTAATGAGGGTGGCCTGACACGCCGGGCAACGGGTCGGTTGGTTGGGCTCGGGACCATAGACAAAGAGGAGCCCGCTCTCCAGTCCCACGCGCCGTGCCCGCCCCACCGCCGCAGCGGCCTGCGCCCCGGCATCACCCGGCAGCACATGCCAGGGGGTCTGGGGCCCGATCTTGTCGCGTATCCATTCAACCATCTGCTGCACATGCTCTGGTGTGTCGTTGACCCCCGGATGCAATCGTGTGGTTATCTCCATATGCAGCTTCCATCGCTCCCGCGCCAGCGAAGCAAAACCAAGAATCCCCCGCCATTTGGGAATACCCGCCAGCCGCTCATATTCCTGGTCGCCAAACCCGCGCAGGTCGAGACTGATACCGTGGAGATAGGGAGCAAACTGGTTCAAGGTTTCAACGGTGACAAACCCGCTTGACACCAGAGCCGTGTAGCGACTGGCGGCCCTGCTGTTTTTGAGCAGGTCAAGCACATATTCTGGCGATACCGCTGGCTCGCCATAGGCCCAGATAACCCCGCGGCACAACTGCTTGAGCGCAAAGGCCGAGGCTCGCTCTGGGGGAAGGTTGCGCCGTTTGCTCTCCTCTTCGGGGATATAGGCGTATGAGCCGCGTTGCTGATCAACGGGGAAATTGTACCCCCACCCGCCAATGGCCAACGCCATCGAATCGGGGAAAAAATGCCACAGGCGAAACTCCTCAATCGGGCTGACCGTGGCTGCACTGATCAGGCCATAGTTGCGGGCCACAATCCCTTGCTCTCCCCCCTCCCGCACCAGGCACCGGCCGGACTGACCTGGCTCCAACAGGCAACGCCACTGGCAAGCCGTACATTGTATCGTTCCCTGCTCATCTTTTGTCATAAACTGTGTCAATTGCATGGGCGAATTCCCGATATTCAACCGAACATGGTATAATGCTTCATGAAAAATCTGTCGCTACATAGTATTCAGATACCTGGAGCGTTTGTGACATACCAAAGTGAACAACCCGCTTCTCCTCCAATGCGAAACATTGTCAAGGGACTGCTCGAAACGGCTATCTATATTCTCCTGGTCTTTGTTATTGTCCGTAGTATGGTCCAAAATTTCAAAATCGAAGGATCGAGCATGGAACCAACGCTCCATAGCGGGCAATACATCCTTGTCAACAAGATGGCCTATTTTACCTTCGATCTCAATGCTCCGCTACGGCTTTTGCCCGGCAACGAGGATTTGCCACCGCACTACGTGTACCCTTTGAGTATTCCGAAGCGGGGAGATGTCGTGGTGTTTGAGTTTCCCAACGACATCAGAAAAGACTACATCAAGCGCGTGATTGGACTGCCGGGAGAGACCGTCTCGATCCGCGATGGGAAGGTCTATATCAATGATGAACTGTTGGATGAACCCTATTTGCAAGGGACCCTCACCCAGTGCCACGCCGGGACAACCTGCGACAGCGAACCGGTCGTTGTTCCCGAAGGGATGATCTTTGTTATGGGAGACAACCGGGCCAACAGCAGCGACTCGCGTGATTGGGATGCTCTACCGTTGGAACATCTCATCGGGCAGGCCTGGCTTCTCTATTACCCCGTTGATGACCTGGGATTTATTCCCCACCCTTCCTATGCCTCAGATGCTTCGGAGTAGCGACACCGGGCAACATCGTTGTGCTGCGCCTATTATAACATAGAGCACTCTCTATGACACACGGTAGGAGGGGAGCGTTCCCCGCTGGGGACTACGTTCCCCCGCATAAAATTGATCATCCTGGCGGGTTCGCATCGGCCTGGCCAGGCCGATGCTTCAACGGCAGTCCCACCTCCCCGGCGATGGATAGCACGGTGAAGCAATCGCGCAACGGTATCGCATCCATCGCCAGCACCAGGCGGTACTCATCTGGTGCCCACCAACATAACACCCACCGCAAGAGGGGAGCAAAGCAAGTTGTCACCACCACCCCAAAACTGTAGAGGGCCAGGACGGCGGCCTACGGTTTGCTTAGATGCGGCATATGGGTATGACACCGTACTGATCCATCGCGGTAATCCTTTTTGAGGAAGAATTGACCGGGTGAAGAATTGACCGCGCTGGGATGGGCAACAACCACGAATAGCATAGATAGGGACGAGGGACAGCAACATGTTTCACAATTGCTGGTGCTATCCGTGGTTGAGAACGCAGCGAGGGAACACGATCAACCAACGCACTATCAAAACCTTATCAAAGCTCTATCTTGTCAAGTTGTCCCTTCATTTTGCCAAGAACGGCCCCAAGCATTGAGAAAAATGTTGCGGTAGCGACACGGCTATCGTGTCGGTCCATATAGCGGCAGACCAGGCGGACCATTGTTGGCGTAATGTCGTTGACCGCACACCCCGGCCCCTGGAGGAACTCGTAGCGTTGTTGCTCCTGTTGCTCCTGTTGCTCCTGTTGCTCCCGCTGCTCCTGTTGCTCCCGCGTGATAAAAAATGCTCCTGTGCCATCGGTATACAATCGAAAATACTCCGATGGAGCCTCGTTATGAGTAAACTCTAGCTCCACCTCTACAGGGGCCGCCTGAGCCGCAGGAGGCGTGGCCTGAGCCGCAGGAAAAACAGGTTGAGCAATTGGAGATGCAACGATGTCCTTTTTCTTTGTCCGTAACGCTTTTGGTATCCGCTTGCCACAGGCCTGACACCGCCCGGTCTTGATTGCATCTTCAGTGAGCACAGCCTGACACCGCTCACATTGTATCTCCCCCATACGTTCTTTCCTGCTCCTTTCTTTTCTTTACTACGCTTTTTCTTCTTTCCATTTCCATTTAGGTTGATATGCTTTGTATCTCTATAATACTTGAGAAAGATTGTACCACAGGAACCGCCACTCGCAACAAGTGGCCAGGGTTGTGGTAAGATAGAGGTATAATGCATAGAATGGCACGCTATACCGGGTTTTTCTTCTGCCTGTTCATTCCCCTGGCTTTCCTTGTGATCCTCTTTCTGGATCTGGGAAGGGCAACCATAACCTATGGACAGGTTTCTCCCCCCCACTCGCAAGCGTGGGTTGTTCGGGCCCATTATACCAACCGTCAACAGGCCAGTCGGCTGGCCAGCCGCCACGCTCCGTGGGAGACACACAACAACGCAGATGAAACAGGCTACCATATCATTGAGGTGACGCAGGATGAATACAACCGCCTGCGCTCAGAAGGGATTCGCCTTGCCATTGACGAAGCACAGACCGCCCGGCTCCACACCCCGACACGCCCCCTGCCCGGCCAGAGCAAGGGAATTCCCGGTTTTCCCTGCTATCGCACCGTAGAGGAAACCTACGCCACTGCTGCCACCATAGCCGCCGACTACCCCGATCTGGCGACCTGGATTGATATAGGCGATAGCTGGCAAAAAAGCCAGTCGGACGATAGCGGCTACGATATAATGGCCCTGCAGCTCACCAACAGGACCATCTCGGAAACGGCCCGGGCAAAGCCCGCACTTTTCATTATTGCGGCAGTGCATGCCCGCGAATACGCGCCAGCAGAACTGGCCACGCGCTTTGCCGAATACCTGGTAGAAAACTACAACGCAATCGCGGATGTCACCTGGTTGCTCGATGAGCATACCATCCATCTCGTGCTCATAGGAAACCCGGATGGGCGCAAAAAGGCCGAGGGCGGCTTGCTCTGGCGCAAAAACGCCAACAACACTTTTTGTGCCAACACAACCTCCCGCGGCGTAGATATTAACCGAAATTTCTCGTTTCAATGGTCATTGGGAGTGGGAAATCAATGCTCCGAGACATTCGCGGGGCCAGTCGCCGCTTCTGAACCGGAAACGCAGGCCATCCAGACCTATCTCCGCACCCACATTGCCGACCAGCGCGACGACCCGATTTCCGCTGCTGCCCCCCTCACGACCACCGGTCTGGTGCTCGATCTGCATAGCTATAGCGAACTGGTGCTCTGGCCCTGGTCATTCACAACCCAACAATCTCCCAACCACGTCGAGCTACAAACGCTGGGGCGAAAAATGGCGGCCTTCAATGGATACACTCCGCAGCCAATCCACAAACTCTATACAGCCCACGGGACAACGGCCGACTTTGCCTATGGGGAGCTAGGGGTAGCGGCCTACATTATTGAACTTGGAACGGAATTTTTTCAGCAGTGCAGCGTATTCGAGCAGGATATTGTCCCCGGCAACCTGCCGATGCTCCTCTACGCAGCGAAGGCCGCATTTGCCCCCTACCGGGTGCCCGCCGGCCCCGATGTTGTTGATATTGCAGTTTCCCCCCTTCGCCTTACGCCGGGCGATGTTGTGAGCCTGACCGCGACAATAGATGATACTCGCTACCATACTGCCAGTCATGCCCCAGATGGGGAAGAACCCGCGCAGAATATCGCCGCCGCGGAATACTTCATAGACACTCCGCCCTGGGCCTCCCCCTCTCCCATCGCCTACCCGATGCTACCCGCCGATGGAACATTCGACCAGCCAGCCGAAGCTGTGGCCGCAATGATCCCGACGGGCCATCTCACCATCGGACGACATACCCTCTTTGTACGCGGACAGGATGCCAACGGGAACCACGGGCCAGTGAGCGCGGTGTTTCTCGATGTGCCTGACCCCGCGCTTGCCCCAGTACCAACGTATATGCCCATTGTCCTGAAACAATAGCAACCGGCGGACATCTGGCAAAACCCGCCGTTTTTTCTTGTTGTCTTAGTCCAGACCTGGACGCTAAGAAGCGGCTAAGAAGCGTTGTTGTTCCCCAAACTGTGCTCAATAGCGGGCATTGTGCCCGATTTCATATGGGGCGGGCAGGCCATGATGTAATCCTCAAGTTGCATAATCATAAATTCTTGATTCGAGACAATTTCGCGCACCACGTCACGAACCGAGACCAGCCCGACAAGTTTGTCGTTTTCGACAACGGGAAGATGGCGAATCCGATTATCGGCCATCATAGACATGCAGGCATCTACCGTGTGTTCCGGGTTGACGCACACCGGATTGCGCGACATGATTTCGCCAACACTTGTCTCCCGTGCCGAGCGATCTTTGAGAATAAGTTTTCGGGCCAGGTCTCGTTCTGTAATAATGCCAATCACCCGATCATGCTCGGTCACGACAAGAGCACCAACATTTTTCTCAACCATCAATTCTACACTGTCATACACCAGCGTATCTCGTGAAACCGTCCAGACTCCTTTTCCTTTGTTGCGTAGTAGCATAGCGACATTCGACATCTCGTTACCTCCATAACACCACAAACGATAACGACGTTCCTGGCCTGTTGTTAGCTTGTTGATTGAATCCTTATTATAACGCTGCGGGTTACAGACACGGGAAAAAGCAAAAATAGTCCTCTGGTATACCTGATTGCAATGAAGGTATGCCCCCCCACCCCCCCGATGGGGTTTGCAAAAGCATTCTGGAAATGCTATACTACTTGTAGATATAGCCCGTAACGTCCAGGTTTGTGAATCCTGGAAGATACGGGCTTTGCCAGGTGACAAAGAACCATTTTCTGATTTCTGATGCCGAGAGATCACCTGAAAGAGAGGAGTGGACTCTTCTGTGTCAATAAGGGGTATCCGTGCCATACATTCCGTGAAAAGTGGGTAGCCCCCACTTTTCTTGTTGTAGGGCGGTGAGAACTATGAAAAGCGATTTTTACGCAGCTATTTCACAAATCGCGTCTGAGCGTGGTATTCCACGAGATGCCATTATAGATGTGATGGAAAAAGCCTTGATTACGGCTTATAAGCGGACGTTAGGGAATAACCCGCCGCCGGTGGAAATCCTGGTAAAGGTTGATCCGCAAACGGGAATGGCCCGCGTGTATGCAGAGAAAAGCGTTGTGGACGAAGTCCTTGATGAGCGGCTTGAGGTCGAGCTTTCGATGGCCCAACGGATCAAGCCAGAGATTCAAATTGGCGATACCCTGCCAGTTGAATGCACCCCGCGTGATTTTGGGCGTATTGCCGCACAAACAGCAAAGCAAGTGGTGCTCCAGGGGATCAAAGAAGTTGAGCGTGAGCATGTGTATAGCGAATACCTGGGCCGCGAGGGGGAACTGGTAACAGCGACCGTCCAACGGGTTTCCAAAGGAAACGTTATTCTGGAACTCGGAAAAGCAGAGGCTGTGCTCCCGCCGAAGGAACAGGTTGATGCCGACCGCTACTATCATGGGCAGCGAATCAAAGTGTATTTGATGGAGATCCGCCGCGATGAACGCGGCCCGCGCCTTATCGCTTCGCGGGTGCACAAAAACTTGATCCAACGCCTTTTTGAAATGGAAGTGCCCGAAATCCACAACAACACGGTTGAACTCAAGTCTATTTCTCGTGAGCCGGGCCTGCGCACCAAAGTTGCGGTGGCTGCTCGCCAGGAGGGGATTGACCCGGTTGGCTCCTGTGTCGGGATGCGCGGTATCCGTATTCAGAATATCGTCAACGAACTCAACGGAGAAAAGATAGATGTGGTGCAGTGGTCGCCCAACCCGAAAGAATTCATCGCCAATGCGCTCTCGCCGGCCCAGGTGGTCGAGGTCAATATCAACGAAGAAGAACACGCCGCTATCGTCATTGTGCCCGACAAGCAACTCTCGCTGGCTATCGGGCGAGAGGGGCAAAATGTGCGTCTGGCCGCCAAACTCACCGGCTGGCGAATTGACATAAAAAACACATCAACACTCTTGCAAGAAGAACGCGAATCGTCCAGTGCTCGCGAAGCCGCCGACGCAGAAGCGATGGCAACCGAAGCAGCTCTGGCAAATGCCAGAGTCGAAACGCGCAAAGTGCGGGTAGATGGAACAATCGTCTATCAAAATGCACACTATGGCCCGCTCGGAGATGAATTTATCGGAGAGTCCGTGCAGATTCGCACCACCGCACAAAAATTGTATATTTACTCAAATGATCGGCTTGTCGCATCCTACATTCTGCAAGAAGCACCGGAATCATACGAAGTTTCGGAAGAGCAGGCAGGCCAGTGATGACCAGGCAGGAGGATATTGTTGTCTCAGACGGTTGTCTCAGACGAGGGAACACAACAGCATATCCCTACACGAATGTGTGTTGCCTGTCGGTCGAGAGAGAGCAAACCAGGGTTGATACGGTTGGCCCGCACGGTTGGAGGGCGGGTCCTGATAGATGTCGCCAACAAGAGCGGCGGGCGGGGAGCCTATCTCTGCCCCGATCCTGCCTGCTGGCAGCTGGCTCTCAAACGCCGTAGTCTGGAACGGGCACTCCGTCTGGAACGGTTGCATCCTGAGGATCGGGATGTTCTCATGCAGTTTGCACAGGGTCTGGAGGTGGCAGCAGTGAAGCAGGGGTAAACATATGGAAACGTAATGGAATAGCAGGACGCATCCTGGTTTTTCTCCAAAAACCAGGATCGTTTGGGAAGGGGGTCGAAAACGATGCCAGAGAAAACAACTTCGGAAACAGCACCAAAAAATCAAGACCACACCGCTTCGGGTTCGGGGAAAAAATCCAGCGAAGATACGCGGCGCAGCTCTCGCGCCCGTGGTACTGGCGGTGGTGCCCGGAGCAACAATGGGGGTGGCAACAACAACAATAACAACAACAATCGCGGCGGCAGTATGCGCGGCAATCGGAATACATCACGAACAGGCGGCGGCAGCGGGGGGGGGGGCGGAAACCCACGAGGGGGGACAAACCCACAGCGAAATACCGGGCGGCAACAGCCATTTGATGGCAACAAGCGGTCAGGTCCCCCTCCTGCTCGGGGAACACACCATCGTGGGACTCGTGGGAACGAGGGGCGCAATCGTCCGGGGACATCCGTGCGCACCAATGCACAACGGCAGAGTGCCCCACCGCGGGCCCCGGTCCGTCCACGCGGTATTGTCACCCTACCAAGTATGATGACCGTGCGCGAATTCTCCGAAGCAACGGGAATAGGAGCCGCCGAAATTCTCAAGACGCTCATGTCCGGAGGCGTTATTGCCAACATCAACCAGCAAATTGATTATGAAACGGCAGCCGTGATAGCCACAGAATTTGACATTGAAACGACGGAAAAAGTTCCAGAAAAATTTGCCGAGGTTGTCGAAAATATTGCCGACGTACTGGCTCAGCAAAAACCAGAAACCATGTTGCCCCGTCCACCGGTTGTCACGATTATGGGGCACGTTGATCATGGCAAAACCAAGTTGCTCGATGCTATCCGCTCAACGCACGTTGCCGAAGGCGAGGCCGGGGGAATTACCCAGCATATCGGGGCCTACCAGGTTGAGGTGCATGGGCGCAAGATTACCTTCCTCGACACACCTGGCCACGAAGCCTTTACCGCAATGCGGGCCCGCGGAGCACAAGTGACCGATATTGTTATTCTGGTGGTGGCGGCCGATGATGGGGTGATGCCGCAGACTGTTGAGGCCATTTCCCATGTGAAAGCCTCTGGCGATCCTATGATTGTTGCTATCAACAAAATTGATCTGGCCGGTGCCAATGTTGACCGCGTCAAACAGCAGTTGCTCTCTAATGGCGTGGTGCTGGAAGAATATGGCGGCAATGTGCCGAGCGTCGAGGTTTCTGCCCGCCAGAAGATCAACATTGATGGCTTGCTGGAGATGATCCTGCTGGTTGCCGACCTGGAAGATCTCCGCTCCAATCCGCATACCCAGGCTGTGGGGACCATTGTCGAAGCCGAGATGGACAAAAACCGCGGGACCGTCGCCACCGCGCTTATTCAAAATGGTACCTTGCGCCCCGAAGATACCGTGCTGGTCGGGAGCGTGGCAGGCAAGGTCAAGATGATGTTTGGCGACAACGGAAAACGCCTCCGCTACGCCGAACCCTCAACCCCGGTCGAAATTCTGGGGCTGGAGGATGTGCCGGAGGCTGGCGATATTTTGCAAGCAATGGACGACCTGCAAACCGCCCGCGAAATCGCCCTGCAACGCCAGCGGCAGCAACGGATGGAGGCTATTGCAGCCCCACAGGGGATGAGCCTGGACGACCTCTTCAGCAAAATTCAGGAGGGACAGGTCAAAGATTTGAACCTGATTCTCAAGGCCGACGTGCAAGGTTCTATCGGAGCCATCGAGCACCAGTTGCAGCAGCTCAACGATACTCTGAGTGGTGTCCAGCTCCGCGTTATTCACAAGGGGACCGGAACCATTACCGAAAGCGATGTCAACCTGGCCGTTGTAAGCAAAGCAATTATTATTGGTTTCAATGCACGTCCGCACCCCATCGCCCGCAAAGCCGCTGTCCAGCGCGGCGTGGATATTCGCTTTTACAACGTGATCTACCAGCTTACCGAAGATATTAAAAAGGCGATGGTGGGCTTGCTCGACCCGGAATATCAGGAAGTTATCGAAGGGTTTGCTGAAGTTCGCAATACGTTCCGCCTGCCCTCCCGCGAAACCGTCGCAGGGTTGATTGTCTCCGATGGCAAGATTACCCGCAACTTGAGTGTTCGTGTGCTGCGAAATGGAATTGTCACCCACGATGGAAAAATCGCAAACATCAAACGGTTCAAAGAAGATGTGCGCGAGGTGATGGCTGGCTACGAGTGCGGCTTGATTGTGGCCAATTTCAATGATATTGAAGTTGGCGATACAATGGAATTTTATCGCAAGGAACAGATCCAGCGGGTCGCGTAGCGGTTCAGATTTCGGGGGGAACATTCCAATTCCAGGGGGGCGCGGGCATCTTGCCCGCTCCAATGCAAGCAAGATGCTTGCGCTCCCACGGTTTCCCCAAAAACGCAAAAAGGTATCGGGTGACGTGGGCCCCGGCGTATTATCAAAACAAGTTTAAGCTATGGCAAGACGAACACAACAGGTTGCTGATACTATTCAGCGTATCCTGGGAGACATTATTCAAAACGACGTGAAAGACCCTCGTATCGGGTTTGCAACGGTTGTCAGGGTCGAGGTCAGCCCAGATCTCCACTATGCCTGGGTCCGCATTTCGGTGATGGGCGATGAAACGCAGCGGGCCGAGACGATGGAAGGATTGAACCGGGCGAAAGGGTTTTTGCGCCGCCGCCTGGCCGAAGAAATGAACTACCTGCGCTCTGTTCCTGAGTTGCGGCTGGTGCTCGATACCTCGCTCGACTACAGTATGCATATTGATGCGCTCCTGCAAGAAGTAGCCCGACAGCGCGATGAGTCCGGACAGTCGGGCCCCGACGAAACCTGAGGCAAAAAGCGAGCAGCGCAACCCTGATGAGTGTTCCCGATGTCTATTTCAAAAAACGCATCTCCTACCAACACCAGGAGCATCATTTTGTCTTTGACGTTGCCCATACGTTGTTTTCGTCGTTTGAGATAGATAAGGGGACCGATTTGCTGCTCCGCACCCTCACCACCCCGCCACCGCAGCATATTCTCGACCTGGGGTGTGGGTGCGGGGTGCTTGGCGTGGTGCTGGCTCGCCTGTTTCCCCAGTCCACGGTGACAATGGCCGACCGCGACCTTCTGGCGGTGCGCTATGCCCGACACAACAGCAACCAGAACGGAGTATCGAATGTGCAGGTGCTTGGGAGCATAGGGCTGGAGGCGGTGGAGCCGGGTCCCTACGATTTGATTGTTTCCAACATTCCCGCTAAAATCGGGGATGCAGCGATTGAGCAAGATTTTCTGCTGGCCCCACTCCAGCGGCTCAGCCCTGGGGGGGGGTTCTGGTTTGTCGTAGTCAGCGGGCTAAACCATCTTATCCCCCGGCTTGGCACACGTCACGCGCTCAACCTGAAGGAGATGAAAAAACGCTCCGGGCATACGGTATACCGTCTTCTGCCCGCAATAAACCCTGAGTAAGGATGATCGTTCTGTCCCCCCACCTGGCCTCCCCCACCTGGGGGACGTGTCCACATCGGGGCAAGCAAGACATGTGCGCTTCCAGGGATCAGGGATTGTCCGAACACAGTGAACGCTTACGGGCTATTTTGGTAAGAATGACTTCTCTGAATAAGGAACGCGGAGCATATAGAGAACCCGAAAGGAAGGACGGACGGAGAGAACATGAAAACTGACGAACATACAGAAGGGTATATGACGGCAGACCCCGCCGAAGCTGCGCCGGCCGTCGCCGAGTTGCTGGCGCGGGCGCAGCGGGTGCTCCTGCTGACCCACCATAACCCCGATGGAGACGCTATCGGCTCGCTCCTGGCGATGTGGCACCTGCTCAGAGATCAGGGAAAGGTCGCCTACGCGCTCTTCTCCTCGGAGCCGCCGGGGTTTACCCACATCCTGCACGGCTACAAACAGCTCCATATCTACGAGAACGGAACCGACCTGCCCGAAACCGATCTCATTTGTATGGTAGATTGTGCCAACCTGGAGCGCGTGGGGCCGGTGTACGATGATCACGCCAGCACCCTGGCAGCTCAGCCTCTTCTCATTATTGATCACCACGTAACAAACAAAGGTGAAGGCATTGTCAATCTGGTCTCCCCCGGTGCCTCCTCCTGCGCCGACCTGATCGCCCGTTTGTTCCAGGCCCTGGCTGTGCCAATAACTCCCGCTATCGCCACCTGCCTGCTGCTTGGCATCCTCTCCGATACACAAAGTTTCCAGACCAGCAATACGAACCCTGGTGCGCTCCGGGCCGCTGCCGACCTCATTGAGGCCGGAGGCGACCAGCAAGCCATTATCCGTGAGATGCTTTTCTCCGTTCCCTACAATACCATCCAGCTTATCGGGCTTGCACTCAACAACCTGCGACGCGAGGGAGAAATCGTCTGGCTGAGCGTGCCCCTGGCGATGATGCAACAAACCGAAGCCGAAACCGATGCCTATGACCAACTTCTCTCGCTGATCCAGCGAATCGCCGGAACCCGCATCTGCGTTCTATTCAAGGAACGGTCCGCAAACGAGGTAAAAATCAGTTTGCGCTCGGTGCCACCCATTGATGTTTCAGCCATTGCAGGCACCTGGGGGGGAGGAGGACACAAACAGGCCGCGGGTGCCACGCTCAAGATGTCGCTTGAGCAGGCAGAGCGCGAGGTCCTCTCATATATTCGGCAGCACCATATCTGAGTATCTCTGATGACACCAAAACCGGAAGATAGTTTCACCACAAAGGCACAGAGTGCACAAAGGAAAACCCTTTCACAAAGCCTTCATGCCCTTCATGCCCTTTGTGTTTTTGTGGTTTTTTCGGGTTTCCAGGCGAACATAGTATGAGAGGGTTTCTCAACATCAACAAGCCCGCGGGAATGACCTCCCATAGTGTTGTGGCCCATATCCGCCGCCTGTCCGGGCGGGGGGTGAAGGTGGGGCACGCGGGGACGCTCGATCCTGCGGCAACCGGGGTGTTGCCTGTTGCGTTGGGAACCGCCACACGCTTGATAGAGTATCTTGCAGGAGCGAGCAAGGGCTATCGGGCCGAAATCTGCCTGGGAGTGACAACAACAACGGATGATGCGGAAGGGGAGCCGCTGGAGAAGCGACCCGTGCCGCCGCTGGAGCGCGAGGCTGTGGAAACGGCCCTGGCTCCCTTCCGCGGAACGATATTGCAGATACCACCAATGTATGCCGCCGTGCATCACGAGGGAAAGCGGCTCTATGAACTGGCGCGGGCCGGGCAGACCGTGGAGCGTACCCCGCGCCCCGTGACAATAGACCGGCTGGAGCTTCGCCAGCTTTCCACATCGCCCCCCCACCTTGTGCTGGACATTGTGTGTGGCAAAGGAACCTACATTCGTTCGCTGGCGCGAGACATTGGCGAAACACTTGGCTGCGGGGGACATCTCCAGAATCTGGTGCGAACGTTTGTCGGGCCCTTCTTCCTTGATGATGCTATCCCTCTTGCTGCGTTGCAAGACAACGGCACGTTCTTTGCCCAGGTGCTTCTCCCGCCCCATATTGCGGTGTCCGATTGGGAGATGGTCACGCTTGACGCTGAACAGGCCCGCCGCGTTGCCAACGGGCTTTCGCTGCGTCTGCCAGAGTTGCCCGGCCCGGAGAGAGGAGCGAAGGCAGGGGGGGAAGGCGCAGGGGTGCGGGCACATACCACGGAGGGCGACCTCCTTGCACTGCTGCGATGGCGGGAACACGAGCAGGCCTGGCACCCCGAAAAGGTCTTGCATAGCCCATGAAACCAGATTCGGAAAACCACCGCGGACGGCCCGCGACAAAACGCTGGTTTTATATTACGGCGGTTCAGCTTTCTCCCCACGGGGGCCAGACAACCCATATCATGGAAAGCTGCCGTGCTCTGGCGCACCGCCGCCCGACCACGCTGCTTGCCCCCGCTCCCCCCCCCGAACCCATCCCACAGCTTTCCTTTCACCAGGTGCTCCTTCCCCCGCACCCCCCGCGGGAGCTACGCTTTCAGGTACGGATGGTACGAACCTTGATGCTGCTGGCCCGTAGCCATCGCCCCGACATTGTCTATGTGCGTGCATCCTCGTTCAATCTGGGGGTCATTTTGCTTGCCCGGCTGCTGCATATTCCCTGTGTGCTTGAAATCAACGGCCTGCCTGCGCTTGAGTATGGTCTTTCGCACCCCGGCCCCCAGGCCCGCCTCCGAGCAGTTGCCTATACCCTGATGAACCGCCTGGAGTGGCCTCTGGCCAGTGGCATCGTCGGGGTAACAGCGTTTCTTGGGCGCGAGGCAGAACGGGGGGGAAGCCGGGCGGTGCTCGTTGCCTCCAACGGGGTCAACCCATCGCGGTTTGTGCCCGGCGATATGCAGGCGGCCCGTCAGCGGCTTGGCCTGCCCGCACAGGCAGAGGTGGTCGGGTTTGCCGGGAATTTCACTGTGTGGCAGGGACTGGATACACTCATCGAGGCGGCAATACTGCTGGTTCCCCATCGCCCCACACTCCACCTTGTGCTTGTCGGGGGGGGGAGCGAGCAGGAACGTCTGGAGCAGATGGCCGCCCCCATCCGCGACCATGTCCATTTTCTGGGGTTTCAGCCCCACGGGGAAGTGGGGAACCTGTTGGCTGCGTGCGATATTCTGGTCGGCACCTTTGCCCCCATCGAACGCAACAAACGGGGAGGCCTTTCCCCGCTCAAGGTGTTTGAATACCTGGCCCTGGGGCGGGCGACCGTCTGCTCACGACAACCGGGGCTAGAGTTTATTGAGCAGCAACAGGTGGGGAGCCTCTTCGACCCCGGCGACGCGACCTCGCTGGCGGCCCACCTCGTGGCAATACTCGACATGCCCGTAGAAGAACGCCAGCAGATGGCCCGCCGCGCCCGCCACCTGGCCGAGCACGATTACTCGTGGGAGCGCATCACCGAGCGTATCATCGCCTTTGCCGAAGGGCTATGCGAAACGCCCCGGTAAGCCACCATGCGAAGCAAAGCACAGTCCCACGGTTGTTTTCCCGTCGGCTGTGCTTTCTCAATGAACCATCAAGGAGCGAAACGAGTTGGCGGGGAGGGAGGGATTCGAACCCTCGAGGGGATTGCTCCCCTAGCGGTTTAGCAAACCGCCGCACTAGGCCTCTATGCGACCTCCCCGCGACGTAGGTACTGGTGGTGCCATGTGGAGGAGCAGGTGGGATTCGAACCCACGAGGCTTGCGCCTGGTGGTTTTCAAGACCACTGCCTTCAACCACTCGGCCACTGCTCCACGTTGTGGCAGGTGGGACAGGAATCGAACCTGCAACCTGCGGTTTTGGAGACCGCTGCTCTGCCAATTGAGCTACCCACCTCTAACTCAGGCAATCAT
>DAOTUE010000194.1:0-29277 GCA_034436975.1 Chloroflexaceae bacterium
CTGTGCCTGAGGTGGACAGTGAGACGCTCTCCGGGGATGACGCGCTGGCGTGGCTCGAAAGCTTGACCGTCGGCAAAGAGGATGAGCTGCGTGCTCAGGCGGAGGCCGAAGCGGAAGCCCGGACGGCGGAGATACTGGGACGCAAGCGCGAAGCTGTGGAAGAGGTTGAGGCGCCAAGCGCCGAGGCGGAGCCTGAGACGGCGTCGGTTGAGCCCGTGCAGGTCGAGGAAGAACCCCCGTCCGGTGAGGATGCCCTCGGTTGGCTGGAAAGTCTTGCGGCTGAAGCGGAAGAGGTAGGCGCAGAAGAGCCGACAGCGGAGGAGCTAGCGCAGGAAGAGATAACGACGGAAGAGCTAGCGACAGAGGAGATAGCGACGGAAGAGCTAGCGACAGAGGAGATAGCGACGGAGGCTGAACCGGAATCGGTTGTCGAGCCGATGGCGCCGGCCGATGAGGACGTCGGTGAGGTACGAACGGAAGCGCCGGCTGAACCCGAGCCCAGTGAAGATGCGCTGTCCTGGCTTGATGCCCTGAGTCCGGAGGAGACCGAGGACATTGAGTCCGAGATCGAAGCGCAGGCTGCCGCGCGGATGGATGACTTTGAGACCACAGCCGATCGCGAGATGCCGGACGTGGAGGAGATTGCGCCGGAGCAGCCCCCGGCCCCCGAACGGTTGGAAGCGGAACCCTTCGGCTGGACCGCGTTCGCGAGCCAGGCCGTGCCCGGCGAGGGGGAGGTGGCCGAGGAGGCCGAGGTCGCATTCGGATTCACCCACTTTGATGACGTGGAGGATATGCCGGAACCTGAGGCGGAGGCGCTTGAGGTCGAGCAGCAGGCCGAGGCCGCACTTCAGGCTGAGGTGGAGGCGGAACTCCCGCCCGAGGATATCCCGGTCGGCGCGCAACCTGTGACGGAGATCGAGGCCCTTCCTGAGGCCGAGGATGAGATCGTCGAGCCGCCGGTTGAACCCCCGGTCGAAGTTGGGGCAGAGTCAGTTGGGGCAGAATCAGTTGGGGCAGAATCAGTTGGGGCAGAATCCGCGGAGCCCGAGATGCCGATTGCCGAGCCGGAGGTCTCTGAGGAGCCGCGTCCTGCCGCTCAGGTCTCAGAGGTGACCGGCGAGGAGCTTGACGAGATGCGCGCCTATACGGAATCGCACGAGGATGACGAGGGCGCCCGACTGGCGCTTGCCCGCGCCCTGTGGCAGGCCGATGAGGTCGACGAGGCGATGAAGCATTATGAGGAACTGGTCGAATCTCGGGACAAGATGGATGAGGTTTTGACCGATATGGAGCGTTATTATGAGGCGCGGCCGCAGTCGGGCAGCCTGCTCCGGACGTTGGGCGATGCCTATATGAAAGAGGGTAATCTCGATCGCGCTCTGGAGTTCTACAATCGCGCGATGGACCTGCTCTAGAGAACGTTTAAAACGTAAACGCGGGGAGGAAAGAGTTTTTTTCCTCCCCGCGTTCTGCTTTGCCGATGGAAGCGCTGGGATTCAGAATGCGATGTTGTCGACCCCGCGCTCGTAATCGAACAGCTCTGACTTATCGAACCAGAACGCGATCTCCTGCGCGGCTTCTTCTGGATCTCCGGATGCGTGGATGAGGTTCTTGGTCGAGCGCTTCTCGAGGCTCGAGATCGTATTCGAATCAATCGTCAGATCTCCCCGAATCGTGCCCGGTTCGGCCCGGGACGGGATCGTAAAACCGACCATCTTGCGGACGGCCTTGATCGCGTGGACGCCCTCCAGCACCATCGCCACGATGGGACCGGAGGAGATGTAGTCGATGAGCCAGCTCAGCACCATCTGGCCGATCGCCAGCGGGTCGTCGGTGCCCAGCACCTCGTCGGCGTCCATCCCGAACTCCTGGAACGAATCCAGCGTCTTCTGTCCCATCCCCGCGATCCAGGCATCCGGCCCTGAGTAGTGACCGGCGGCCTTCTCTTGGGTCGGGTGCACCATCTTCATGCCCACGATTTTAAGCCCTATTTTTTCGAATCTCTCGATAATCTCACCCACCAGACCCCGCGCGACCGCATCGGGCTTCAGCAGGACCAGGGTTCGTTCTTTCTTGATTGATACAGCATCCATCCAATTCTCTCCTTTTATCACTTCCTCGTGCTGTGGGACCACCCCGTTGGAATTGGGGCCTCTCGTCTAGCCGAACTTGTAGGCGACGCCGAACCCCCCACGGGGGAGTTCCCATCCGATGTTGAGATAGGGACATCCCACCCGGCAGCTCCCACACTCGACACAGCTCTGATACGCCACCTGAATCCTGCCGTCCGACCCCTCAGTATAGACCCCCACCGGACAGAAGGTGAGACACGGCTTGTGTTTGCAGCGATCGCAAACTTCGTTCTCTTTGATCCACAGGTGCGCGTTGTCCTCATCGATAAAGTACTTGAGCGTCATCAGAAGATCGTCGACGTAGACGTCCGGCAGCGATGCCTTCTGGTCTTCTGAGAGCGCTTTGGACTCAAATGCATCCCCTTGTTTCATCGCCATAGTTATATCACCATCCCATCACTGCGCGCGCCATCGAGACGATGTCGCCGGCTGCTTTCAGCAGCGAGCGACGATCGGTCAGCGCGCCAACCATTCCATTGAAAAGCTGCTTCTTCGGCTTGCCGTAAGCGCTGAAGAATTGTCCCAGTGCATCGTTGACAAAACTGGGATAGATCTCCATAAAGTTTTCGTGAGTCTCCAGGAATTGGGCAAACCGGCGGTATTGCCTGAGATCCTTCAAAATGAAGCCCTCGTCCAGGCGGTCTTTGTAGCGGGACATCACCCGCTCGCTGAAATCCCCCCGGCTGTGGGCCTCGAGGGCTGTCTCTGCCGCGTGTTTTCCGGCCATAATCGCCATGTTGGTGCCCTACTTCTTCGCGAGGTGGAGCTACTATGGCTACCTGCTGCCCAATACGTTCTACGCCAAGACGGGCGCAACACTGGCCCAGGTGATGCGCGGGTTTGCGTATAGCAGCAGCTTTGTGATGAGTATGGGGTTGCGGAGTGTGGTTGTGCTTGGCGGGCTGAGTCTGCTGGCCCTTGCGCTCCCCCCGCTGCGGCGCAGGGTTGCGCCGGGTCCGTCCCTCCTGCTGTGGCTCTTTGTACTCCTCACGGCAGGGTATGTCACGCTCGTGGGGGGAGACCACTTCCCATTGTGGCGGTTCTTTGTCCCCATTGTGCCCGCGGTTGCGCTGCTGGCCACGCACGGGCTGGCTTCGGCGTGGGGGATAGGCCAGTTTGTGCGCGGGTGGTTGCGCCGTGTTGCGCTGCCGGCCCACACCCCTGCGCCCGCGCTCGTGCGGGGCCTGTTGCTCCGGCTGGCCTGGCTCCCCGTGGGCCTGGCGGGACTGGCCCTGCTGCTCTCTATTGTGTTTGGTCTGATAACAATCCCTTCGCTGGATAGCCGCGACATTCGTGGGAGGGTCTGGGGCGAATACTACGTTGCGCTGAAGAACCGTGAGATCGGGTTGTGGCTACGGATGAATACCCCATCCGCTACCGTTGTCGCGACGGGTATTGCCGGTGCGCTCCCCTACTATGCCCACCGCCACGTTATTGACGCGCTTGGCCTGAACAACCTGCATATTGCCCATCTCTCGGTTGAGACCATCGGGCAGGGAGTGGCCGGCGCAGAAAAGACCGACCCGATCTACATTCTCAACCAGCGACCCGACTATATCCCCCACGCCACATCCGGAGCGTTCGAGCATCTGGAGCGGTTTCACCAGGAATACGAGCGTATCGCAATCCGTGGCCCCGAAGGGGGAGAGATATTGTTGTATCGGCGGAAAGAGCCATAACCACGTATGAACATGGCGTTACCCTCGCTCCATACACGAAAGATCATTCCAAAGATCATTCCCACGCTGCTTGCCGCCGTGGTCTGCCTGGTCATCATCGGGGGGAGCCTGCTGTTGCCGATGCCCCGCTGGAGCGCAGTTGTTGACGTGGGCAACGAGGGATCGTTCATTGCCGAGGGCGAAACCAGGGATTTCCGCAATTTCCTGGTGTTCCACGCCAGCGAGCAGTGGGGAGGGCGGACCTTTCGCTGGAGCGAGGAGCGCGGCACTGTGACAATACCTGCCGCGCTCCGCATGTCCCCGCTCCTGCTGGAGATTGTGGCGTGCGGTTGTCGTCCCGATGGGCGCATGCCCCCCACGCAACTCCTACTCAATGGCGACCCGCTGGCCACCTTCGCGGCCCCCACGCAGTGGCGGCGGTATCGCATGCTCGTGCCACATTCGCTCACCTACCCCGGTGGTGGTCTCACGGTTGATCTGCGGACCGCCACCTGGACCGATACCAGCAACCGCTCACTTGGACTGGCGGTTGATCGCATTGCGCTGCACCAGCGTGAGCCGTCGCCCCTTGCCGACCCGCTGAGCGCGGGTGTGGTGCTGGCGGGTCTGGCCGTGCTGGTGTGGCGGCGGCGGAATGTGCCCGCGCTGCCCCTGCTCTTGCTCCTGCTCACCATCGGATGGCTTGTGGTAAATGTGGCTTATCAGCCGCAGTGGTTGCCGCGCCCGGTGCTGGCTGCGGTGTTTGCCGGGGGACTGGTGGGGCTGTGGCTTGCCCACTCCCTTCCCTCCACTCCCCTCTCCCCTATACCCTATACCCTCTGTACCTTGCTGGCCCTGTGGCTTGTCTTCTGCCCGCACCTGCTCGGCTCCTGGATCATTGACGATTCATTTGTTTCGTTTCGTTATGCCGACAACCTCGCCAGCGGAAACGGCCTGGTATTCAACATTGGCGAGCGGGTTGAGGGCTATACCAACTTCCTCTGGACTGTGCTTGTGGCCGGGATGATGGCGATGGGGGGAGAGCCAATTGTCGCCACCTCAGCCGTCAATATGGTCCTGGGGTTTGTCATTGTTGCGCTCACGATGCGGCTGGCGTATCACCTGGATAATGAGGTCCTGGGAGCCGGGGAAACACCTGGGAGCGCAAGCGTCTCGCTTGCCTGTGGACAGGATGGACCGCCCCCCCGAACCCCGAACCCCGAACCCTGTTTCCCCGCTCTCGTTATTGCACCTGTGGCGGCGGTGCTGCTGGCGGTCAGCAGTCCGTTCCTGCTCTACAGCGTGCGTGGGAGCGGGATGGAAACGGCCCTCTTCACCGCACTCATCCTGGCCACGCTCCTTGCGCTGGCGGGCCGCGCCTGGGTCGTGGCGGGCCTGCTGACGGTCCTCACGATGATGACCCGCCCGGATGGGATCATCCTGGCAGGGTGCGGCACACTCTATGCGCTGCTGACGGGGGGCCAGGGGAGAGGGGAGAGGGGAGAGGGGGCAGGGGGCCGGGGAGAGAGGATGGGGAGATGGCTCATCACTCGTCACCTATCGCTCGTCACTGGAATACGGTATGGGGGGGTGGTTGCCGCACTCTACATCCCCTACTTCCTCTGGCGGTGGAGCTACTATGGCTACCTGCTGCCCAACACGTTCTATGCGAAAGTTGGGAGTACCTGGTCGCAGATTGAGCGGGGTGCGGTCTACCTCTTCGACACTGGCAATACCTATGTACTGCCCTATGTGGTTATAGCCGCGGGGGTTGCAGGCATCTGGGCCTGGCACAAAAACACCCACGCCCGCTGGCCCCTGGTCGGCTTGATTGGCGGGATGGCGGCCCTCTTTGCCCTCTATGTCGTCATCGTGGGCGGCGACTGGATGCCCGGTGCTCGCTTCGTCGTGCCCATTGTCCCGCTACTTGTACTCTTGATTGCGTGGGGAGAGGCCGGGTTGATGCGGCGGGCCGGGTGGGGGCTATCGCTGGTACTGCTGACTACCCTACTGGCTGTACTGGTTGTGCGCATCCCCCGCGACAGCCGCTACAATCCCGATACGCCCTTCTGGGAGGAAAACTACTGGATACACGCCAACCGCGAAACCGGGCTATGGCTCAACACGCACACCCCCACCGATACGCTCATTGCCACAGCGGTAGCGGGGGCCATCCCGTTCTACTCCAAACGCCCAACCATTGACGCGCTTGGCCTGACCGACGAATACATTGCCCACCGACCCGCCGAAACCCTGGGGCAGGGGCGGGCCGGGCACGAAAAGACCGACCCCGACTACATTCTCAAGCGCAACCCGCACATTATCACGTTCAGAGGGTCGGTGATGTTCTGGGAGCACCCGCTCTTCTCGCGCTACCATCTGGAGACGTTTCACGGGCGCGAGGGGCGGTCCGTCAAACTCTTTATCCGCGAGGATATGATGCTGTCTGGTGATGCCAGTGAGTAACGGGCTATGTTTGTAAATCCTGGGAGCGCAAGCGTCTCGCTTGCATCAGAACGGGCAAGATGCCTGCAATCTCCAGGCACCCTACCCCTGGTTATGATGATATTGCTATGATACGTTCTGTTTCAAACATTGTTTTGCTCGTGTTGCTTTGCTGCTGGTGCGTCGTACTGGCAGCGGCGGGGCTTGCGCTCAAGAAACCGCGCTGGCAGGTGGCCATTGATGTAGGGGCCGAGGGGACGTTTCTTTTTCCAGGAGAAGCGCGGCAGTTTCAAACCTTCGAGGGGTTTGAGGAGCGCGAGCAATGGGAGCGACGCACGATGCGCTGGATGGGCAGGCGCGGCAGCGTCACCTTCCCCGCCGCGCTCCGGGCAGAGCCACTCGTGCTCTCGCTTGTGGCCTGCCGCTGCCACCTCGACGGTCGCTCCCCCCCTGTTCGTCTCAGGCTCAACAACGAATGGGAGACAACGCTCCCCACTGCGGCGGAGTGGCGACGCTACCAGGTGCTTGTCCCCTCCACGCTCTCCCACCCCGACGAGAGCCTGTTTGTCTTGCTGCAATCGCCCACCTGGAATGATGAGAATGGGCGCACTCTGAGCATTGCCCTGGATCGCATTGCGTTGCGCCAGGCGGTGCCGCAGCCACTCGCCAACCCGCTGAGCACGCTGGTAGTTATTGTGGGGGTTGTGGGGGTGGCGTGGTGGTGGCAGGCTGCCACACCGCCACTGCTCCTCGGCACAGCGTGGCTGCTTATGAATGCATTCTACACCCCCCACGCCCTGCCACAGCATCTTCTCGCACTCGTGCTCATTGTCGGACTGATTGGCCTGTGGCTTGCGCTTATCCCATCTCCCAAAAAACCGTTTCACCACAAAGAAGGTGAAACCACAGAGAAACAGGGTCTCACCGCCCCGCTCTTCCCTCTGTGCTTCAGTGGCTTTATCAACACTTCAGACGACAATGGTATCACTCCTCCCCCCGACCCCCATACCTCGTCCCCGTTCCCCCGTCCCCTGTTTGTGCTCTGCACACTGCTGGCCCTGTGGCTTGTGCTCAACCCGCAGCTATTCGGCCACTGGCTTGCAGACGATGGGTACATATCCTTTCGGTATGCACGTAACCTGGTGCGTGGCGATGGGTTGGTATTTAATGCAGGCGAGCGCGTGGAGGGCTATACCAACTTCCTCTGGACTCTGCTTGTGGCCGGGGCAATGGCGATGGGGGGAGAACCAGCTCTGACCACATCCATTATCACGCTGGTGCTGGCCTTTGTCATTGTCGGGTTGACCGCACTGCTGGCCCGGCGGCTGTTCTCGCGGGTCGGGTTTGCTGGCCCGTGGATATGGGGGGGCGTGGTTTTGCTGGCCCTCAGCAGCCCCTTCCTGCTCTATACGGCCCGTGGGAGTGGGATGGAAACTGCGCTTTTCACTGCGCTCATTCTTGCCACGCTCCTTGCGCTGGTTGCCCGCACCTGGGCTGTGGCGGGCCTGCTCACGGCTCTCACGGTGATGACCCGCCCGGATGGGATTATCCTGGCGGGGTGTGGCACACTCTATGCACTGCTGGCAGGGGGCCAGGGGAAAGGGGCCAGGGGAGAGGGAACAGAGGACAGGGGACAGTGGGATGAGCGATGGCTCACCACCCGACACCTGTCATTCGTCACTGGACGACGATATATGGGGGTACTCGTTGCGCTCTATTTCCCCTACTTCCTCTGGCGATGGAGCTACTATGGCTACCTGTTGCCCAATACATTCTATGTGAAAGTCGGGTCCACCTGGTCTCAGATCGAGCGTGGGCTAACCTACCTTGTTCAGTTTGCCACACGCCACCTTCTCCTGATGACGGCGGCGGTGGGTGTTCTGGTGGTGTTCTGGTGCTGGCGACGCAGCGGCCCGAAGCAGGCGCGACTCCCCTGGCGTGAGATCGTGCTGGTTAGCTCCTTTGCCGCCCTCTTCACGCTCTATATTGTGGTTGTGGGAGGCGACTGGATGATAGGGTCCCGCTTCTTTGTGCCGTTCATTCCGCTGTTTGCCCTGCTGAGCGTGTGGGGGTTGGCCTGTCTGGTGCAGCAATACCCCCGACGAAAGCTGCTGGCGATTGTGGCTGTGCTGCTCATAGCAGGGGTGCTCATTGTCCGCCTGCCGCGAGATGCACAAAAAATCTGGTGGACCACCTACGAAAACCGGCGTTACCGCGAGGTCGGGCGGTGGCTCAACGCACATACCCCCCCCGATACGCTTATCGCCACGGGCGCGGCGGGCATTCTCCCCTACTACGCCGACCGCCCGACGATTGATATTCTCGGTCTCAACGATGTCTACATTGCCCACCTGTCGCCCGATGCCCCCGTCACAGGCATTGCCGTAACGGGCCACGAAAAAACCGACTTTGATTACGTGCTTGGGCGGCAACCTGCAATTATCCCCAAACGAGGCATTCTTGACCCGCTGCGAGAGCACCCGGATCTGCTTGCTCACTATCATACCCGCACATTTGACGGACCTGAGGGCCATGTGATAACACTATATGTACGAAACGATGCAACCATATTCACATCACAAGAAAAATGATCAAGACGGTCGGAACGGTCAGGAAGACCAGAACAACCAGAACGGTGGGGCAGACCAGAAGGGCAAAAATCGCCATCTGCTCCTGCTCGTTTCCATTCTCGCGCTGGGCCTGGTTTTGCGCTTGCTCTGGCTGTTTGCCCGTTGGGACGCGGGGTTTGTGCTCGACGAAGCAGAATATGTCCGCATTGCCGAAGCTATCCGCGCTGGCGGCTACCTCGACAATGATCGCTGGCTCCGTCCGCCGCTCTTCCCGCTGTGGCTTGCCCCGCTGCTCACGCCGGGCGGGGGTGTGGCGATAGCGCGGCTGGCCCAGGTCGTTCTCGGCACGCTCCTCATTGTGCTTATCTACCGGCTCACGCTGGCCGCCTGGCACAATGGCCCGCGGGCCCTGCTCGCGGCTCTGCTGGCCGCGCTCTACTTTCCCCTCATCGCCTTCTCCAACTACCTCATGGCCGAAACGCTCCTGCTTGTGCTGCTCTGTAGCTTGCTGCTGGTATTGCTGGCCTTTGTGCGCCGTCCATCCCCCTGGGGAGCCGCCGGGGCCGGCGTGCTGCTGGGCTTGGCAATGCTGACCAAGCCCATCGCCCTGGCCTGTGTCCCTGCCCTGCTGGTTGCCCTCTGGAACGGCGAGCGGCAATGGGCAACCAGATTGCGATCTATGAGCCTGGCCCTGGCCCTCTGCGTGCTGGTGCTGGCCCCCTGGACCGTGCGAAACTGGAACGTTCATCAACGGTTTATCCCGCTTGATACGACGGCAGGGTTTAATCTCTGGTTTGGGAGCCGCCCGCCAGAACAACACCGCACGCTCATTGAAAACGAGATGCGCGAAGCCTACCCCAACCCGGCCGACCGGAGCGCAGCCTATATGCACCTTGCGCTGCACAATGCCCAGGACAACCCCGCTCACACCCTGCACCAGTTCGCCAGCAGGCTCAGGCAGTTCTGGCGGCTGCAAGCCGACGTTCTGGTAAGCGGACAACACGGAGAACTCTACCTTGCCTGCCCCCTTGCTCGCAGCATCCCGAAGGCCAGCGTTGCAGAGGAAACGTTTGGCCAGGTTGAACCAGCCTGCTGGTGGCGATGGCTCAATCTCTCCGCCGACCTGCTCTATCTCCCGATACTGGCGGGGGTGTTGCTCATGGTCGGGTGGGGAGAACGTTCGCCCTTCTTCCGCCTGGCCTGCACCTGGGCCCTGCCGCTCTATCTCCTGACTGCGCTTACACTCGTCCAGCCGCGGCTCCGCTTGCCGCTTGTACCCGTGCTCCTGCCCTGCGCCGCTGCCGGGTTGGGGGAACTTTTCGGGTGGCTCCAGCGTCGGAGGACAGGGGAAAGGGGACAGGGGAAAGGGGACAGGGGACAGGGGACAGGGTCTCGCCTGGTCCGGCCCGCTCTCGCAATCGTGCTTTTTCTTGTGATGATCTGGGTGGTGCGCGTTGTGCCGCTTGTGGTGAGCCAGGGCTACAACACGCTTGGCATGCGGGCCTGGCACGCCGGAGAGCCAGAGCAGGCAATGGCCCGCTACCACAGTGCAGCCCGCTGGTATCCCACGCGAGTAGGGACGCTGGTCCGCGCCGGGCAGGTGGCCGAAACGCTGGCGGAGCAAGAAGCGGCCCTCTCCTGGTATCAAGCTGCTATACATGTGGTATACTATAACGCATATGCACACATTGGCACAGCACGGATTCTTGCAAAGCAAGAAAATCCGGATGGGGCCGCTGAAGCCTTGCGCGGGAGCCTTCTTTCATCCAGCGAGTTGGAACAAATCGGGTTTGCAACGCCAATTCTTCCACCCAGAAACTCCCTGGATAGTGGAGGTCCCCCTGCCCTTACGTATGGGTATGTTCTGGGGTTCTATCCCGCCGATGCACGCTCCAGCGCAACGCTCCCAACGTTTCGCTGGACAGGAGAGTATGCCGCCATCCGTTTTGGGACACAGCCCACACCGGAAACCGTGCTTTCATTGCGGCTTGCAGCAAGCCGCCCGGAGGGGGTTTCTGCTCCCCATGGGGAGTTTGGGATAAACGGGAGTTTGCAGGTGTCGCTTTCCTTTGCCCCCGAATGGCGCGTCTATCGGTTGCTTGTCCCCCCGACGGAGCGGGGCGTTTCGCTGACGATGCGGGCCGATCCATTCAATGCGGGTGCCGTGACGAAGGAAGACCCGCGCAACCTCGGTGTTGCTATTGATTGGACGGAGCTTGTACCGGTTGTGAGGAAGTGATGGTCATTCATTCATTGCTCGTTCAGGCTGACAATGTCCACAGATTTCCCACACGGTTTTCACCGGTCCCCATAACCAGGCCATATCATGAACTATTGATATGTATATGTAATCGTTCAGCCTCCCCCACCTGTCCTCCCCCGGTGGGGGGATGGATTGGGAGAGGGCCCGCATCGGGGCAAGCGAGATGCTTGCACTCCCAGGGATTGTCCCAACACAGTGAACGCTTACATTGATAGGGCTTTTTGCGTAACACCACAGGAACAATGTCGTTCATACATATACCAGGAAAATTGTATACCTATCGTAACGGAAAAATCGGACAAAAAAGGAGAAGACAATGCGGAAACGAGACCGTTTTGTAGGGGTCGTTGGAGCTACCCTTATTGGATCGCTGATTGGCCTGGGAGTGCAGGCATTCAGCCCACACCCGGACATCGAAGACCTTCCAGCACAAATCAATATGGAAGACCTGGAGCAACCGACATTTATCGTCCCTGAAACGCCCTACCCAACAGCCGTCGTTGGCCAGAGCAGCCGGGGACCGGGCCTGGTCGAACTGGCTTCGCCTATTCCCTTCGACCCACCCACGCCAGAACCGGCCCCGACAATGGAGCCACTTGAACCAGCTCCCGCGCCCGCCGCGCTTATGGCCAGCGAAAACGAAATCTATTTCAACGATTTTCAGAGCAGCGAACTCGAAAACTGGATCTACGGGCAGATTGACTGGGTGGAAATTGACGCGCAAGCCTGGAAGGTACTCGACACCGAAACCTACCCCCAGATGCTCTATGCGCCCCCCAACACGGGCGATATGAACCTCTTGAACGATACAATGGCGATGCCCCCCGTGGTGCTCAACCAGGATGGCGCAATTGAAGTGAGCGCGATGGCGGGGATAGCCTCAAAAGTGGGAGTAGTTATCGGGTTTCAGGATGAAGAGAACTTCACCGCAATGATTTTTGGGGCCGACGATGCCGCCGGACTGGGAGAACGTGGTCTCTCGCTCGTGCGTGTGGAAGGAGGCAAACGGACCACCCTGGCCCACAATGCCGACTTCGTGCTGGAGCGCGGTGAGTGGTATCAGCTTCGCCTCGAACGTGAGGACAACACGCTCCACACAAGCGTGAATGGGGGGAAACCGTTGACCATTTCGCTCCCTGCAGGAGCATTGGATGGGTACGCTGGCCTGTATGCCTGTAGTCGCGGCGATGCCTTCTTCGACAATCTCCGCCTGATCGAGAAATAGGAGGGACTATGCAATCGTTTCGTTCTTTACTTCGCACGCTCGCTCAACATTGGCAATATGCTCTCCTGTTGGCGATAGTTATGCTCATATCGGCTGTCACGGTCAAAAGTGTACTGGCGGCCGCCTGGACCACGGCACGAGCTCTGCCCGGCAGCACCCAGGATGTCCTCCCCCATACCTTCATTGACGATACAGGGATGATCCACGTCCTCTTTCTCGATTTTTCAGGCGGGGAAAACCCGCTCCTCTATGCCCGTGGTCAGCTCGACGCAACGGGAACAACCGTCGCCTGGGAATCCATCCAACGCATCGGGGTGATCTCGAAAAAAGATTTTGTCCCTCTCGTTGTTGACCCTGCCGGTACGGTCCACGCGCTGCTTATCGGAACAGACAATACCCTGTACTACCTGACCAACCCGCTCCGCGGGCAGGCCGGGGCCTGGACAGCCATGAAGTTGACCACCTGTAACTGGAGTCCTGATATTGCGATGGACAACGCCGGGTATATCTACGCTACCTGTACCTATAATCATGGCGACGGAACCGAAGCCCTCTTCCTCTACCGCACACCCGAAGGAGCCTGGGGCGGGCCCATCAATGCCAGTGGAGCACCCCAGAAACTCATCCGCAACAACAAGATTGCTGTTGCCGGGGGGTTTGTCCATATTTTCTACGACTGGCGCAACGCAGACACCGGCCCCCTGGTGAGCATCTACAGCCGTGGCGGTATTGGAGGGTTCAGCACCTATAATTTTCCGGCCTCGTTTGGCAAGGGAAGTGGTGCAGGGACCATCGTCGCCGCCGATTACTCTTCGGGGATGTTGTATGCTGGCTTTGTCAACGGCGATGTTGATGCCTACTACTTCTCTTTTTCGGCCAGTGGCGATGGCGGGGCTTTTTGGACCCCCACCACCGACCTGAACAAAGGCTACCGCTGGTGGTATGGCACCAAATCTATGCATGTCTACAACAACATTGCCTCATTTGTCAGTGAGCAATCTCGCTGGAATGGCGACGGCGTATCCGAAATCTACATCTATTACGAAGACTTCAACCCGACTGCTGGCTTCTCTGGCTTGTTGCAGCTTTCAACCATCAAGAGTACGCAACCGACTGTTGGTTCGAGCGGGTGGGGCAAGGTTGCAACCTGGATACTTGGCTACACCGAGGGGGTATACTATTCAACCTCGCCCGGCGATGGCCCTGCGCCTCCCACCAGTACGCCCGTGCCAACCACACCGCCCCAACCCACCGATACCCCTATCGCCACCATTACCCCTACACCAGATAAGCCAGCAGCTTTTCTCCAGGTTGGTGATGGAGATATGGGCAAGCCAGTGAAGGGAGCGAATACCTCGGTGCTCATTACCATGTCTCGCGGGAGTGCCGACCAGTATAAAATCTGGAACGATGGGAGTACAGAACCATCGGCCTACCAACCACTCAGCCCCCCGCTTGAGGTTCCTCCCGGAAACAGCATCAAGACGCTGGAATGGTCACTCGGTAATGTTGGCACCAATGATGGGAAAGCGGCCTGTGTCGAGCGCACCGTCAGGGGAAAAATCAGCAATTCGGCTGCCGGCACCGAGTCAGATGAGATGGTTGCTGTGGCCAGGGTAGACCCTGGCGTAGATGCGAATGTTGTCGCCCGCAACCCGGCTGAGGGAGACCCGGGCTACACGGGAACCCCAGCCTTTGTGCTCGATGTGCTGGCCAACGATGGCGAATGCAGCGGCATCAAACGTATACGGGTTGGGCAATATGCGCCCGGCCAGTCGGCCGCCTCACGCCCCGAAAACGATCTCATCGAAGTGACAACCGATGGGCCAATCCCGCTTCTTTCGCAAAACCCCGGCACCCATCAGATCGAGGTTGTTGTTGACGACACACTTGGCTGGTCCTTTACCTATGAAACCCAGATTACGCTTGATACGGCCAGTCCAAGCATCCAGGCAACCAACGGCGGCGGAATGGCCATTCAGGACCGGCAAACAGACCAGGATATTGCAGAAACTGGCTCAACGCTGGTTGACCTGAACTTTACCAGCATTCAGGTGACAGAAGAAACGTACCAGAACAACGGCAAAAACTTCTGGGGAGTCTGTGTGGCAAATAGCCTCGAAGCCTTGCCCATAGCAACAGCAGCCACACTCGATAATTGCACCACGGTAGAGGTGGAACAGGCCCAGGGGCAAAACGATGTCTATAACTTCCGCGTTGAGGGGTGGGAATTGCTCAGAGGCCTTTCCACAAACCCCGCGCCTGCTGCTGGCTCAACCGTCTATGTGTACGCCTGCATTATGGATGGAGCCAACTGCTCCGACCAGGTGTTGTCCGATGAGGTTGTGCTCAGCAATGGCTACGTCGAAGGGACCAGGCGTGTCTTTCTCCCGCTCATTACCGGGGCCTACCTGCTCCCGCCCTACTTCTACCCACGCTAGGGCATGCTGCTTGTTGCTGCCTTGCTCTCCGGCCCGGCCTCATAGTTGGGCCGGAGAGCAAAACACAATCTGAACAGACAAGAACAAAGGTAATCGTTCACGGTATTTGGGCAGTCCCTGATTCCTGGGTACGCAAGCGTCTCGCTTGCCCCGATGCGGACGCGCCCCCCTCCCAATCCCTGCCCCCATTGGGGGGGGAGGACAGGTGGGGGGGCCTGAACGATTACGAACAAAGCAGGCAGGAACAAAACGATGACTATCCAACGTCCTGGGGAAATTGGCCATGTCATGCGAAACGCAATGGTCTTCAATATCAAAAACTGGGCGGGCAACCCGATGAATGCTGACGCTGATTCGTTGCTTGCATCCGTTGAGCAGTTCTTTGCGCTTCTGGAAACAAGGAACATAGCGTATGCCCTGGTCGGGGGCATCGCCCTGTTGTACTACGTTGAGGGGCGCAATACGGAAGATGTAGATATTATCATGGCTTCATCTGCCCTGAAGACTCTGCCCGAAGTGACGGTTGTTAGCCAGAATGCAGATTTTGTCCAGGGAGCATATGGAGCATTGCGTATTGATATTCTTCTGACAAAAAATCCCTTGTTCAGGAGCGTCCAGAAGAGGCATGCGACAAAACGTCAGGTTCTGGAGAAAACGATTTCCCTTGCGACAGTAGAAGGGTTATTGCTGCTCAAGTTATATGCACTCCCCTCGCTATACCGTCAGGGTGATTTCTCCCGCGTCGGGATATATGAAAACGATATAGCGACATTACTCCATGAATATAACCCGGATGTGGCTCCGTTGCTCCAGGAGCTATCGTCATATGTCAGCGATAGTGATTTTACCGAGATAGAAACCATTGTTGTTGAAATTCAACAACGAATTGCCCGCTTTCAGGACCGTCAGAACCGTTCGATGCCGTGATTATTAGTAAGGGAGTTTTTTGAGTTCAGTGAAAATCAGGTCAGGAAGCAACCACCCGATCCACCCGATCCACCCGATCCGCTCATATGGCTCGTCTGCTGGTTATCTTCTTCCTCTTCTCCTCATCTTTGCGCTGACCGCGCTTGTCCTCTTCGCGCTCCTGCGCATTCCCCCGGCCTGGACACTCAACGTGGGCACGCCGGGCGATGTTCGCTACCTCGAAAACGTTTTTCTCCCCGAAGCAAGCAATGGAACCCCCTTTCGCTGGAGTAGCCCCGGCACCAGGATCACCGTTGCTGGCGCAAGTCCGGCGCGGCAGGTCTTCTCGTTGCGGGCCCACGGTATCGCTCAGGCCCGACAGGAGGACCAGGGTGGGCCGAACGGGGGGCGCGTGGTGCGGATGGAATCTGGCGGTAAGCCGTTTGCCCGCGTTGGTATCCAGGAGAGCGGCGGGTGGCGGGTCTACCGCGTATTGTTGCCCGAAGGGGCACTGGTGAATGGGGTGGGCGAACCGGAGCCGCTTGGCCTGGTCATCCCCTCCCACTTCCACGAGTACCGCGCCCTGGGCCTGGCCATCGCTGAGGTGGGGTTGAGGCCACTGGCGGGGGTGGCGGCACCGGTTGCTATTCCGCTGTTGCGGGCCTTGCTCTATACCTGGTTGCTGGCGGGGTTTGCTGGCCTGCTCTGGTATACCGACGAGCGGTTTTTTGCGCGGGAGTGTCCCACGCGGGAGCGGGCCCGCCGGCTGAGCGTTCCACTGGCTATTGCTGCATTTCTCCTCATTGTGTGGGCCTGGCAGGCTCCCTATACGCTGGCGTGGGTTGTGCCCTCGCCGCTCTGGGTGCTGCTCCTGGGGGGGCTGGGTGTAACGGCCCGCTTCTGGATGCGCTGGCCGTGGGGAGAGAGGGGAGAGGGAATAGGGGATAGAGGACAGGGGATAGCGGGGCGGGGCGTATTTATCGGGTTGTTCCTGGTTGCGCTGGCCACGCTGATGTATGAGAACCTGTTGACGCGCATTTTCAGTGTGACGATGTGGTATCATTTTGCCTTTATCGCCATCTCCGTCGCGATGTTCGGGATGACGCTCGGAGCCATGATTGTCTATTTGCTGCCTCGCACCTTCACGCCGGGGCGGGCTCCCTACCATCTGACCCTCTATGGGTTGCTGTTTGGCATTACAACGGTGCTCAGCTTTCTCACACATATGAGCATTCCGTTTATCACGCAGCGGGAGTATGTAGAAACGGTTGTCGGTATTTACTCAATGGCTCTCACCTACATTGTTATTGCAGTGCCCTTTGTGATGAGCGGTATCTGTGTGACGCTGGCCCTGACAAAGTTTCCGCACCAAGTCAGCAAACTGTATGGAGCCGACCTGGCAGGCGCGGCCATTGGCTGCATGCTGGTCATTGTCACCTTGCGCTATACCAGTGGGCCGACGGCGGTGCTGGTTGTTGCGCTCCTTGCCTGTGTCGGAGCAGCTTTCTTCGGGATACAGGGGACCGGGGATAGGGGAGCGGTCCGCTTGCTGACGCGCATAGCTCTGGGGTGTGCGGGGGTGCTGGCCGTGCTCGTTGTGCTCAATACCGCTCTGGTCAATCAGCAAGATAGCCCCTTTCGGTTGCTGTGGGTGCGTGGGGAAAGGGAGCCGAAACCGCTTTATGAGAAGTGGAATTCGTTTTCGCGCATTACCATTCGGGGCAATCCCTACGAGCGGGTTGCGCCGCTGGGGTGGGGAATGAGCGCGGTGACACCGCCCGACACACGGGCGCGGCAGCTCTGGCTCACGATAGACGCGGGCGCAGCAACAGCTATCACCGCATTTCATGGCGATCTGGACGATGTGGACCACCTGAAATATGATGTCACAAACCTGGTCCACTCCATCCGCTCCGATGCGCGGGTGCTCGTTGTTGGCTCCGGGGGCGGGCGCGATGTGCTCTCGGCTCTGCTGTTTGGGCAGGAATCGGTGACGGGCGTGGACATTAACGAGCATACGATTGACGCTATCAATAACGAGTTCGGGAACTTTACGGGCTACCTCGATACCTACCCCTCGGTGCAGTTTGTCCACGATGAGGCACGGAGCTACATTGCGCGGCAGGATGAGCCGTTTGATATTATTCAGATTTCGCTCATTGATACGTGGGCGGCAACAACGGCGGGGGCATTCGTACTGACGGAAAATTCGCTCTACACGATTGAAGCATGGGATACGTTTCTTGAGCACCTGACCCCTGGCGGGGTGCTCACCGTTTCGCGCTGGTACTTTGGCGACCGGCCGGGGGAGATGTATCGGCTTACCTCCCTGGCGGCGGCTGCGCTCCAGCGACAGGGCATAGAAACCCCCCGTGACCACATCATCATTGTGAAGAGCAAGGAGATTGGTGGCGATGCCGAGGGGGTGGGGACAATCCTCCTGAGCAAACAACCCTTTTCCCCGGCAGATGTTGCGACAGTTGAGGCGGTGTGCGAGCGGATGCGCTTCGGTGTGGTGCTCAGTCCCAATACCGCGCTCGACGCGACCTTTGAGACGCTGACTTCGGGTGACAATTTTGAACCATTCGTCGCGTCCTATCCCATCAACATTGCCCCGCCAACCGACGATAGCCCCTTCTTCTTTCAGATGCTCCGTTTGCGCGATATATTCAACGAAGATCTGCTGGAGCAGGGCATGATGTCATTCAATATGCATGCGGTGCGTATTCTGGGCTACCTCATTGTCATTGTCGTGGTGCTGGCGTTCCTGTTTATTGTGCTGCCGCTGCTGCTTGTTCGGGGTTCAGGGTTCAGGGTTCGGGGTTCGGGGCCCGGGGGAAGGGTGTCGCTTTTCGTGTTCTTCTTCTGCATCGGGGCGGGTTTTATGCTGGTGGAGATTTCGCAGATGCAGCGGCTCATTGTGTTTCTGGGGCACCCCACCTACAGCCTGTCGGTGGTGCTCTTCACGCTGCTGCTTTCGAGCGGGCTTGGCAGCACCCTGACCGAGCGGGTGGGACCGGAGCGGTTGGCCCGCGCCGGGCGGGCGCGGTTTGCGCTGCTGCTTGCTGTACTGGTCGTGTTTGGCTTGCTCACGCCGTTTGTGATTGGCTGGTTCGATTCGGCACAAACGCTGGTGCGTATCCTTGTTGCGGTAGCTATCCTCTTCCCGCTCGGCGTGTTTATGGGGATGGCGTTTCCGCTTGGTATGAAGGTGGCGGCGCGAACATCGCCCGACCTGGCCCCCTGGCTCTGGGGCGTGAATGGGGCAACGTCGGTTTGTGCGTCGGTGTTTGCTGTTGCCATCGCGCTCTCCTCCAGCATCTCAACCGCTTTCTGGATTGGCTTTCTCTTCTATATCGGGGCACTATTCTCGTTTAGTCGGGGAGCAGGAATAGGGGACAGGGGACAGGGGACAGGGGACAGGGGATGACGGAATGTTGAGACGTGAGTGGGGAGCGGTTGCGATTGTTGTGGTGTTTCTTATACTGCTGCCGCTCAGCACCCCGCGTATCTACGCGACTGACGAGGTGCAATACTACGCTTATCTCCGCTCAGTGTACATGGATGGGGATCTCGATTTTCACAATGAGTATGAGCATTTCGCAGAAGTGGGGATGCGCAACGGCGATCCGGCCGTGTACAATGCGCTGCTGCGTCCCCACCCGGACGATCCCCCCCTCAACCCGGAAACGGGCAAATATCGCAACCTTGCACCGATAGGCTGCGCGGTCATGTGGTCGCCGGGGTTTGCCCTGGCCGATGCGGGGGTGCACGTAGTGCGGGCCTTCGGGGCGGCTATCCCCACCGATGGCTACTCTGCCCCCTACATCTGGTCTGCCTGCTTTATGTCGGCGTTCTATGCGCTGGCCGGACTGCTGCTGACCTACCGGCTGGCCCGCCGCTTTGTCAGCAGCCTTGCCGCGAGTCTGGCGGTGCTGAGTGTGTGGCTGGCCTCGCCGCTGGTCTTCTATACCTACATTGCCATGCCCTGGTCGCACGCAACCGCATTTTTCCTGTTCGCGCTCTTTCTGACGCTCTGGCTCCGCGGTGGAGAGGGTCAGCCGCTCATTGCACGGCGGGCGCAGCGTCCGCTCTGGAACTGGGCCCTGCTTGGCGTGGTCGGCGGGCTGATGAGCATAACCCGCGAACAGCTTGGCTTGCTGCTGCTGCTGCCCGCCGTCGAGGGGCTTGTTGCCTATGCGTTGCTGCTGACAGGGAACAGGGGACAGGGAACAGGGAACAGGAAACAGGGGAGAGAACAGGCGGGCCGCCTGTTTCTGGGGCACATCCTCTTTCTGCTCTGCCTTGCGCTGGTGCTGCTGCCGCAGTTTCTCACCTACCAGGTGCTCAATGGGCGGCCCTTCCCCTCGACGGTCGTTTCGGGCAAGCTGCAAGGGTCGGGCGGGGTTAGCCCGCACTTCTTCGATACGCTCATCCATCCGGAGCATGGCGCGTTCCTCTGGAGTCCCGTGCTGCTCATCGGGTTGATAGGGCTGGTGTGGCTGGCGCGGCGCGACTGGCTGCTTGTGGTGTTGTTGCTGCTTGGCTTTGTGGCACAAACCTATATCAACGGGAGTTTTGGCACAACCTGGCATCTGTCGGGGTCGTTCGGGTTTCGCCGGCTGCTGGCCTGTACGCCAATTTTTGCGCTTGGGCTGGCCGCACTGATAGAGCAGGTCCGCACGCGGGCGGGGGTGCTCCCTGTACTGGCGGGGGCCACGCTGCTCATCTATTGGAATGCCGGGCTGATTGCCCAGTGGGCCTTTGTGCGCCCGGAGCTGCGGATGGGCCTGATATGGGAGGATATGCTCTACTATCAGGTTGTTGAGGTGCCCACTCGTGTTGCGGGTGTGCTTGGCGACCTGCTCTTCAACCGCGGGCGGTTTCTGACCAACCGGACATAGGGTGCTGCACACAATGAACAGAGGGGCGGTTGTTGTTTTCTATGTAGGGCTGGCCACCTGGCTGCTCGTGCAACTTGCGTTTGTGAGCGGGCCGGTGTGGGGCCGCGCCTTGCCACCAGAGGTTGACGATAGCTACTCGTATATGCTCAAGGCGGCCCAGATGGAAGGGTGTTTCTGGCAGGAGTGCGCGGCCCTCGCTGACCTCCGCGCCCAGATGGCCCCGCCGGCCCACACCCGCGACATTCTCTGGAACCGTGCCAGAGTGCAGGGGATGGTCTACGTGGTTTACCATCCGCTCTACTCGCTGGTACTCCTGGCCACGCGACACCTTGTCGGAAGCTGGGAAACCGCGCTCAAGTTGCTCTGGACCCTGGGTGTTCCCCTGTTCGGGGTTGCGTTTGGCTGGTGGTTGCGGGTGCTGTGGGGGGCGGGCGCGGCGGGCATTGCGCTAGGGTTGCTGGCCTTCGATGTGTTCGGGGGGCAGGGATTGCACTATGTTGTTCCCTCAAACCTCACGCTTGGCGTGGCTGTGCTGGTGTGGGCACGGCTGACGGCACAGGGGGGGCGGGCCCCGGCAAGCCTGCTGTTCGGGACGCTGGTCCTCGTGCTGATGCACCCGGTCGGGCGTATCTACGCAACAATGGCGGCCATGCTTGCGCTGTTGCTGGCCGGGGTGCCGCGCACGTTGCGAGGATGGCTTCCCTTTGTGGGGGCTGGGGGGCTTGTGGGGGGGGCGTTTGTGCTGCCGTTGCTGGTGGACCGCCCGGAAATGCGTTTGCCCACCTATCCGCTGCAAACCGACCAGACCTGGGGGGAGATAGCCGCGGCGACGCTGCGGGTGGCCAGCGACACCCTGCTGCACTGGGTCAACAGCCTGGGGATGGTGCTTGTCGTTGTTGCGCTGGTGGCGGCAGGCTACCGGCTGGCGGGGCCGGTGCGGCGGGGCCGGTTGCTTGCCACAACGCTGGTTGTCGGAGGATTTTTGCTGCTCGGCTTCTTTTATGTCATTCCGCAATTGCCGGGCGAGCTGTTCGTTCGGCTTGCTATTCCGTTCTTTGTGCTGCTCTCCGGGGCTGTCGGGCAGGTCGCCTGGTCGCTCATCACCCATATGCTTGCATTATCAGAAAAACAGGCTCAGTCTGTCCCCCTCTCCCCACAATGGGGGCGGGTGGTGCTGGCGGTGCTGGTGGTGCTGCTGCTCTTTTTTCCGCAGAAGATCGCCCACGGCATTCGGGAAATGCAGCGCGTGGCAACCTTCATGACGAACCGCCACGCCTTTCGCTTCGACCCACGCCAGCCACACCTTCTGGCGACGCGCTACCAGCCGGGCGAATATGTACTCCATCAAGATGAGTTTCTCCTGCTCTTCTGGCTCGTCCATGGCGGGCTATATCAGCATACGCTCTATACGCCGGTGCTGGCCGAGGGGTACGAGGGGCAACGATGGCTTGAAACCCGACCGGTGCGCTTCGCGGTCATCTGGGACCCCGTGGAACTCCTGGCCAAAGAGGAGTCGCTGCTCGGACGAGTGGTCAACCACCGCGGGGAGATCCTGACGGCGGGGCTGAACGGCATGCGGCTAGAAAACCAGCATGCTCCCCCTTCGGAGCGGTTGCGTGTGTTCGTCACCAATGCAGCAAACGATGGGAACAGTGAGGATGCAGAACGGGCAGGTATTATTGAGGTGGTGCCGTTTGATGCACGGGGGGAGCCAGTGTCCCACCGGCTGACAACGGCGGCGGTGCCTCCCGGCTGGTCCGGGTGGATTGCGATTGACCTGGAGGAAGGGGCACACCTGCCCACGCTGCAACTTCGGTTCCTCAATGCGCCGATGCGGGTAGGCGGGCTGGTGTATGGCAACGACGGGCGGCAATGGCCCTGGGCGCAGCGGGCCACGCTCACCCTGGTGACAACGGAGAATGAGACGATACCGGCGGTGTTCGATGCGGCAACAAGCCTGCCCCACCCTCTCGATACGCGGCCCGTCACCGTGCTGGACGACCGCGGCGCATCGGTGCTACTGCACGTGGGAATAGGGGAGAGGGGAGAGGGTACAGGGGATGAGTGAATGGGCAACATGAACACCATCCGTCAGGAAATGCCGGTTGTGGGCGGCTACGTGCTGCTTACGCTGGTATTCACCTTTCCCCTCTGGCTGCATCTCGATAGCGCGGTGGTGGGGCGGGCCGTGGATGCCGAGTCGCATATGTGGAGCTACTGGTGGATGCGCAAGGCCCTGCTGGAACTGCACACAAACCCCTTTTTTTGCGAGTGGCTCTACTATCCCGACGGCGCAAGCCTCTATTTCTATGCCTACAATGTAGTCCATGCGATAGTATCTATCCCATTGCAGCAGCTTTTCGGGCTAGTTGTGGCCTATAATCTCACCGAGATTGCCGGCTTTTTTGCGGCGGCGTGGAGCATGTCCTGGCTGGCCCGCGACGTGACGGGGAGCCGCCGGGCCGGCTTCCTGGCGGGGATCATCTTCGGTTTTGCGCCGACGCAGGTTTTTCACTTTAGCGTGGGACAACCCAACATCCACGGGGTCGAGTTTCTGCCGCTATACGTGCTCTGTGTGCGGCGATGGCTCGACGGGGGCGGGAGCCGCTGGCTTCTCGGCGGGGCCATCGCGCTTGCACTCAACTCCTTCTCCGACTGGCAGTTTGCCCTCTATGCCCACCTGTTCACGGCATTGCTGCTGCTGGCGCGGCTGTTCGCGGCTCCCCTCCGACAGTGGCGCGGGACGCTGTGGGTGCTCGGATGGCGCACGGCGGCCCTGGAAACGCTCTACGTGCTGGCCGTTGCACCCGTGCTCGTCCCGATGGTGCGCGAGATCAGCCAGCCGGATGCCTATATGTTCCGCAACCGCCGCGACACCCTCTACCATTCGGCCGACCTGCTCTCGTTCCTGGTGCCAAACCCGGAGCATCCGCTCTGGCGCGACCTGGCCTGGCCCCTCTTCGATAGCCTGAAACAACCCGGCATCCTGGTTGCCGTCGTCAGCCTGAGCTATGGTGCGCTCGTGCTGGCAACGTTTGCTCTGGTCCAACGTTGGAAACAGGCGCGGTTCTGGCTCATCATCGGAGGGATCTTTCTGGTGTTGTCGCTTGGCCCACAATTGCGGCTCCTGGGAGAAGATACCGGTATCATCCTCCCCTACGAACTGCTCTTCCAGTTCAAAATCATCCGCGTTACCCGTGCCCCTGCCCGCTACGTCATTATCACGCTGCTCTGCCTGGCCGTGCTGGCCGCAATCGGGGTGCGGGCCCTGCTGGACCGTCTCACGCCCCATCACCCATCACGCGCCCCGGGCCTGTCAGCCGGGGTATTTGCTCTGCTCGTCGGGGGTATTTGCTTTGAGCTGCTGCCCGCGCCCGTGCGGATAGAGCCGCTCGCTCCCGTCCCCGCCTATATGCGCGATGGCACGCTGAGCCGGGCGGGGGGACTGCTGGAATTGCCCGGCTCGACCAACCGCGGCATGTACTACCAGACCATCCACGAACGCCCGATCCTCTATGGTGAGCTATCGCGTGATAATCCGCCGGGCCCGCTGCTCGACTACCTGCGCTACCGTCTGTTTGATGAAGAGATTGTTGCGCCGGCGTGGGGGCAACGATGTGTGCCCCGCTTCTCCCATGTAACCCACCTGCTGATTGCCCACTCCATTGAAGGGGCAGCGGTAGCAGAAGCACGGGTGCGGAGACATCTAGGGGCGGGGTCGCTGGTGCAGGCCCACCCCGCCGTGTCGCTCTATCGCTTCCCGCCGGGCGAGGTGGGGAGGGCCTGTTTCATTGTTGGGGAGGGATTTTTGCCGCCGCGCATGAGCACGGACACAGGGGGAGAAGAAGAGGGAAAGGGAGATGCAACATCGCTCTATCGCTGGATGGGCCAGCGGGGCATGCTTGGTGTACTGGTGCGCAAGAGCGGACCACTCGTGCTCCACTTCGACGCGCACAGCTTCGCGGTGGAGCGGCAGGTGCAGGTCTGGCACGAGGGGCGGGTGCTGGCCAGCTTTGCGGTGGGGGAACCGCAGTCGTTTGCAATGACGCTGGACCTGCCCCCCGGCGAGCACTGGCTGGAGTTTCGTAGCGTGGAGCCAGCCATCTCCCCATCGGAATATGGCTACACGGAGCGTGAGCCGGTCACTATCGCCATCTCAAATTTGTGGGCCGAGTGAGGGAGAGCAGCACAACAGGCTACCCGCTCCTCTCCACTCGCTGCACAACAAACGTCCCATCGTGCATGGTCACGGTCAACACATCGCTCGGGCCCACCTGTGCGACCCGCGAAACGACAGCCCCGTTGTCGCTACGACGCACCAGCACATAGCCCCGCTCCAGTGTTGCCTGTGGGTTGAGAACTTCGAGGCGGGTCTGCACTCCCTGCAATCGGGCCCGATGGAGAGCAAGCTGAGAGCGGACCTGTTCCACAATCCGCCGCTGCACCGCATCGGTCTGCTGGCGACTGCGGCCCAGCACTGTGAGTGGGTCGTGCCGCTGGAGCCGCGCCAGTGCGTCGTCAAGCTGTTGATGGCGGCCCGCGAGAGCCAGATGGACCGCTTCATCAAGCCGCTGGAGCACATCCTCAATCTGGTGCTCCAGCGTGTCCAGTTCGGGGGCCACCAGTTCAGCGGCAGCAGAGGGAGTGGAGGCCCGCAGGTCGGCCACATAGTCCACAATAGTTGTATCGGTTTCGTGTCCCACCCCCGTCACCAGCGGCACCGGGCTGGCGAACACGGCCCGCGCCACTGCTTCCTCATTAAAGCACCACAGGTCTTCCAGCGATCCCCCCCCGCGGGCCAGGATAATCACATCTACCGCTACATCGGAGACATAGAGCGCGTGGAGTGCGGCAACAATGCTGGCGGGAGCTTGCTCTCCCTGCACCAGGCAGGGAGAAACAACCACCTCGACCAGCGGGCAGCGTCGGCTCAGCACAGTGAGGATGTCATGCAGGGCGGCTCCCTGCGCCGAGGTAGCAATCCCCACCCGCCGCGGCAAGGGGGGCAGATCACGCTTGCGGCTTACATCAAACAACCCTTCGGTTTCGAGCATCGCTTTCACCTGCTCGAAGTGGGCATGGAGCATTCCCACGCCGGCTGGTTGCAGCGCGTCCACATAGAGTTGAATATCGCCGCCGGTCTCGTAGAATGAGATAGCCCCATGCGCCAGCACCGCATCGCCACTGGTGGGCCGTGTTGCCAGTTTTGCCGCGTGGCTGCGCCACATCACCGCCTTGAGGGTAGCAGTGTCATCCCGCAGGCTAAAGTAGCAGTGGCCCGATGCAGCCTGCTTGAAATTGGCCATTTCGCCCTGCACCCAGAGATCGCCCAGGATTACATCGGCATTGAGCATCTCGCGGAGATAGGCGTTGATCTCGCTCACGGTAAGAACGTGCAACCGGCTCCCCCCTCATAGCTGGCATCAATGTTATACTGGCTCGACAACCATCAATGGCTGCCCATATTCAACCGGCTGCCCATTTTTCACCAGGATACGCACAATGCGCCCGGCCACCTCGCTCTCGATCTCGTTCATGATCTTCATCGCTTCGATAATCCCCACGGTGTCGCCTACCTGGATTTCGTCCCCCTCCTGCACAAACGATGGCTCGCCAGGGGCGGGAGATTCGTAGAAGATGCCAACGACGGGCGCGGGAATGGTGTAGCCCGCTGGCATCTCAACCTGTGGCTCATCTTCGTGGTGCGGGTGCAATTGCTCTGGCGGGTGGGGATGGTGGGACGAACCAAGCGGAGCCAGCGTTGATGCACTCCACACGGGCGGGGCCACCGGGTGGTGTGGATGGGTCTGGTGGGGGGAGGGGGAAGCGTGCGGAGCGGGATAGGGTGCAGTTCCTCCCCGCTTGATATGCAGGCGGGCCGTTCCACGCTCTATCAATAGTTCGGTGACATCGGTATGGCCAAGCAACGAGAGCAACTCGCGGATCTCCTGGGTTCCAAAGGGTTCAAGATGCTCTGTCTGGTTTTTCTCGTTCTCTTCTTCTGGCATTATCCTGTTCCAAATGTTTTGCCCCCTCCCCCGTTCCCCTCCCCTTCAGGAGAGGGGAAACTGCGCCAGCAGCGGGGGGAGAGCGTGCGATTTATAGCATAACGTTGTAGGCATGCCCGATAAAGGATGCGCCTCGAATCTGTTCCATAACCTCGTCGGGCACCGGCTCATCAAGCCGCAGGACCATCATTGCCTGTTCACGGGGGGCCTGCCGCCCGACATGCATCCCGGAGATATTGACATCGGCCGAGCCGAGTAGCGTTCCCACCTGGCCAATCAGGCCAGGGCGGTCCTGGTGGTAGGTAATCAGCATGGGGCCGCCGGGCACAAAATCTACCCAGAAATCGTCGGTCAGGACAATGTGTGGCTCCTGGCGCAAAACCGTTCCGCCAAACGACCGCTTGCCCTCGGCGGTTATGGCCCGCACCATCAGCAAGCCGGCATAGTTATTTTCGGTGTCGGGGTCGGAGCGTTCGATAATCCGCATGCCTCGCTCACGGGCTATCAGCGGGGCATTGACGGGCGTTACCCGCAAATCGCTCGTGGTTTCGAGCAACCCTTGCAACACAGCAAGACGCACCGGCTGCGTGTCCACCTCGGCCAGTTCGCCGTAGTATTCCAGCTCATACTCGCGGACCGGCTCCTGGACAAGCTGCATACAGAGGGACCCCATTTGTCTCCCCAGGCCAATGTAGGGTTGCAGCACATTCCAGGCTTCGGGGGCAATGAAAGGTGCATTGACAGCATAGCGCGGTGTTCCCCCGCGCAGGGCTTCGAGCACGCCTTCGGCGACATCAATACCCACAAGCACCTGGGCCTCTTTTGTCGAAGCTCCAAGATGGGGCGTGGTGACGATCTTCGGGTGTCCCACCAGTGGACTCCCTTCGGGCGGCGGCTCAGTGTTGTAAACATCCAGCGCGGCTCCGCTGAGCTGGCCACTTTCAAGCGCGGCTACCATTGCCTCTTCTTCGACAATTCCCCCGCGACTGGCGTTGATAAGGTACGCTCCTGGTTTCATTTTCGCAATCCGCGCCTGATCAAACATATTGCGGGTGCTATCAACCAGCGGCACATGCAAGGAAACAATATCGCTCCGGGCCAGCAATTCGTCCAGCGTGACCAGATCGACTCCAAGCTGATTGGCGCGGTCCGACGAAACCACCGGGTCGTAGGCCAGCATATGCATCTCCAGGCCACGGGCCCGCCGGGCCACTTCGGCTCCGATACGCCCCAGTCCGACCAGGCCAAGCGTCTTGCCGCGCACTTCCCATCCCACAAACTTGCTGCGCTCCCATTTGCCCCCCTGGAGTGAGGTATAGGCCTGGGGAATCTGCCGCGCCAGGCTGAGCAACAAGCCGATGGTCAGTTCGGCTACAGCAACGTTGTTTGAGGCGGGCGCATTGACCACAATAACGCCACGCTGCGTGGCGGCTTCGACATCAATGTTATCTACGCCCGATCCGGCCCGTCCGACAACACGAAGTTTTTTGCCTGCCTCTATCACGGGGGCGGTTACTTTCGTTGCGCTCCGAACAACCAGCGCATCGTAATCGGGCAACACCTGGAGCAAATGCTCCTTATCCAGGTCAAGCCGGACATCTACCTCTGCCTCTCCTTTTTTCAGGGCTTCCAGCCCCTCCGGGGAAATTTTTTCGGTGACAAGAATACGGTCCATGAAATCCTGTTTTCCTCCTCTTCCTTATTTCCTTATTTTGTTTTTTCCTGATCATTACGATATGGCACTGCTTCTGCTTCTCGCTCATCGCCTGTCCCTGGTATCCGTTATCAGGGGGATTGTTGGTCGGAAGATTGTCGGGCGATGGCTTGTTCAACCTCTTCGCATATGGCGTGGAGGAGCAGGGTGTGGGCCTCTTGAATACGGGCACTGCTGGTGCTCTCAACGACAATGGCATGGTCGGCCAGGTGGCGGGCTTCGCCCCCATCGCGGCCAAGCAGGGCTACCCCTACCATACCACGCTCGCGGGCGACCTGCAATGCGGCCAGGATGTTGGGCGAGTTTCCGCTGGTACTGAAACAAACCAGCACATCCCCCGCTCGTGCCAGGGCCAGAAGCTGACGAGCGAATACCTGAGCAAACCCAAAATCGTTGGCAATGCAGGTCATTGCGGTAACATCGTGGTTCAGGCAAACAGCAGGGAGGGGCCGACGATCTCGACAATAGCGACAGAGCATTTCTTCGGCCAGGTGCAGCGCATCTGCCGCACTCCCTCCATTCCCGCAGGTAAAGAGGGTCTGCCCACTGAGCAGGGCCCGGCAAATCACCCTGTTGGTATGCTCAATCTGTTCGGACTGGACTTGCAGCGAGCGCAGAACTGCGACACTCTCCGTCATTTGCTCGCAAAAAGATGATACCGCCACGTTTGTTTCTTCTTTCCCACAACGCAATTGAAAACCATCGTCAAGCATACCTGATGAGGGCGTGGCTGTCAACAGCCTCCCTGAGATCAGGACACAACTACTCATCGGCTTGCCGCTCACCCAGCATCCGAGCAATCCTGGGTGGGAGCGTCCCATATTGCTGTCGCTCCGTATGTAAGATTGCCTGGGTTGCCAGCATACTCAACAACCGCTGCACTCCCAGGGTCAACACCTGCTTTCCCGGTGGATAATCCCTCCGTTCCACCCATCCCCCCAACCGCGCCAGCAGACGAACCTCAGCCCATTCCAACGTCATCCCCAGATCATATAAGAACCCCGCGGC
>DAOTUE010000195.1:0-3100 GCA_034436975.1 Chloroflexaceae bacterium
CCCGTCGGGGAGCCGACCGCTACGCCCGTCGGGGAGCCGACCGC
The DNA here is from genome assembly GCA_034436975.1 of Chloroflexaceae bacterium. Classification (GTDB taxonomy): domain Bacteria; phylum Chloroflexota; class Chloroflexia; order Chloroflexales; family Chloroflexaceae; genus JAAUSY01. Next base: position 45 of record DAOTUE010000195.1, read on the forward strand.
TACGCCCGTCGGGGAGCCGACCGCTACGCCCGTCGGGGAGCCGACAGAAACACCGGTCAGCACACCAAACCTCGAACTTAACTTCAACACCGGGAAGGCCGGGAGCCGATTTGTCCTGAGCGGGTCCAATTTTGGTAGCGTGACCAGCGCGGATATTATGGTCAACAGGGAGTTTGTGGTAAACGTGAGTGTCAACAACGGGAGTTTCACGCTGGTACTCATCACCGCTTCGGATGCCCAGGCGGAGGTCTACCAGGTTGATGCTGTCACGACAGAAGGACTGGCCGCAGATGAAACACTGGCCAGTATGCGGTATACGCTCGACGCAGACGCACCGCTCCGCGAGGAGCAACCCCCAGAGACAACATCGGTTGATGTCCCGGCATCAATAGCCCCGATGGAAGTACCACTGCTCTATCTACCGCTTGTGCAAAGGTGATTTGTCTATCGGCCTGAAACGATGCCAGAGGAGATGACTGAGGTTATGATGGATACGTTCAATGGAGCATTACTGCTACGAAAAAGCCTGCTTACGAGTATGCGCGATTCGCCGCACGTTGTCCGCCAGGGCTTGCTGGTTGTGCTACTGGTGGGGCTACTGGTCGGGGGGGTAGAGGGGGTGCGGACGGGATTGGCCGTACTCAAGCCGGACCGTGAACTGGCCCGCTGGTATGATAGCATAGACCAGCCATTGAGCCAGGCCGCAATGTCTGCCCAGACCCCGGAAGAGCGGGTGTTTCTCTCTATGCTCAGGGAGAATCTTAAATATGTGGTTGGTATTGCGAAGGAGATAAACAACCTGCCAACCCCGCTCCCAACCCCCTTTCGAGCAATAGCGCAAGGACTGGGGACGCTGGTCTCCCGCCCGCTCATCTATTTTCAGGGAGTGCTCCTCTCGGTCATCTTTACCCATATTACCGCGAGTTGGCTGGGGGGGCGCGGCTCGATCCAGCAAATGCTTGGACTGGGTGCGCTTGCCGTTGCACCGCACGCGCTCGACGCACTGACGTTTATTCCTGTGCTGGGGCCGATGCTTGGGGGTATCGCCTGGGGATGGGGGCTGATTATTTTGATTGCAGGCACCAGCTTTGCCCATCGCCTGGAAACGGAGCGGGCCGCGCTGGCCGTCTTCTTCTTTCCTCTGATTGGTATCTTGCTGGCCGGCATTGTGGGGTGTACCGTTCTGGGATTATTTGGCTCAGTCGTTGCTTCTGCTGGCGCACAGTAGGAAAGGCAGGAGCGGCTATGGTTGTTGCTGCTGCCGGGCAAGGAAGGCGGCCCCCTTGCCAATGCGTGTATTGACGGGGACGGACTGCCGACAGAGGGGGCAGGCCGTCTCTTCCCATGATTCAAGCGGAAGATTGACGAGCGCGAAAAAGTCTGGAACGTCAAGTGCAGCAGCGGTCAGGCTGCCGCGGTTGCAGAGCGCACCAAGCCCGACCACCGTCCCGCCCTGCTCCTGCACCGCCACAACCACGCTGCGGGCCGAGCCGCCGGTTGTCAGCACGTCTTCCACAACCAGCACACGCCGCCCCGCAACAATCTCACTATAGCCACGACGAAAAACGCGCCCCCAAACGCTTCTCTCGTTATCTAATGCTATCCCTTTGCCAGTATTGTCCTCTTCGGCATAGACAGCCAGCACCTCGTGGCCGGTGAGCGCGTGCAGGTGGTGGGCCACCCACTGCGCCATAATCACCCCGCCGACTGTGGGGCCCGCCACAACCTCTACTGCAATCTGTTCGTGGACAACATGGGCTGCAATTTCTCGACACAGCGCACTTGTTGCCTCTGTGTGGGGATAGAGCGCATCTTTATTCACATAGCTGCTGCCATGACGGCCTGACGTGTAGACAATGTGATCGTTTGTTATGATGGCCCCTACCTGCTCCAGCATGGTAAGTGCGTCAGGGTTTTTCAGGGGAGTTGTTCCCATCATTTCTTCTCCCTTCCTCAATATCTTTGACAATGCGCTCTAGAGCTTCTGCTGGCCCGCCTATCTCAGGGGGGGGGGATGTAACCGGCCGTCCGATAACCAGGTAGTCGGCTCCAGCGCGGATGGCCTGCACCGGGGTCATGGTGCGGTGCTGGTCGCCCGTGGCGGCCCAGGTGGGGCGCACGCCGGGGGTGACAATGAGAAAATCGGGACCACAGGCGCGGCGGATGGCCGCAACTTCGTGCGGTGAAGCAACAACCCCATCCAACCCCGCTGCCCGGGCCAGCCGGGCCAGGCGTACCACATAGGTTTCCAGCGTTTTGGCAATTCCTAGCTCCTGGGAGAGGGCAACTTCATCCAGACTGGTGAGAACGGTTACTCCAAGCAAGAGGGGGGGAGCAGAATGACTGTACTGGCGAATCGTTTCGGCAGCGGCTTGTAGCATCGTGCTCCCACCGTCGCAGTGCAGGGTAAGCATACCGATTTCGCCGTTGCTGGCGATGGCTGCAACAGCCCGCATCGCCCCCGCCACCGTGTTTGGAATATCCTTAAACTTGAGGTCGAGGAATATCCGCGCACCGGTTGCACTGATGGTTTTGATGACGTGCGGCACGCCGGCTGCTGTACAGAGTTCCAGTCCCACTTTGAAGCCGCCAACCTGCTGTCCAAGTTGTCTGGCCACTGCCTGCGCCCCGGTCAACGTGGGCATATCCAACGCAACCAGGAGACGGTGGCGGATGTTTGTTGTATCGTGGTTCATACGAGGTCCTCAAGGTCGGCCGGGGAGAGTCCGGTTATCTCGGCAATGGTCGAGTGGTCCAACCCCTGTTTGAGCAGGTTGCGGGCGATTTCGCGGGCTTTCTTCTCACTCCCCTCCTGTATTCCTTCCTGCCGTCCGGTGTAATACCACCCGCGCTCATCTCTGATGCGCTTGAGGCTCCCCTCATACATCATCCACTCGTCCGAGGTGAGATTTGCCTGTTCCGCTATCCGGAAGGCTTCCAGAAACGGCGGGCGTTTCAGCTTTTCGGGAACATCCTCAAGCGTGGGCATATGCCGTAGCAGGTAGAGCCAGCGATCTACCGCCGTTGTCACCTCATCAAGCGTTCGGGTGAACTTC
>DAOTUE010000196.1:0-63455 GCA_034436975.1 Chloroflexaceae bacterium
GCACCCTGAAAAACCCTCGTTTCCCCGCGTGTGTCGCTGGTGTACGAAAGCTGACGCGGCGTGGAGCAGTGGTAGCTCGTCGGGCTCATAACCCGAAGGTCAGAGGTTCGAATCCTCTCGCCGCTACCAATGCATACTTGATAAAAATGAGAGAAACTGGTGAAAACCGGGCACCCCTGCGAAGGGGCCCCGGTTTTTTGCTATCTCCTTCTTGCTTGACAAGAGCCGAGGGGTAGAGTACATTGGTTTGAAACGCGCTTCATATAGTTAAGGAGACAACAGGAGAAACATATCCTATGAAAGCACTCATTTTTCGGCAGTTTGGAGGGTTGGAGCACCTGGAATATACCGATGTCCCAGAACCCTTTGTCGGGCCCGACGAGGTCCTCGTGCGCGTCCGCGCCGTCGCCCTCAACTACCTGGATGTTCTCCTCCGGCAGGGTATCCCCGATTTGCGCGTCACCATGCCCCACATTGGCGGCTGCGACATTGCCGGAGAGGTTGTCGCCGTGGGCGAAGATGTCCCCGACCTGTGGGTAGATAGCCGCGTTGTCGTCAATCCCGCCCTTATTGTAGACCATAGCGACCCCTACCCCGACATCAGCATCATTGGAGAGCACACCCGCGGTGGGTTTGCCGAATATGCCTCGGTGCCAGTAGAAAACATTCTACCGCTCCCGCCCGATTTCTCCTTTGCCCAGGCCGCCGCAACCCCCCTCGCCTTCCAGACAGCCTGGCGGGCCCTTGTCACCCGCGCATCTCTCCGCCCCGGCGAACATGTCCTCATCCTCGAAGCCGGCACCGGTGTTGCCAGTGCTGCCATCCAGATTGCAAAACTTGCAGGAGCCTATGTCTACGCCACAACCAGCACCCCCGAAAACATGCAACGAGCCACTGATGTCGGGGCCGACGAAGTTATCAACTACCGAGAAGAAGACTTTGCCAGAGCAATATGGCAACGCACTGGCAAGCGCGGTGTAGATGTCATCCTCGTTGAAAACATTGATACGCAAACCTGGGAAGCCAGCATGCGGACCCTCTCGCGGGGGGGAAGACTCGTCATCCCCGGCTCATCCACCAGCACCATCGGAGAAACCAACATTAGCCTGCTCTTCTGGAAACAATTGAGCCTGATAGGAACAACAGCCGCCACCCACCCCGAATTTCGGCGGGTTATGGACCTGATCTTTGGCAAACGATTGACCCCGGTGGTAGATCGGGTGATGCCACTCAGCGAGGGCCGCGAAGCCCAGCGTATTCTCGAAACAGGCGAGTATTTTGGAAAGATTGTCCTGGAACCATGACACAAGAACCAACACAAGAACACCCGCAAAACCACCAGTCCTACACCCTGCTCTATGATGGCACGTGCCCCATTTGCACCAGCCAGGCCCATAGCATTGCGACGTTTGACCGACGGGAGAACATTGAGCTACTCGACATCAACAGCGATACAGCCCGCGCCCGCTTCCCGCGTATCTCCCCCCAGGATGCCCAGCGCGAAATCCACCTGGCCGCACCCGATGGCACGCTCTACCGCGGAGCCGAAGCGGTGCGCCAGACATTGCTCCGACTGCCCCTCCTGCGTGGTATCGGACTCCTGATGTCGCTACCAGGCGCAATGACCGTGGCCCGACCACTCTACCGATGGGTGGCCCGCAACCGCTATCGTCTCTCCGGCAAACCGGAGGGGTGTCCCGATGGTGCCTGCTCATTGCCAACAAGAACAACCAGCGATAGGCACCAGCAATAAGTGATTCACAGCAGCAGGGCCATATGGGGGGGCATTGCTTCCTCAATCTCAAGCGGACGGCCCGTCGCCGGGTGGGCCAGCCGCAGCCGCGCCGCATGGAGCGTGGGTCCCTCGACCGCATACCCGCGAAAGTACGCCGGCCCTCCATAGCGCACATCGCCGACCAGCGGATGCCCGATTGAGGCAAGATGCAGCCGTATCTGGTGGGTACGCCCCGTGTGGGGAATGGACCACACCAGCGTAGCATCGTCCATATGGCGAGCCACCTCAAAACTGGTATGCGCATGCCGAACCTGTTTCCCATTGGGTAGCATGGCCCCCACCTGCTCCAGCGGATACAGCCCCCATCGTCCGCTTCGCATACGCCCATGCCCCGTGCGAAGCTCCCATTGCTCGGTAGCAACGCACCCGACACACAGGGCCAGATACCGCTTTTCAATCGCTCGGCTGGCAAACGCTTCTTGCAAGGGAGCATTCACCGACGGATCTTTTGTACAGAGCATCATTCCCGATGTCCCATAGTCGAGCTGCTGCGCCAGATGTATCGTCGGTTTTCCCCCATCACGCGCCCGTAAAAATCGTTCGAGCGCAGCCTCCAGATTACCGTGAACATCCCAGGGCGTTGCTTTGGAATACCAGCCGGCCTGCTTATTCACCACCAGCAGCCAGCTATCCTCATACACAATATCGCCTGGCCCGAGGGTCAGTTCGGCATACTGTCCGCCCGGTGGCGCATGGAGCGTTATTTCGGAGCGGGGCCCCACCAGCCGCGACGTATCCAGCACCCGCCGTCGGTCCACCCATACCCCTTTGCGGGACAGCAGCATCGCAGCAATCTCGCTCCCCACGAACGTTTGCACCAGCCGATCAAGTGGCTGCACACGCGCCCATGGGAGCAGGGTCATCGTAATAGGAAACGTGAGAGAAACCGTTTGCACTGGTTGCCTACCCTATCTTTAGAAGCAAAAGAACAATATATTTGTAATCGTTCAGGGGGGATAAATATAATCCTTCAGAACAAGGAGTATCGCTCCTGAGAACGCGGGCGCAGCTCACCCATCCCGATCCCTCCCCCCGCTGGGGGGATGACAGGTAGGGGGGCTGAACGATTACATATATTTTCAAGGATACCATATCTGACTATCTGACCGAACCGATTCCTTTTCAAAGGGTCGTTCAGCGACCAACATTCTGAAATGGGTCGAGCACAAAAATTATAGATCAATGAGTTTGTGCTATAATAAGAAAGATATTCAGTCAACGTTACATTCCTGCGGGAAAACTTGCCCATGAATCGCCTGGTAGGTTTGCTGTTTGCCATTGGTCTTTTGTTCAGTGTTGCACCGGGACAAGGGGAGCCACAACGTCTCTTCCCCATAGCATCGTTGCCTTACCTCAAGGGGGAAATTCTTATCCAGCTCCGGTCTGAATTGCTGTTTAATAGCAACGGACGAGTCTTCGCTCCTGGCGCAGGGAACGCCGAGGATGATGCCCGACGGCTTAACAGATTGTTGGCCAGCGTGGGGGTCCGTGGGACCGTACCACTGGATGTAGAACCGGCTACATACCGATTGGCTCTTCCCCCACAGGATGATGCTGCCACGCTGGCCCGGCGGTTGGCCGCCGACCCTGCTGTTGTCTTTGCCGAGCCACACTATGTGCGCCAGGCCTTTCGTATTCCCGATGATCCTGGTGTTTCCAGACAATGGGCCCTCTCGACTATCAATGCCTTCGATGCCTGGGAACAGACAACCGGCCACGATGATCTGCTCATTGCTGTGGTAGATACCGGCGTGTTGCCCACCCACCCGGACCTGGTGGGCAAGGTGCAACCCGGCTACAATGCGCTTCTGGACAATAACCAGAGCAACGATGACAACGGGCATGGCACTGCCGTTGCCGGATTGATTGCCGCACGCACCAATAACCACGAAGGGATTGCCGGCGTGTGCTGGAATTGCTCTATTATGCCTGTCAAAGTGCTCAACCAGTATGGCTTTGGCAAGGACGCGGACCTGGCGCGGGGCATTCGCTGGGCCACCGACCACGGGGCCCATATCATCAACCTGAGCCTGGGGGGGGCTGAAAACAGTCAGATTCTTCGCAAAGCCGTTGAATATGCCTTTGAGCAGGGGGTTCTCCTGGTTGCCTCATCGGGCAATGATCATCAGGCAGGAAATCAGGTCAATTACCCGGCGGCGTTCCCACAGGTTGTCGCTGTCGGCGCAACAGGCAATACCGATGCTCTCACGCCGTTTTCAACCACAGGCAGCTATCTTGACCTGACTGCGCCGGGCGTGGGGTTGTGGACAACTACGTTGGATGGAGCCTATGGTTCTCCCGATGGCACATCCTACTCCAGCCCCTTCGTATCGGGTGTGGCGGGGTTGGTGCTCTCGCTCCGCGACGATCTCAGCAATCAGGATGTCGCTTGTATCCTCTATCTCAGCGCGGATGACCGCGGGCCGCCGGGGCGTGACCCGGAGTATGGATGGGGGCGAATCAATGCTCTCCATGCTGTTCAGGTGGCTCAGGACTATCGCACCTGTCCGCTCTCTCCGCTCCCGCTCGACCCAACCGTAGTGGAATGGAAGCAACACCAATCGCCTCTGAAAGATGCGACAACAGCATTTTCTCCCGTTCTCGCTATTCCAACCCACTACAACCAGACCTACTTTCCCGAAACGCGCCACACCCTGAGTGGCTCATTTTACCACTACTGGAAGCAACAGGGGGGACTCTCGACTTTCGGCTTTCCCATAAGCGAGGAATTTTTTGCCACTGATGATGAGGGGCAGGTTATTGTTGTTCAGTATTTTGAACGATTCCGGTTTGAGCGACAATTCAACCAGGCTGACACCCCCACGGTGCAGCTTTCGCGGCTGGGCGACGAAGCTCTGCAATTGCGCGGGAAAAACTGGTTTACCTTTGCTGCTGGCACACCACAGGATGATTGCCGTTATTTTGCCGAAACCGGGCATACCCTCTGTGGAGCCTTTCTCGATTACTGGAGTCGCCGCGGACTGACGCTGGATGGTGCGCCAGAAGTAAGTTTTGCCGAAAGCCTGGCCCTTTTCGGCCAACCGATTTCCGAGCCACAGATTGAGGAGATTGTGCCAGGGGAGCGGGTACGTGTCCAGTGGTTCGAGCGGGCCCGCTTTGAAGATCATGGGACCGGGGGGGTGTTGCTCGGACTGCTCGGCAGCGAAGTTGCGCGGGCCAGAGGATGGTATTGAGTGGTGTTGAATTGAGTGGTAGTGAAGGGAACAATAGCGAATAGCTCTGTTGACCTTGTTGTTGTTTTATTCTGGAGGATATGGTTATGATGCGAAATACTCTGTTATTGACAGCCGTGCTTGTGCTGATCATTGCAGGCCTTGTGGCCCTTGTCCACCCCGCCACGGCCATGCCCGACCCGACGATGCCCCGACCAGATGAGCGAGCATTCTACCGTCTGTGGGAACGTACCGATGCATCCGTGCTCAACAAGCGGGTTGAGCGCACCTGGTATTGGGGAAAAGAACCCCTGGCAACATTTGACGAACCCTATCTCGAAGGCCCGAACGGCGGCCGGCGGGTGCAATATTGGGACAAGGGGCGGATGGAGATTTCTAACCCCAGGGAGAACCCGGAAAACTCCTGGTATGTCACCGCCGGACGGTTGAGCATCGAAATGATTGGTGGACGCATTCAGACTGGCGATGAGCAGTTTGAGGAACATAATGCAGCAATAATTCCCATTGCGGGCGACCCGAACCCCGACAACGCCTATGCCCCCACCTATGCCAGTTTTGTCAGCGTTACATCGAGCCATACCAACGGTAGTCCGCAAGACCAGTCGCTCGCTATCATTGGCTCCGGACTGGGGGGCGAGCCAGTCTTGCCCCGCTATGGCGATCTCGTAGACGAAACGCTTGATGTATGGGGAAATGTTGGGAGCAACCCCGACCTGGCCACGGCCTACCCCGGCACCCGGCTTGTCTACTACGATGAAATTCTTGGCCACAATATCCCCGATGTGTTCTGGAGTTTTCTCCAGAAAGTAGACCGTATCCAGATCAACGGGATTGAACAACGCGGCCTGCTGGTAGACTGGCTTCATGTGATGGGAAGACCCGCCAGCGAACCCTACTGGATACGGACAAAGGTCAACCATGTTGAACAGGATATTCTGGTCCAGGTGTTTGAACGGCGAGTCCTGACCTACAATCCCCACAATCCTCCCGGTTGGGAAGTGGAGATGGGGAATATTGGACAGCACTATTACAAATGGCGGTATGGAGAGATGGAAACCCCCAATCTCCCTGCACAGCCCCACGCCAACCAGGTGACAACCCACAGCGTCGCCCGCCCGGCCAATTTTACCGCCACCGCTCAGCCAGAGGAAGGACCCGCCGGAACATACTTTTCCATCACTCTTTCGGGCTTTCGGAAGGGGGAGAAGGTGAGTATCTGGGTGACGCTACCCGACCAGTCTGTTATTGCTGCGCCCGATTTTGGCGAAGCTGATGCGCTGGGCAACGTGCAATTGTTTGACGAAGCCCCCTTTCCCATTACCACGCAGCCGGGCGACCCGACGGGGGTATGGGCCGTCTCTGGCTATGGGAATACCAGCAATCGCAAGGCCATCGCCTATTTCACTGTGACCAACCCATAGCTGGCCGGCTCGCCGGACACCCTCCCCCAACAACCCAACAACCCCAACATTGCACCTTTTTTCACGCTGTGTTATACTCAAACTGCTTTCAACGATGACATTCGTTTGTTGCGTCCATAAGCACTGTTTACTGTTTATGAGGGGGAAGCAGAACAATGAAGTCTCTGCGCCTGGTTTTGAGAACCTTGCGCCTGGCAATGACGCGCATTGGCCCTGGCTGGATGTTTGGCTTGCTCACGCTTAACTTCAACCGCATCACGGTTCACGAACTGGGGGCCCTGGCCGTTATCGTCACGACACTGATAGGATTGCACCATTTTCTCTCCCCACTCCAGGTGTGGTTTGGACACCTGGCAGACCGGTACCCTATTGCTGGCTACCGCCGCAGTCCCGTTATCATTCTGAGCAGTCTGGTTGCTGCGCTGGTCTTTCTCACGCTGCCCTGGCTCGCGGTGCAGCTCGGAGAAAGTTCGCAAACGCTCATCGGGTTGATAGGGGGAAATCTGGCTTCTCCGGCTGGCTCTCCCCTGGGGGCATTGCTGATGATTGCCCTGGCCTTCGGGCTGTTTGTTCTCTTTGGCGTGGCTATTGCGGCAAATGGCAGCTCGGCCAACGCGCTGGTGGCTGAAGCCTTTGAGGAAAAACACCGCGGCCCGGCCTTCGTTCTCGTGTGGCTGTGTATGATCTTTACCAGCATTGTCTCCGCTGGCATCGCCAAACAGATTATGCCCGACCAGTATGACCCGCAGCACATGCAGGTTCTCTACAATCTAACGTTGCCAATTGTGCTCATCACCACGCTGGCGGGGCTGATAGGCATCGAACACCGCGTCTCCCGCGAGGAGCACCGCGCAATGATGGCGAGAAAACGGGTTGAGACTAGTTCGGGGCAGGCGTTCGGGGTGTTCTGGCAGTTGCTCAGGGCCAATCCCCACGTCCGCGCTTTCTTTCTCTTCCTGCTCCTGGCGATGCTCGGTATCTTCCTGCAAGATGCCATTCTCGAAGTGTTTGGCGCAGAAGTGTTTCATATGACACAGAAGGAGACGGCCAGCTTTACCCAGTATTGGGGCGGGGGGATGCTTGCAGGTATCGTGCTGGTTGCCATCCTCGCCCGCCTGAAATCTATCCCCCGAAAGGCTATCGCAACAATTGGCGGGATGGGCGTTGCCCTGAGCCTCATCACGCTTGCGCTCTCCGCGGCCCGCAGCGAGCAATCACTGGTTGCGCCGGCTCTCTTCCTGCTCGGCGTGTGGACCGGCCTGTTTAATGTCGGGGCCCTCTCGCTGATGATGGATATGACGGTTGAGGGACATACGGGGATCTATATGGGGATGTGGGGGCTGGCCCAGGGGCTTGGTATCGGGCTGGCAAATGTGTTCAGCGGGGTGCTCCATACCGCGCTGATCGAAACTTCGCTCCTGCCGCTGACCAGTGCCTACAGCTTCATCTATAGCCTGGAAGCCGCCGTGATGATCCTGGCTATTCTTGTCCTGCGCCGCCTCAATGTGCAGGATTTCAAGGGGCTGAGTGGGGGCGATGTCCAGAGGACAATGGCTCTCGACACAGCGACGTGAGCCAGCACTGGCAGAATAAGCAAAAACAAGAACGAAAGGGAACAAGCAGCAATGTATACCCCCGAACAACTGGCCCGGCGCAACGCTTCTCCCTGGACGCACGTCCAGGTTGTCCTGGCCCCGCTCCAGTTTCTGGCGTTTATCATCAGCTTCTCCCTGGTGATATGGTATCTCGTGACGGGCCAGGCCCACCTGGCCGCAACAGTGAGCGTATGGATAAAAATCGCACTCATCTGGGCCATCACGATAACCGGCATGCTCTGGGAGAAGGATGTCTACGGACACTACTTTATGGCGCGGGAGTTTTTCTGGGAAGACATGGGCAATCTTATTGCCATCCTCACGCACAATGCGTATTTTGTTGTTCAGTGGCTTGGATGGGATCAGCGCGAGGTGATGCTGGTGATGGTGTTTGCCTATACAACCTACCTGTTCAATGCGACCCAGTTTGTCATCAAGGGGATACGCTCGGCCCGCGAGCGCAGGGCGATGCAGCTCCAGACAATGTCGCAACCCGACGGGTGAGAGCAAAATTGGGAATGGGACGGAAAAGCGAGAACGAGAGGGAATGAGAAGCCAGGTACAAAAAGATCGTGTGATCAGAGTGAAAGGAGTTGTCACGCTATGGCGATAACATCAAAAGCTGTTGTTATTCCACGCCGCAACGCAATTGAACTGGGGACGGTGCAGGTGACGGGGCCAGAAAAAGACAATGTGCTTATTCGGACAGCGTATACCTCGATCAGTGCCGGAACAGAGCGGATGCTCCTGGATGGCCGCATGCCCCATCCTGCGCTTTCCTTCCCCCTCGTCCCCGGCTACGAAACCGTGGGAAAGGTGGTGAAACTTGGCAAAAACGCGCCGGAATCGTTGCTCGGCCAGTGGGTCTACGTCGGGGGGGCCCGCTGTTTCAAAGGGGTCAACGCGGCTTGGGGCGGGCAGAGCGAATATATCTGCGCCGAAGCCGATAGAATCGTCACCCTGAATGGAGTTTCCCCCGATGTGGGCGTGGTGCTGGCCCTGGGCGCAACCGCGCTCCACGGCGTGCGCGTGGCCGAGGTTCGGCGGGGCGACCATGTGCTGGTGCTTGGGCAGGGCATTGTTGGCCAGCTTGCCGCACGGATGGCCCGCAATATGGGAGCCGACTATATCACCGTGCTTGACCGCGTACCGACCCGTCTGGCGGTGGCACAGGCGGACCGGGTGATTGATGTGACGAAAGAATCATTGGAAGAGGTGATGGAGGGGGAGAAAATCAATGTCATTATCGAAGCCACTGGCTCAATGAAAGCCCTCACCAGTGCAATCCCGTTGCTGGCCGACAATGGGCGCATCTTGCTGCTCGGCTACTACGACCGCGTGGATATGCCCTATGCCCCGATCTTCTTGCGGCAGGCGCGTATCCTCGTGGCCCGGGAGTGGGAGAGCGGACCCGACGGCGACCTGCCCAAAACCCGCGATCTCATTTCCAGCGGCGAACTGGATGTGAGCGGACTGCTGACCCACCGCGTGCCTGTGGACCGCATCCAGGCCGCCTACCGTCTCGCGCTCGAAGACCCCAACTGTCTGAAAATTGTGGTTGAATGGCCGCAGGATGGCGAACCAGGCGAACCAAACGAACCATAGGGAAGAGAAGATTGCTTACGGATTGCTCGGAGAAAACAGAAAAATTTAAGGATTGTTCTCATGTCTACAAATTCCAGAACGCTTGCATCAAAAACATCCGCCCGGATGCTGGCTGTGTATGGCAAAGGGGGGATGGGCAAATCATTTTTCACAACAAACCTGGTCAGCAAGCTGGCGTTGCTTGGCAACCGCGTGTTGCAGCTCGGCTGCGACCCGAAGCACGATAGCTGCAACGCGCTCTTCGGGGGGGCCAGCCTGCCCACCCTGGGCGACACCTGGCGACAGCTCAAGGAAGAAGGCCGCGAGCAGGAGCTAAAGGTCCATCATGTGGTTTTCCAGACGCAGATTATGGAAGGGAAAGCCAGTGTCTTCGGCTGCGAAATTGGCGGGCCGGAGGTCGGGCGCGGTTGCGGCGGACGCGGCATTAGCTTTGGCTTCGATGTGCTGGATGAAATGGGTATCAGCAAATGGTCCCTCGATTACGTGGTGATGGACTTTCTCGGCGACGTGGTCTGCGGAGGGTTTGCCATGCCGCTGGCCCGCTCGCTGGCCGAAGAAGTTATCATCCTCTGCGGCAATGATCGACAAAGCCTCTATGCCGCCAACAACATCGCCCGTGCGACGGAGTATTTTGCAAAGATGGGGGGGCAGACGCGATTGCTCGGCCTGGTCATCAACCGCGACGATGGGAGCGGCGTGGCTGAACACTTTGCCGAACAGGTCGGGCTACCCGTGCTGCTCAAAATTCCCCTGAGCCGCCGGGCCCGCGAACTGGCCGACTCCTTCCAACTGGCCCTGCTTGATGAGGAATTCGACGCTATCTTTGAAACGATAGCCCAGGCTATTATTCACCGCACAACACCGCCAGTGGAGCATGTCACGCCGCTTGGCTATGAAGAGTTTCTCTCGCTCTTCGGGCACCGCCAGTCCAGCGATGCACTCAGCGGGGCAACCGCGGAAGATCTGTTTGGCACAGCAAGCACAGCCCCCACGCTGGTGGGGAATGTCCACGAGGGAGCGATGGCGGACCGGCTGGATATGGACGGGCCAACACGCCTGGTTGCCACGCGACTGCTGGATGAACTTGGCCTCTATGTCACCGATGCCAGCGTTGACCCCAAAAAGGGAATGACGCTGACGGTAGATGGAAATATCCTGATTTGCTTTGGAAACGAGCAAGACCTGGATAGCAAGATGGCGGTGCTGGCGGCCCTGCGGCATAGCGGGGAGCATTACCACTATGTGGATTTGCGCCGCCCGACCTCGCCGTTTTATCGGTAGGGGGATAATCTCCCCCCTACCGAGCCTTCCAGACCTCCTCGCCATTCAGGATGGACCGGATCTGCTGCGGAAAGCGGTCAAAATCAAGCGGCTTGCCGATGAAGCCATCAAAGCCAGCCTGACGGGCCTTCTGCTCATCCTGGGTCAGCACATTGGCTGTCACTGCGACCACGCAGGTATGCTTGAGCCGCGGGTGGGCGCGGATTTTTCGCAACACTTCGTACCCATCTTCGTAAGGGAGTTGAATATCAAGTAAAATCAAGTCAACCCGTGGTAAGGTTTCGGCGAGTTTTATCCCCTGGCGGCCCGATGCCCGTGAATTGATGTATTTTACCCCTATCATGCGGAGCAAATCGGTGACAACAAGCAAATTGTCAGGATTATCCTCAATCACCAGCACATGGGCTTCTTCTGGCGGAATACGAATTTTTTCCATCCTGCTTTCCCTCATCCGTTCCATCATAGCATGTCTCCTTTTGCCTGGCTATATGGTTGGCCATATAAATCCCCCCGGACGACCGTTTTCCTGCATTCTGGTGGTGGGTTGCCAGAAGCATATTGACTTTGCTGAGCAAGTGCTCAGGGGCTATTTCACTTTTGGAAAGAAAACTGTTTACCCGTCGGTCAAGATAGCGTTGTTCCTCTTCGTCCGGCTGCATAGCGGTTAAAACGACAACGGGGATCGTGCTTGCCCCGTCGTCCTGCTCCAGGTGTTCAAGCACGGCGAACCCATCTACCTCCGGCATCATCAAGTCCAGGATAATCAAGTCGGGCGGGTGCGTTGCCACCTGCTGCAACCCCTCTTTGCCCCCCGACGCAGTTATCACGGTAAAATTGCTCTGCCGCTGAAGTTCGTGCGTCACCATTTCCAGTACGTCCGGGTCATCATCAACAACCAGGATCTTCGCGCCATCTACCACAAGGCGGGCAACGGTTGCTCGCAACCGCGCTTCATCAATCGGCTTGGTCAGGTAGGCACTGGTCCCCAATTGCAAGCCGAGGCGATTTTCTTCAAGGATGGTATAGATAATAACCGGTATGGCTTGCAGGTCCGGGCAGGCTTTGAGTTCGGTAAGCACTTCCCACCCATCTTTGTAGGGCATCAGAATATCGAGAATGATGACGGCGGGAACAATGCGGCGTGCTTCTGTTATTGCCATATGGCTGTTGCTGACCCCGTAGACAATATAGCCATCGGTTTCCAGGTAGGAGGCGACAATATCAACAACCGCGGGGTCATCATCTATGACAAGCACGGGAATCCCCTCCTTTTTGACTGGTTCGCGGGTTGCTTTGGGAGGACGGGGCCCACGTTTGCCGACTGCCGGCAGGGAAAAGGAGAAGGTGGTCCCCTCTCCCGGCGTGCTGGCAACGCTGATAGTTCCGCCATGCATTTCTATCAAACGTCTGCAGATAGCCAACCCTAGCCCCGTCCCCTCATAGCCGCGTTCGCTCCCCTCGTCGGCCTGGCGAAACTCCTCGAAGATGAGATCAAGTTTTTCGGGGGAAATGCCAATGCCTGTATCGGAGACATGCACGACGAGGCCGGGAGGGGCAGCTTCCACCCGCACGGTAATAGAGCCAGCTTCGGTAAATTTGGCTGCATTGGAGAGCAGGTTGAGCAACACCTGGCGGATGCGGGTTTTGTCTATATTGACCAACGGTAGATCCGGTGCAATCTCCTGGTGGAGTTCGATGGGTTTGTCGCGGATGAGCCCGGTAGCGGTTGACATGGTGCTGTGAATGAGGGGGCCAAACTGGCATAGCTCCCGGTGCAGTTCCATGCGTCCGGCTTCAATTTTCGAGAGGTCGAGAATATCGTTAATCAGGTTGAGCAGGTGTTCGCCGCTGGCATGGACGCGGTTGAGGTAGTCGAGTTGCTCTTCGCTGACAGGCCCACGCATACCGGCGGCCAGGATGCGGGTAAAGTTGATGATGGAATTGAGCGGGGTTCGCAATTCGTGCGACATATTGGCCAGGAAGCGCGATTTCATCTGGTTGGCCTGCTCGGCCACTTGGCGGGCCTCGTGCGCTTCGGCTTCGCTCACGCGGAGGGCCGCCTGCGACTGTTCCAGAGCTTCGAGCATTCCGTTGATGTCATTGGCCAGCGTCCCCAGTTCGTCGCGCCCCCGCACGGCGATGCGCTGGTCGAGGTTGTTGTGTTCGGCTATCTGGCGCACCTGGTTGCTGATGCGTGTCAGACGCAGCACTACAGAATCTTGCAAAATACGCAGCATGGCCCACCCGATCAACAGCCCTCCCAACGCAACAAGCCCCACCAGATAGCGGACACTCGTAACCCCTTGAGCATAAATCGTTCGCTTATTCTGCACCTCAATGATGATAGCTGGCTGCCCCCCCACATCGTAGAACATCGTATACCCGCCTATCGTCTCGTTGTCTATCAGTCGCGTGGTGACAGGCACCGGTGCATCGGTCTGGGCAAGCAGGTTGCTCCGCACCTCCTGCATCTCCGGTGTTTTGGACGGGTCGTCGAAGCGTCTGATCTGTAATGAGAGGTTGGTTTTCGCTGCAAGTTCGGCTACTTTGTGTGGGTCCAGAAGCCGGCCAATAATGACCGTGCCGCGGGCCGGCCCCTGCTTATCCGAGGTCAGAATGGGATGGGCCGCAACCATCCATATCTGCTCCGGGGTCATCAATATACCTCTGGTGCTGTGTGGAGGGTCAGGGTGCTCGTAGAGTGGGTTGGGTGTGTTTAATGCCTCTTGCAGGCCGGGCGAGGGAGCAGTAATGTGTTCCACTTCCCGGTCGTAGGTACGAGCAAACACTATATGGCCATCGCTCCGGACAAAGGCAAAGAGTTGCATTTTTATATCTTGAAAATAGTCTCCTGGTTCACCAATATCCATATCCGATCCCATGTGCTCGTCAACATACTCTTGTGTTGGTTCTTCAATATAAGCGTAGGTTTCGTCCCAACTGGCCCAATCGCGGGTAAGCTGCTCCAGATACTTTTGCTCAGTCGTGATTGCATAGAAGGCCCGTTCGGTGTCTTCGTGCATCTCCTGCTTCTCGTAGCGGGCAAAGCTCTTGAGGATGACACCCGAAGCCAGGAGCGATACCAGCGCGGTCAATACCACGAGCGATACGCCGATAATCAGCAGGGTTTTGTGGCGCAAATTCATACCAATAGCCTGTTGTTCTGGTGTTTGCTGGCCCGTCGTGCAGGGTGGGGGGCGGGCCAGGCACCATATCGGTTACAATACGAGGTAGTATAGGGAGAGGGAGAGGGGACAGCAATACACCAACTGTCTGAGAACAGTCTATGATATTCTCCCCGCTTTCTGCGGGGTAGGCTTCCCCATTGAGGCAAAACCACCAACGAACCAGCAGCATTGGACACGCCAGTTCATAGCTTTCCCTCTACTCTGAAACGTTACACAGCACTCAGGTTATGGTAGAGGGAAAACGTTAAACAATTGTTAATAAAAAGGGAAAGAATTGTTAAGTTCTGGCAGAAATAGGTGGCGAAATAGGCGGGCCCGTCAGAGCTTTTTGTCTTTTTGTGGACAGACAAGAGGCTGCGCTCACCTATGGTATACTTTGTATAAAGTTACGGTATCTTTTTCGGATAATGTCAATGTTTGGTATAGAGTTTACGTAAGCGTTCACTATGTTCGGGCAATCCCTGATCCCTGGAAGCGCAAGCGTCTCGCTTGCGCCGATGCAGGCGCGGCCCCCCTCCCAATCCCTCCCCCCGGTGGGGGAGAACAGGTGGGAGGGGCTGAACGATTACGAGAAAACAATAAAAAGCGTTGAAAGGAAAGGATCAACCAGATGAAATATCAGAATCTTGGAAAAACCAGCTTGAGCGCAGCGCGGCTATGCCTCGGTACGATGCAGTTCGGGTGGAGTGCCGATGAGCCAACATCGTTTGCGGTGCTTGATGCCTACACCGAAGCCGGCGGCAATTTCATAGACACCGCCGACATCTACTCGCAGTGGGCACCGGGCAACCCCGGCGGTGTGTCGGAGGAAATCATCGGACGGTGGATACAGGAGCGGGGCAACCGCGACAACCTCATCATTGCCACAAAGGGGCGCGGGCGGATGTGGGCCGGCCCCGACGGCGAGGGGCTGAGCCGCGCCCATCTAACCCGCGCCGTTGAGGACAGCCTGCGCCGCCTCCAGATAGACTGCATAGACCTCTACCAGACCCACTGGGATGATATGACCGTCCCCATTGAGGAGACGCTGCAAACGCTGAATGATCTTGTTCAGGCGGGCAAAATTCGGGCTATCGGTTGCTCCAACTACTCGGCGCAGCGGTTCCAGGCATCGCTGACAACGAGCGAACAGCAAAACCTGGCCCGCTACGAAACCTTGCAACCCCAGTATAGCCTGGTCCACCGCCGCGATTTTGAGGGGGCAACGCAGCAGACATGTGTTGAGCAGCAGGTAAGCGTTATTCCCTACAGTCCGCTGGCGGGTGGCTTCCTCACGGGCAAATATCGCCGCAACAGTGCGATGCCGTCGAGCGTGCGCTCCAGCACGGTCCAGCAGCGATATTTCAATGCGCGGGGGTGGCAGGTGCTCGATGCGGTTGAGCAGGTGGCCAGCGAGGTGGGCGCAACGATAACCCAGGTTTCGCTGGCGTGGCTGATGGCCCAGCCGGCTGTTGCCGCGCCCATCACCGGCGCAAACAGTGTTGAGCAGGTCCGCGAACAGGTGGGGGCGGTTGACATTGTGCTAGAGGAAGCGCATATCGCCCGGCTCAACGAAGCCAGCAACACATAGCAACCCGTGAACAATCAATGTGCCCAATGCGTCCAATGCGCCGTAATATCTGTATATTATTTCGACGGGTATTCGTCTTGCTCGTTGTGTTCTTTGTGTCTTTGGGGTTCCCCCCCGTGTCCGGACCGTGGTGTCCCGCCCCCCCGCCAGTGGTGCGGGCCCAATCGGAGCCATACATCCGCGACTTCACGCTGGGGATGTCGGGGCAGGGGCGGCCCATCTCCGTGACACAGGTGGGGCGTGGGCCGCGCAAACTCGTTGTTGTTGGCAACACCCACGGCGGGGCCGAGGCGAACACCTACACCCTCGCCAGTCAGCTTGTCGCCCACTTCCGCGCCCACCCCGACGAGGTGCCCCCCGCCGTGCGGCTCTATCTCATCCCGACGATCAATCCCGACGGATTGGCCCTGGGAACCCGTTTCAATGGCGCAAAGGTTGATCTCAATCGCAACATGAATACGAACCTTGATAGCTGCCTGGCCAACGACTGGAGCCAGTCAGTCTATGGGGCCTATGGGATGGTCTCCAGCACGGGGGGGAGCTATCCGGACTCGGAGGTTGAGAGCCGGCTCATTCGCAGCTTCCTGCTGGATGCATCGGGGGCGATTTTCCTGCATAGCAATGCGGGGCTTGTTTTTCCCGCCTTTTGCGAGCACCCGCCCTCAATCGGGATGGCGCAGACCTACGCCGAAGCCGCGGGCTACCGCTACGAGCGGTATTGGGAAGCCTACACGATTACCGGCAGTATGGCCGACTGGGCCAGCAGCATTGGCATTACCGCCATCACCCCCGAACTGATCACCGCCACCGACCCCGAATTTGCCCGCAACCTGGCGGGGGTGCAGGCCGTGATGGCCCACGCAGAAGAACTGTTGCCACTCCCGCAGGATCAGCAGGTGGGCAGCTTCGTTGTGCCGGCCCGCATCTGGCGATACTGGCGCACCCACGGGGGAGAAGCGGTCTTCGGTCCCCCGCTCGAAGCGGCCATCCCCTCCCGCAGCGGCCTCTCGCAGACCTTTGCCAATGCCCGCCTTGAAATCCACGACCCCCACGCCGACACGCCCTACCTTGTGCAACCCGCGCTCCTGGGGAGCCAGCTATGGCCCGAGCCGCCCCCACCCACACCCCCCGCACTCTCCGGCGCATTTCTTGACTACTGGGAGCGCAATGGGGGGGTAGCGGTGTATGGCTATCCCGTTTCCGAGGAGCACCTGGCCATTGCCGCAGATGGACAACTGCGCCCGCTGCAATACTTCGAGCGAACCGCACTTGCCTACTACGCCGAAGATGGGAGCGTGCGCCCGGAGCCGCTCGGTTGGCAAACCCTGCTCCAGGAGCAGGCCCGGGCAGCGTGGGTGGTGCCGCAGATACGATAACAATAATAAAAGTATCGGTTCCAGGTTATTCTACTCCCGGCGGAGCCGCCGCACCAGTGTGGCAAAAAAACGCTGGGTCGGGTGGATGCGAAGAAACCGACACACCTTGTTGCTGCGGTAGATCTGTACCCGGTCGCCCTCCTGCACGGGCAGCGTTCCGTGCCCATCCACCGCCAGCGTCGCATGGCGGCAACTTTCCACAAACAGCGTCACAACGGATTCTTCATGCAACACCATTGAAGGGACCGCGGTCAGATGGGCCGCGACAGGCACCAGCACCATTGCCCGCGAGCGCGGGTCGAGAATGGGCCCACCCGCCGATAGTGCGTAGGCTGTGGAGCCAGTGGCCGTAGAAACCAGCACCCCATCGGCGCGGTACGTCGTCAGCGGGATCTCATCTATCTGCACATTGACCGTAATTGTATGGCTGACATCCCCACGGGAGAGGACAACCTCGTTGAGTGCGGTCAGCGTATCGAGCGTATGGGGGCCGCGCAAAAACGTTGCCTGTATCAGCGAACGGCGGTCTATCCACCCCTTGCCGCTCAGAACGACGTTCAACCCTTCGTAGAGATCGTCCGGGGTCAGTTCGGCCAGGAAGTTGAGCCGCCCCAGGGCCACCGTGAGCAGGGGGATATTGTGGGGGATGGCCATATGGGCCGCACGGAGCATGGTCCCATCACCCCCCAGGGCAATGAGCAGATCAAGCCGGGCAATGGTTGCCTCGCTCTCGTTCTTCTCCGTTCCGCGCCACACCTCCAACCCTCGTTGTTCCAGATAGTGCTGGAGTTGCTCGGAAAACCTGGATGGCTCCTCCGAGAGGGGATTGTAGAGAATACCGATATGGTGAAATCGTTTCACACCTATGCCCTCCTGCCTGCTCTCCGGCTACCTACCTGTCTACCCGATCAATATCTGCTCCTCTGGATACCCGACCAGCTTTGCGGTCTGTTGCTGTGCGATGGCCACAACAATAGTGATTGCGCCAAGCCGCCCCCAGAACATCATCAGGATAATGATACCTTCCCCGAACAGGTTCAGACTGCCCGTAAAATCAAGCGACAACCCGCAGGTGGCGAAGGCCGAGATAACCTCGAAAAGGGCCACGCCCGGCGTGGTGTCGTGGGTGATCAGGATGAGCCAGGTGGCCAGCGTGACCAGAAAGAGCGAAATGGTAAGCACCGCGGCAGCCTTACGGACTGTCACCCCGCTGATGCTCCGCCCACCCACCTGCACAGTGGGCAAACTCCGCGCATAGGCCCACACCGACAGCATCAGCACAGCAAACGTCCCGGTAGTAATACCGCCGCCCATTGAGGCAGGGGCCGCGCCAATGAACATCAGCACAATCAGAAGCAACTGGCTGGCAGGAGCAATCTGGTCGAATGGCTGGATGCCAGCAAACCCTGCCGTTCGTGCCGAAACCGATTGAAACACGCTGAGGAAAAGCTGGCGATACCAGGGTTCGTCCTTCATCACCCCTTGCGATTGCCACTCGGCGAGAAATATGCCAAGCCCGCCGATGCAGATGAGCGAGAGGACGACGACCAGCGTGATACGGGTGTGCAGCGAGAACCGATGGTCCTGGGGCCAGCTCAGCACATTCGCCAGTACAGGAATTCCCAATCCTCCAAAAAAAATAAGGTTGCCCATCACCAGCAGCGAGAGCGTATCGTGGGGTATCCCCATCGGGTACTGGTCGGGCAGGGCTCCGAAGAGGTCGAAGCCTGCATTGCAGAAGGCCGAGACCGAATGGAAGATAGCATAGAACAGGGACTGCTCTCCCAGGTCGTCTTTCCAGAGCAACCAGAGCAGGATAGTCCCCAGGCCCTCGAACAGGAAGACGGCCTGGAGAATGCTGCGGGTCAGCCGCACCACGGCACCGGGCATAATCAGACCAAGCGAGTCGCACAGGGCCAGGCGGTCGAGCAGCGCAACCTTGCGCCCAAGCAACCGAAAGGTGACAACCGCAATCACCATAAACCCCACCCCTCCACTCTGAATCAGGAGCAGCAAAATCATTTGCCCCAGGAACGTGAGATCCTGCCCAGGGTTGATAATCGAGAGACCCGTTACACTCAGGGCGGAAGTTGCGGTAAACAGGGCTTCTATGGGCGAGAGACGACCTCTGGCCCCCACCCCCGGCAGCATCAACATCAGCGAGCCAATGAGGATCATCAGACCGAGTCCCCCTACGATGCGCCAGATGGGGGAGAGAGGGCGACGATAGCGGCGTTTGCGGGGGCGATCTATGTGCTGGACCTGGCTAGATGACTGACGGTGAACCGTGAATTTCATCTCAGGTCAGTTCGTTCAGACGGGCAATATCGGAGTTGGAGCCAATGACCACGAGCAAATCGTTTTTGTTAAAGATGAATTCTGGGGAGGGAGAGACGGTCAAGGTTTTTTCTCGCTTGACAACCAGGACTGTCACGCCGAAGCGGTGGCGCAGGTCGGTATCAACGAGGCGGTGCTCCACCATAGAGGGGGGCACGCGAAGCTCGGTAATGCTGTATCCTGGCTCTAGCTCAAGCTGGTCGAGCACGCCCGGTCCCGTCAGCACATTGGCCAGCCGGCGGCCCGCGTCGTGTTCGGGCAAAACCACCTGGTCGGCCCCCACCCGCAGCAAGATCGTTCGTTGTCGTTCGGTCAGCGTTTTGCACACAACATTTTTCACCCCGATACTCTTGAGCGCAACAGTTGTCATCAGGTTGCTTTCAAAATTATCGCCAATCGCCACCACAACGGTATCAAACGAGGCAATATCTACCGCCATGAGCGCATCCTCGCTGGTGGCATCCAGCGTAACGACCTGGGTAAGTTGCTCAGACATCCGCTGGACAATGTCGGGCTTGCTATCTATGCCAAGCACAGAAAAACCACGCTCAATAAGCGTGAGCGCAACACTCGAACCAAACCGACCAAGCCCGATAACCGCAAATTCTTTTTTTTTTCCCTGTGGTGCCATAGGTATCACACAGTCTTTCCACCTGCTTGTAATCTAGCACGCCCGCTGGTTTGCGTCAACTTCATTGCCCCGCCGCCTCAATATCTATGTAGTTGAGCATGGTATATTTGTTAAACAATCCCATATTCATAGTCAGTGTATAGTCGGAGATTGTCACCTCTTTTGTCCGTACCAGGTAGGGATCTGCTTTCTCATCATTGAAGAAGTTGATGCCCTCAATCTCAATGAAATTGTGGTCATAGGACTTGCCCTGCCAGCCAACCGAAACGGTGACATTGTAGGTTCCGCTCGGCAGATCAAACTCAAACGTTGCCGGCCTCCCCCAGTCGGAGTAGATGATGCTGCGCTGGAGTTCGTTGGGCCCGCTACCGAGGTACTGCGCCATCCAGTGGGCTTCATTCGGGCTATACCAGCCATACCCCAGGCCCTCATCGTAGTCGTTCCAGCCAATTTTCATATAGGTTTTGCCCCCGACAACCAGCGGATCGGCCAGCGGTTCGCCCGCCGGGTCTTGAAAGTTGATGGAGTAGTTGCCGGGCGGGCCCTCGGCGCGGGGGTGGCGGGTGGTTGGCTGAATATCAGGAATGGTATCAATCTCTCCCCCATTCTTGAGTCCGATGAGCCGCCGCAGGTTGTAGAGAAATTCGCTGTCGCGGGTGTAGCTGGTCACACCGCCAATAACCTTGTCGGCAAGCGGGTCGCCCGCGTTGACCTGGTCCACAATGGGCTGGCTGTTTCCGCTTAGCACGTAGAGGTATTCGTAGTCTTCCAGACTGTCGCGCATCAGCTCAAACCGAATAGAAGGCACAAAACGATGGTTGTTTGCTCCGTATCCAATCGGCTCATTTGCCTTTGAAGGGGGGTAGAGCATAAAGAGGTCGCCATTGTGGTTGAGGTTCATGGGGTCGGTCCAGGGGTTTTTGCCCCAGGAGTTGAGCGCGTAGTAGGCGATGCCGCGGACGCGGTATTTCCAGAGAAACCAGCCGGTAAACTTGCTCTCGATGCCGGGGTGGTCCAGCGTAATCGGGTTAAAGAAGGGGGGGCGGGTGCCATGCAGAAAGTAGATCCAGGTTTCCTCTCCGTGGTTCCGCGCCCGCTCGTGCGACACATCGGGGTCATACTGGTTGAGCACGGGGAGCCAGAGGTCAATTTTTGCTCCGGTGTGGGTTGCGTGGTTGTAGATTTCGGGCTTTGGCTCCTCAGAAACCATCAGTTTGAGATCGGGCGCAGCCTTCTTCAGTTCCTGCGAATACCAGGCCACCGCGTCGTAGTCGGCCTGGTCCTGTGGCTCGTTGGCAAAGTAGTAGTAGGCTTTATCAAGGTATCCTGTTGTGCGGAGATATTCCTGGAGCGCACCCATATAGGTAAACCACGCTTGATTGTAGGGCGTGTTCAGGTTGGCGGCAGTATACCAGTCGGCCTCGCTCCGCGTCTCTCCACAAAAAGTGCCGGGCCGCTGGTCTTGCGAAGAATCATTGTTCCCGAAGGTGGCCGCCATAAACGAGGGGAAGCCGGCCGGCTCCGACGGCTCCACATCGGGACCACTACGAATGATGATAGGGAGGTAGAGGAAGAGGGGGGACTGCTGCTGCGGACGAATGCTGGCGGGGATGGGGGATGATACTGCAAACTGGCTCCCCTCCTGAAACAGGGTACCATCCAGGTATTGCTCCGCCAGGATCTCAAACCCCCAGATCCCATCGTTGTCAGTAAGGGTGTGGGTTTCGCAGTCGTAGTCAATGAATGGGGCCGCTCGCCCGCCCGTCACGCCGCCTGGCCAGAGGGGTGATTTTGGCGTGAGACGATGGTTGAAGAAAAACCGCTTGAAATTACGGACATACTGCCAGTAGTCATCTCCCGTGCCGGCAACCCCATATTTCTCCAGGATCGCCTGGTGCGAAACGTTCATCTGCGATTTGACATGGCGTTCGTTGGGTAGCGCAAAGCCAAACACATGCAACCGCACGGGAATGCTCACCCCTCCGATAGTCACATTGGTGGTGTAGTCGCCCTGTGGCGTGGTACGCGGCACTGCAAGGCTAAACCAGAAAGCGGTGTTTTCGCCCGCCACCACCGGCACCGATGCGCCATTCTCCAGAGGCCAGAGCGGGTCGGGGTAGATGCCCGTGCGGCCCAGGCTGTCGGTGGCTTCGGTAATCGGGACATAGTCCACCTGGTAGATTTCCGCAGTAATGCCCGCGCCAAATTCCCCGATCTCTACCGTGACATTGCCCGACGTGGTGGGTTGCACCACAACTTGAAATGGCTCAAACTCGTTTTTTGCCGCAAAGACCGGCACTTCCGCGCCACTCTCCGATGGAATCGCATCATCTTTGAACACCCGTTCGGAGGGGGGCGTTGTCCAGAACTGGTAGGCATCGGTGGACTGGCTGAGGCGGAAGGTCAGCGGGATAGTCGTCGGCTCCTGCCCGCGGGTGGGTGCGGCGGGCCAGCAGAGCGAATAGAATAGAGTAATAATAATGACAAGGGCAACAGGAGCAACTGGCCCCCTTGCCCGGCCGGGCTGCCGCGGGGTGCGGCGAGACATATGCAGAAACATCAAATCCTCCTTCAGGGCACAGGGCACAGCCACAGGGCACAGGTGTTGTGCAACGATAGTGTAGCACAGATTGCAAAAGAAAAAAACCTCTTGACATTCCTCTCACTGTGCTATAAAATAAGAACACCAGTTCTTTATTTTCCAACCAGTACGCTGGCCGGTCTGGTCTATGGGAGAGGCCGGGCCGGCCAGGAAAGGGATCACCTATGAATGCAACCTCTGATCATCTTTATGCAGACCAGGTCCGGCGCATGAACCATCCCACGCTGGCCCGCCGGGATGCTGTGCCGCGCAATGTCACGCTGTCGGTCTATCTTGTAACGGGTATTCTGGCGACGATGGCCTTCTACCTGCTCATCAGTGCGCTGGTGCAGTGGGGACAGGTGACGTGGGACGACCTGCGCTACGGACGGCCCCGCGCCATGTACATCACCGGCTTTGTAGGGCACGACGACGCAAACGGCGTACCGACGCATTTTATCGCTATGAATTTGAATCGCCAGGTGATTGTGCTGGAAATCCCCGGCGGCGATGCCAGCAAGACCCGCAGCTATCCAGGGCCTTACCTGTTTGGTGACAACGAAGAACTCACCCCCGTGCAGATTTCTTTGAACGATATGGACCATGACGGGCTACCCGATTTGCTGATTAACGTGAGCAATGAGCAGGTCATTTATCTCAACAAGGATGGAGCGTTCCGGCTGCCCCAACCGGGTGAGCAGGCGCGAATTGTTCAGGAGCAACCAGAGTGAACCGGCCAGATGTTTATGATGATAGCTATGAGCCAGACCTGTACGAGCAGCAGCGTCGGCGCACCACTGCCAGCGCATACCCGCCCGGTGCGGGAGATGAGGACATGGGCCACCCGGCGTACCCGTCCCGCCCGGCCCGCTCGACACGCTCAACCATAACCCGCACAACCACGCAACACCCGCGGCAACAGACGGCCCCCCCCTATCGTCCGGCCACCAGGCAAGGTCAGGACCAGGGCCAGGAGCAGATTTCGCCCCGGCAAACAGCACGGCGGCTCCGTTCGCGCACCGCGCAGACATACCCCGGCCACGTCCCCCCGCAGGATGCAGGGAAACGGGAAGCGGGGAGCCGTCGGCGGGATGGGCCCGAAGCAACAGGGAAGCGCAATACTGCCCTCTCATACCCCGGCTATGCTGCCGGTTTCACCAGTAGTGGACAGGGTCAGGAGCAGCAGCAGCGAGCCATCGGAACCGCCATCATCGGACGAATCGGCTCGCTGCTGCTCTCTCTCTGGCACCTTCACCCGCTTGTGCCGCCCATCATCATTGCCCTGATCAGCGTGCTCATTCTCGTTGCGCTCTGGCCCGGCGGGACAGCGACGGAGCCGGTGTTCTGGTATGGCCCCGCCCCCACCCCCTGAAACCAGATCAAATCCAGATAGTCCCTTCCGGTTCTTCCGTCGGGCGAACGACGAGCATGGGGGTGTGAGTGGCGTGCAAAACCTTCTGTGTCACGCTGCCAAACACCCACCGGCTGATACCGCTGCGTCCGTGGGTCGCAATGGTAATGAGCTTCACGTCGTTGGCTTCGGCATAGTCTATGATAGCCTCGGCCGCTGGTAGCCCGCTCACTTCTGTCTCAACCCGAAACCCCTCGCCACGCAGTTTTTCTGCCACTCCGTCGAGATATTCCTGGGCTTCCTTCTGGAGCACGTCTATTTGCTCGTCGAGAGAAATGAACATCCCCCCGGCCTCCGTCCCAACGGGATAGATAGGCGGAACAGACCGCAGCAGGGTTATGAGGGGGTCGGTGGCCTGAGAGGCCAGCATCTTTGCGTGGGGCAAGACTTGCTCGGCAAGCCCCGATCCATCGAGGGGAACAAGAATATGCGTATACATTTTTCGCTCCTCTTTCGTTCCTTCCCATTTCGTTCCTTCCCACCGTCCGGGTGGGGCCGGTGGCTCCTGCAACGAAGCCACAATGTTGCTTACTGACTGGCCCTTGCTCCTGTTGTGGGCATTGGTCCATACTCCATCACCAGGGAGACAATCTGCTCTTGCAGCGTGGGAATAGCCGCCAGCACTGCCGGCGAGAGTTGCTCGCTATAGTCGAATGCGTGACCCACCACGCTGTAGACAATAGCCCTGGCGGGAACTGCTCCATAGAGCCATTGTGCCCAGGCCAGGAGCGCGGGCGGGTCGAAATGGTGAGAGAAGGCTCCGGGCGTGGGCGAGCGGGGCGAAATCTCTTCCCGCACAATTGCACCGGCTGGCTCACCGACACGAGCATCTACAAACACCACCAGACGAGCCCGGCTCAATGGTTCTGCCAGTTCGGGCGTGAGCTGGTGGCGAGGCAACACCCGCACCTGTTCGCCGTTGCCCCACTCGCCAGCTTCAAGCGCGGTGAGGAGGTTCGAGGCAGTGTGCCACCCCAGACCATCGTCGCCACGAAGCGGATTGCCATACCCAATAATCACAATTACCCCATTCTGCATACAATCAACCAACCAGTTTTCCCCGCTCTATTTCTCTCCCCTTTCTTTATACTGTACCACAAATTTGTAATCGTTCACGGTGTTTGGCCCCCCCCCCAATCCCTGGGAGCGCAAGCACCTTGCTTGCCCCCATGCGGACGCGCCCTCATCCTGATCCATCCCCCCGCTGGGGAGAGGACAGATGGGGGGGCTGAACGATTACCAAATTTTGCACCCTCCTGATGGGCATGCTATAATCCCTGGAATAGCAACAACGGGCAGAGCAACAGCAGTGGGTTGCAGCCGCCGGACCGGTGCCAGCGGAACTGCGCAGGGTTAGAATGAGGACAACTCATGGCACAAATCACGGACCATCAGCGTGCGCTCCTCCGAGAACGCCTCTTGATGCTCTCAATGGAACAAAACGGCATTTCCCAGGAAACAGTGGGATCTCAGATTGATCAATTGCTCGAAGATGTTTTGACAGAACAGCCACCAATGGTGGCAACGGCAACGTTACCATATGGTGAAGAGGAAGGGGAAGAGGGGGAAGATCAGCGTATTGTGGTGACGGGCGTGGGCCCGGTTACGCCTCTGGGCATCGGGAATGAGCAATACTGGTCGGGGCTTGCCGCGGGCAAAAGCGGAATTACCCGCTACACCCTGTGCGATCCGAGCGAGTACCCCTCGCAGGTAGCAGGCGAAGTCAAAGCGTTCAATCCACAAGATTTTATGGATAGCAAAGAAGCCCGGCGGATGTCGCGTGCTGGCCAGTTTGCCGTTGCCGCTGCGCGGCTGGCGATGGACGATGCGGGACTGGATATTGACCGTCTTGATCCCTACGAGATAGGGGCCTTGATTGCCAGCGGCACCACCTCATTCCCCGACACCGAAAAAGCGGTGCGAGCGATGGTTGAGAAAGGTCCTACGAAAGTCAGCCCGCTCTATGTTCCGAGTGCGATGCCAAATATGCCCTCGTGTCAGGTGGCTATTCAGCTTGGCTTGCGTGGCTACAATACTGCCATCTGCACCGCCTGTGCCGCGGGATCGCAGGCCATCGGCGAAGCGGCAAATGTTATCCGGCGGGGCGAAGCCAATATCATGCTGGCGGGCGGAGCCGAAGCCCCCATCAGTCATCTTGGTCTGGCGAGTTTCTGTTCCATGCGTGCGCTGAGTACCTCGTTCAATGATGAGCCAGAACGGGCCTCACGCCCCTTCGACCTTCGACGCGATGGGTTTGTGGCGGGCGAAGGGGCTGCCGTGCTGGTGCTGGAGCGGCTCTCGAATGCACGCCGCCGCGGGGCCTGCATCTATGCCGAACTGGTGGGATATGGCACAACGTGCGACGCTTACCACATCACCGCGCCCGACCCGGATGGGGCAGGTGCCGCCGAAGCAATCCGCCGCGCTCTTGCCAGCGCAGGACTCAGCCCGCAACAGATAGACTACATCAACGCGCACGGCACCAGCACCCCCGCGGGCGATGTTTCTGAAACCCGCGCTATCAAGCATGTCTTTGGCGAATATGCCTACAGCGTGCCAATCAGTTCGACAAAATCTATGATTGGGCACCTGACGGGCGCAGCCGGTGCCGTCGAAGCTGCCGCGACTGTCCTGATTCTCAATGGCGGGATTATTCCCCCGACGATCAACCAGGAATACCCCGACCCGGAATGCGACCTCGACTATGTTCCCAATGGTGCCCGCCCCGCCCCCGATATGCAGATTGTCATGTCAAACTCGTTCGGGTTTGGGGGCATCAACTCGGTGCTCATCTTTCGCAAACTCCGCGAGCTAGAGGATTTGCTGGATATATGACGAGTCCGGACTGGTCTATCATCGGGCACGAGTGGGCCGTTGCCTATCTGCAACGCAGCATTGCCAGCGGGCGTGGGGCCCACGCCTACCTGCTGAGCGGCCCCGCCGGCATTGGAAAAACGCTGCTTGCGCTGCGAATGGCCCAGGTGTTCAATTGTGAACGGGGTGGCGATGCTCCCTGTCTGCAATGCCGCACCTGTCGCCGCATTGAGCGGGGCAACCATCCCGACGTGCGCATTGCCAGTATGGAGAGCCAGGCCGCCGCACTCCCCGCCACCGAAGCGGCCCGCCAGAAAGATTTGAAAATCGGCACCATCCGAACGTGGCAGAGCGATATAACACTCAAGCCCTACGAGGGCCGCCGGCGGGTGTTTATCTTGCACGATGCAGAGCGGCTGAACGAGGAAGCATCCAACGCCATGCTCAAAACACTGGAAGAACCCCCGCCCTTTGCAACTATCATCCTTGTGGCGCACAATGCCAACATGCTCCCCACGATTGTCTCGCGCTGCCAGGTGCTTCGGTTGCGCCCCCTGCCGCGCCAGCAAATCACCCGCGCCCTGAGCGAGCAAACCAGCTTTCATCCCGACGATGCCGCGCTGCTGGCGGCCTGGAGCGGCGGGCGCATCGGGTGGGCCCTGCGAATGGCCCAGGCCCCCGACGACATCCAGTCCTACCAGGAGCAGATTGATCAACTCCTGACGATACAGACACAGCCTCGCAATGCAATGTTTGCCTGGGCCGAGGAGCGCAGCAAGGAGTATCGTGGGGGGGAGCAGGATGTGGTGTTTGGCTGGCTCGACCTGTGGCAAGGGGTGTGGCGCGATGTGCTGCTGGTTGCTGCCGGGTGCCCGGAGCGCATCACCCACATAGACCGCGAGAAAGACCTGGAAGCCCTGGCCCGCCGCCACCTTGTGCGCGACATCTACCGCTTTGTGGCCCGCATTGGCGAAACCGCGCAGCAACTTCGCGAAAATGTCAACCCGCAGCTTGCACTAGAAAACCTCTTTCTCCATTTGCCCAGATGATGGAAATCCGCTCTACGAGGATTCCTGGCTCGCCGGGTCCACCAGCATATAGCCAACGCCACGGGAATTGACCAGGTATACCGGAGGAATCTTGCGCCGCACGTTGCGGATATGTGCCTTGAGCAACGACTGGGCCTCGGCTTCGTCGGTATCGTGCCCGTGCGAACAGCGCACAATTTCCCGATAGCTGACCACCCGCCCCGCCGACTCGGCCAGGCAGCGGAGCAGCGCATGTTCGATGGGGGTCAGATGGAGCGGTTGATTATCGAACGAAGCCGTATGCCGAAAATTGTCTATGGTAAGCAACCCGACCCGCACATAGCGCGGGCCTGTCTCTGCTTCCCCCTGCTCAGACTGAGGCAACGAGGGGGATGGGTCCAACCTTCCCTGCGGGTCCAGAGCCGAATGGATGCCATGTGCTTCGGGATTGTTGCGCGGAGAAGCCTGGCCCCGAAGTTGCGCCAGCCCCTCGGAAATAATCCGTACTGCCTCATCCTGCCGTCTCTCGCTCATCCGATGCGCAATGGCTCCCGCCACCCGTTCGAGCAAATCCTGGGGGGCAACTGGCTTGAGCAGGTAGTCGTAGGCTCCGGAGCGAAGGGCTGCCACAGCGGTTTCCAGCGAGCCGTAGCCAGTTAGCAAAATGACTGGTGGGGGCATCTCGCGGTTGCGAGCGGCCTGGAGCACCTGCACCCCGTCCACGCTCCGCATCCGAATATCGGTAATGACAGTATCGAATGAGTACATATCCAGAAGTTCAAGGGCTTTTTCGCCATCCTGAGCCATTGTCACCCGGTAGCTTGCTCCCGTCAGCACATCGGCAAGCAGCATCCGGGCCGTTGCATCATCTTCCACCAGGAGAATATGGGGTTGTTCCATCCCTGCCTCTTCAACTATCGCGTTATTTCTCTTGCGCCTGTACCCATCCCGCTTCCCCCACGCATACGATACAACGGGGTATCGGCACGTTTTCCCTGACTTTTCTACCAAACATCTCCAGTGTGTCAATGGCAATAGTCGTGCTACAATGGGAGATAATGGTATGGAGAGAATCCAAAGAGAAAAGACAGGAAGGATTGACGATTGTTGGTAGACACCCTGCCTCCCCATTTTACCATACTGGCGATAGAAACGTCGTGCGATGAGACCGCCGCAGCCATTGTTCGCGGCGGGCGCACCGTGCTTACAAATGTCGTCGCATCGCAGATGGATACCCACCGGCGACACGGTGGAGTGGTACCCGAAGTAGCCTCGCGCCAGCATATTCTCAGCATCGTCCCGGTGGTTGAGGATGCTCTGGCGGCCCTGCCAGAAGGATGGAATGGTATCCACGCAGTGGCCTGTACCTATGGTCCGGGTTTGAGCGGTGCGCTGCTCACCGGCCTCAACGTGGCAAAGGCGATGGCCTGGCAACGCGGACTTCCCTTTGTCGGGGTCAATCATATTGATGCTCACATCTACGCAAACTGGCTGACCAGCGACAGCGAAACCCCACCCCCCACCTTCCCCGTGATTGCGCTGGTCGTGAGCGGCGGGCATACCCTGCTGATGCAACTCAAAGACCACGATGATTACGCGCTGCTAGGGCAAACCCGCGACGATGCTGCTGGCGAAGCCTTCGACAAGGTGGCCCGTATTCTCAACCTGGGCTATCCGGGCGGGCCGGCTATCGAGCGGGCCGCCGAAGGCGGCAAGGGGGGCGGAACACTCCCGCGGGCCTGGCTCCGCGACAGCTACGACTTCTCCTTTAGCGGGCTTAAAACAGCGGTGTTGCACAAGGTGCAGGAACGCCAGAACCAGGAGGCAAAAGTTGCGCCGGCTGGCCCCCGCGCAAAGCGCACCTCCCAGAAGGGTGGACAATCGTCCTCCGCTGCCCCGCCAGCATCCTCCCCGCCAGCGTCTCCCTCGTCAACAGATCGCTTTACGGCCCAGATTGCCTATGCGTTTCAAGAGTCTGTTGTGGATGTGCTGGTGACAAAAACCCTTCGGGCCGCCAGCGAGCAAGGCGCGGCTGAGATTCTCCTGTCCGGAGGGGTGGCGGCCAACCAGCGGCTCCGTGGCGAATTTGCCCGCCGATCTGATGTCCCCGTGCGCTTCCCCCCCATTGCGTTTTGCACCGACAACGCCGCAATGGTGGGCGCGGCCGCCTACTACCGCTTTCACCAGGGGCTACAGCAAGGGTGGGGGCTGGATGTACAACCAAACTGGGCCGCAATCTGTCAGAACTACCTGGGCAACAAGTCGGGCAACAAAACCCCCTGATACCAAAACCGGATAGATAGTTTCACCACAAAGACACAGAAAACACAAAGAGAATACTTTTTCACAAAACCTCTGTGTTCTCTGGTCCTCTGTGCCTCTGTGCCTTTGTGGTGTTCTCTCAACGCTTCAGGCGAACATGGTATCACTCATCACTACTCTTGCTCCCGGCTCCCCAGAACATCTTCGAGCGAACTGGCCATCCCCCGAATAGTCCGCCGCCGTCGTGCATCCTGCCGACTATGTTCTCCTGTCTGGCGGCCCTTCTCCTGGCCATCGTCGTCTGTGGTAGGAGACGAACCATTGTCCATCAAGTTTGGCAAAAGCTGCGAAAGGATGAGCAAGGTCAGCGCGGAATGGTCGCCGCTCCCATCGCTCCGAACAAGAACAGGGCGCGGGGCAAGGGCCATCATCCGCTCGGCCACGCTCAGCCGCCGCAGAGCCAGCTCATATTGCAGCACAACCCAGTTATCGTGATAGGCCTTGCCCAGGTGTCGGAGACCTCTGGCCTCGTTTTCGGCCGACTTCAATTCGGCGCGTCCCTTTGCCTCAATCTCCCAACGCACCTTTTGTGCCATCGTCTCCTGCTCTTGCAGCATCCGGGCAACATCCTCACGGGCCTTGTTCGTTGCGGTTTTCACCTCAACCAGGCGAGCATCGCGCTCCTTCTTGGCCCGCTCAATCTCCATCAGCAGCGCATCGGTGCGCTGCTTGCGGATAAGTTCCCATTCTCGCTCATAGGCAACCAGCTCTTTGGCGACGGTTTCACGGGTTTCAAGGTGTTGCTGGTACTGGTCGGGCAACTGCACATCGGGAATGTTTGCGCCAATAATGCGTACTCCATATCGCCGCAGTAGCCGGTTGAGGTTCTCTTGCATCATGCCGACATCGCTCCCACGCAGGTCATAGGCCCGTTCGGTTTCAACCATGCGGCTCCGCTGGCGGATGGCATCCTGCACCGCGCTACTCAAGACAAAATCGAAGTTGCTGGCCCCGATGTTGCGGACAAACGCTATCGGGTCCTCGATGCGAAATTTTAGAAAAAACTCGATAGACTTGAGCGGCACATGGTCGCGGGTGGGGCAGGCCAGCACGGGCGCGGTGTAGGGGATCTCCGTTGAGGTATCAACAATGAACTCCACCTTTTCCCAGGGCCACCAGAGAAAGTGCCGCCCCGGCGAGAGCGTTCCTGTGATGCGCCCATACCGTGAGACAATACCGGCTGTTCCCTGCTCAATCTCAACAATAGAGCCAGTGGCCCACCCGATGATGGTCACAGCCAGCACCAGCACGGCCAGAAAGCCCGCCGGCAGGAGGATAATCCAGGTTCCGGAGAGCACCGCTACGCCAGCAAAGTAGACCGAAAAAATAATGCCCTGGAGCCAGCCATACCCACGCCGCTTACTTTTGGGGATAACCACAGGAACGAGGTTGCCCTGGTCGCCCGAACGCAAAAACTGGCGGATCTCGTTCCAGGCGGCCATCACCTCGGTGATATGAGAAAATCCGATGTTTCGTATGTTGGCCATCGCTACGCTTCCTCCTTCACAAAGTCAACCTGCTGCTCCGGGACAATAGCATTGATCTGCACCGAACGTTCTTTAATCCGTTCAGTTATCTCTCTTGCCCGCGAACGAATAGCCTGCATATCCTCTTCATTGAAGAGGTTTTCTTCGCGGATGCCGAGCATATGCCGCGCCACAATCATAAAGTCTACATCCTGATCGGCTTCTCCCCCGATATTCACAATCTGGGGCAACCGTGGGGCTACCTCTTCAAGCGTGTCGAGAATGTTCTGTTGATAGCGGTATTGCAAAATTTCGGGGAAGTGGGCACTGTTCATGGCCCGAATATCAAGGGCCTGGGCTTCGAGCAAGGCTGCATTGGCCTGCGCTTCGCTCTCCGTCTCAACCATAAGCTGGCGGGCGTAGGCATTGGCACGATTGACTTCTTTCTCACGGGCCGTGTCCATCTGGGCCTGGTAGCGGGCTATTTCGGCCCGAATGCCCGACAGCGTTTCGCGCAGCGAGGCCAGCTCTTTGTTGAGGTCGCCCTCATCCTGCTCCTTTCGCAGCTTTAGCTCATATTGATAGGTGTAGGCCTCTTTGGCCACGCGGACCATCTCTGGCGCGGCCATATCCATGCGGTACTGCTGGCTTGATGGCTCGGCGTGGGTAATGTTGGCATTGACAAAGCGCACCGCCGGCAAAAACTGCTTGTTGAGCGAGTCGAGCAACGACTGGGTGCTCTCGCCCACCAGGTCGTAGATGTCCTCGGCCTTCTGCTCATAGATGAGGGCGCGGGTCACTTCGCTGATGGCGTTTTCGAGTTTTTCGGTAAACCCCTGGGCCCCGCCGAGCGAAAAAATAAACTCGGCAGGATCTTCAACGCGAAACTGGAGGAAAAGATCTACCGACGCATTGACGCGACTTGCTGTGGGGGCTTCGCGGATGGGCGCGTTGTAGGGATATTCCTTTGTCGTATTGACAATATAGCTTACTTTTTTCCAGGGGTTGAGCAACCACACTCGCCCCGAATCAACAATAGATTCTAGCTTGCCAAACTGGGTGATCAGTGCTTTGCACCCATCGGGTATCATCATAAAGCTGTTTTTCCAAAGATTGAAGACAACGTAGAACAGGAGCAATATCCAGTAGTGGGGGCCAAAGAATGTTCCGGCAATGTTGGTAAACCCCAACAGATCTATGGCTCTGGATGGGAGCAATCCAATCAGGCCAATACCGCCAAGCAAGAGCAACCAGAATAGCCAGAGCAGGGAACGAGTGCTTTTGGGCACAACCACAGGGGAAATGATAT
Source organism: Chloroflexaceae bacterium (assembly GCA_034436975.1). Classification (GTDB taxonomy): domain Bacteria; phylum Chloroflexota; class Chloroflexia; order Chloroflexales; family Chloroflexaceae; genus JAAUSY01. Next base: position 32,925 of record DAOTUE010000196.1, read on the forward strand.
TGGTATATTGTCCCGACTGCTCCTTGCGCGAAAAACTCTGGTTGACAATGCCCGGTGCATCGTCAATTGATGCCTCCGACTGCGTAATTTGGGTGACAGGAGATTCTCCCTGCTCTCGTGCCGAGAGAAAATCTCTTGCACTGACCTTGAACTGCTCAAACTCTTCACTCTGCACAACATCGGCAACCTGGCCGACCGCCCCGGCTATCTTCTCAAATGTACTCATACACGAGATCCCCTTCCTTATCATGGTTTTTGTCTGATCCTGGCGATAGCGTATGGATGGTGTGTATGCTAACTACCTGTACCTTCATCATACCAGTTTGCTATAAAAACAGCAACGGGCCGGGCAGAAGAGGTACAACGCGAGCCTATTGAAAAAACGCCAGATTGCTGGCATAGAAGGCAAAAAAACGAATTTTGGACGCTGGCTACAAGTTGGCTACAAAAAGCAGAAAACACAGAAAGAGGAAAAACGATATTGTTGGCTGGAAAGAAGAATTGGTGGAGCGACAGAGGTTGTCCTCATCATGGCGGCTCAAGGATAAACAGCTCTCGCGGGGTGGCAAAGGGGCGTACCCGCTGTGCGTCGAAGCGGTCGCGGTAATCGCGCAGGTGGTAGACCCGCGGTGGTTGGTGGACTGGCTCACGGCGGTAGAGGTCCATCATTCGTACCCCATCTATTACCACCTTCCCGAACAGGTGGTAGCCCTGGGGGGGCAAAAAGTGGCTCCTGCCCCGCACCCCGAAAAAATTCGCTGGCTGATCCTCGCGAGATACATAGGGAATACCGCGGAGATACCAGGTTGTGACAAGCGGTTTCTGGTTGCTGGCATAGGGGCCCTGTATCACCCCCTCGCGGTAGAGTTCGCCCACCACCTTCCATCCGTCGCGGTGGGGAAACCCGAATCTGCTCCCCCACGGTTTCTCATCGCCATAGTTGGCCAGGTAGAGATCCGGGCGGAAAGCGGGAAACCGACGCTCATACTCCGGCGACTGCTGCAAGAACAGCAAATAGATATATGGAACCGCCAGCAACACCAGGACAACGCTCCACAGCACAAACGGCGAGAGCACCCAGAGAAAGTGCTTTCGTCGGGCCCACTGCCACACCTGCACCAGGGCCACTCCCATCAGCAGGGCCGCGGCGGGCAGCATGGTATAGAAGTGGGTATTGGGCTTGGCAATGATGAATGATTCGGCCACAAAAGGGAAAGCAAACCAGAGAAGCGCGGTGCGGAGGGGGTGCGGCGTGGCAGGGGAGAGCAGCAACCCCGCCAGCGGTAGCGCAAACGCCACAATCGTCAGATTGACGCGATTGGCAACGGCCAGGTGTTCGGGGCCCCACACCAGGAACCCGCACCCCGCCAGGAGCAACACAGCAAGCCCCCATCCGAGCAATCGGGGCCGCCCCCACACCCGCAGCCACACGAGAATACCAGCAGTCAGCATCACACCCGCCGTCCTCACCTCATAGGTCGTATTGTAGAAGGTTGCCAGCCAGAAATAGCCCGGCAGGTTATTGTGAAAAACAGTTGCGTCGGAGCGTTCCCCGATCCGCATTTTGAGGATGTAGGCGAATGTCTTTGCAAAGTGTTCGTGGAGCACAAAGGGCAGGTAGAAGAGTGCCAGGATAGTCCCGCCGACAGCCACGGGCAGGAGCAGATGGCGCACCCACTGGCCACCACGCCACCCGCGCCGCATGCCCCCTACAACCACGAGCCATGCCATCGCGGGAAGGCCAAAAATCGCGTCGTAGTGGGCCAGCAACCCCGCCGCTGCAAACAGGGCCGCCAGCACGAGATACCGCCCCCCCCCCTCGCGCTCTTCGGCAAACCGCCAGCAACACCAGATCCCCGCAATAGTCATCAGGATAACCACGCTCTGGTACTGCACAATGCGCGAGAAGCCGATGAAAAACCCCTCGTAGGCAAGGATACCCGCAGCAAGCAACCCGGCCGCACTGCTCCGAAACATCCGACGAGCCAGCAGGTAGCATCCGAGCAGATTGGCTATGCCCGCCAGCGCAAAGGGCAACCGCGCTATCCACTCGTTGATGTGTCCGGTCAGGACAAGCGGCCCCGCCGCCAGGAGAATCTCCAGCGGCCCCTTGCGGTGAAGCATGAGCATATCATCTTCTCCAAACGTAACCCCCGCTGCCATCAGCACAATATGGGCCTCGTCGCCCTGAAACTCGGCGTTGCCCAGGGAGGGCAGCCGGAAGGCGGCTCCCACGAGCAGCACCAGGAGCATCGGCCAGAGCGGGCGATAGCAGAATGATTTGGGGGGGGTACAGGGTTCGGGTTTCGGGGTTTGGGGTTCGGAGTTCGAGGCACTATCGTACAAAAGCCGCCAGACCAGCACTGCGCTGACCACGTCGCAAGCAAGCAGCAGCGACCACCAGGGGACCGGCCCGGGCCAGGCCTGGATGAGGAGCAGGAGCAGGGGGGCAACAACCAGGCCCCCGCTGCCGGCCAGGAGTACCAGGGCAAGCGGGTCGCGCTCACGGTAGCGCAACAACAGCAGTACGAGCAGCACGCCCGGCACCGCCAGAATACCCCACGCCGCGCTCCCGCGCCACGCCACGGGCAACGGCAGCACAAGCAGCACATGGGCCAGCACCACGAGCAGCAGGGGTATCCCGATGGTCAAACGAATCGGACGTTTGAACCGCAAAGAATGCGAAGGACGCGAAGGACGCAAAGAGAAGGGAAAAAGACGGGTCAATATCTTCTTTTGATGCACCTTTTGATGCACCATACCCGCCAGCACGAGAATACCCCCGCTTGCGCCCACCAGCCCCCAGGGAGCCGCCGACCAGGCCCACGCCAACACAAAGGGATCGCGCCAGAGCCACAGCACAAGCAGCAGAGCCGCCCCCGCCGTCTGTATCCCCGTATGCAGCAGGGCCGCCCCCCGGCTCTGCTCCGGGGAGAGCACGCGGTTGAGCAACCAGAGCAGGCCGGCCAGCACGGCCAACCCCCAGAGCAACAGCAACACCCGCTGGAGCAGGACAGACCAGACCAGGTGGCTCGCTTCTAGCGGGAATACATCAACCCGATCCACGGGGATACCGAGGTCGCGTCCGTCGTGCGCGTCAGGGTGAAATTCACCTGCCACGAGGTGCAGCGTTGCCGCGGCAAAGCCCGTCCCCGCGGTTGCCTCCGCGGGCAGGTACAGGCGATAGACTCGCCAGCCCGGTCGCACATCGAAAGCGGCAATGGTCCGCTCTGCACGATGCACCTGGAGCCGCTGCTGGTTGCCAGATTCGCCACAGTCGCCAGTCTGTGTGTCTGTGTTCGTGTTCGTGTCTGTTTCCCTGCCGTGGTAGTGGAGCCGCAACGAGAGGACCGCCGCACCGGGGCGCAGACCATACAGCTTGATGCGGGCATCGGGGCTACTCCAACGAAACACGACGTTATCGGCGTATTCGGTGCGATAGAAACCGGCGAGAAAGCGGCTATCGCCCGGCTTCCCCACGTCGAGGTGGTGGGGGCGCGGGGCCGACACGAGCGCGAGAAACCCGCCCACGCTGGCCCCGATGACGACAAGGCTGGCCGCAAGGAGAAGAAGTGTCAGGACAGGGCGGCGATATGGTTGTTGCATTGAAGATGGTTTGACTGGTTGTTCTACCACTGCAAACGGAACGGCGCAACAATGGCCCGTCCACTCTGAAGCCCCTGCCCGACCAGGCTCCAATCCCCTTCTGGATCGGTGCGTTTCGTCTGGAAGCCAATCAATACGTATCCCTGGTTGTTTGCCTCGGCAAGGTAGGGCAACGAGCGCGTGGTGTTGCCATCGGGCAGGTTGAGCCACAAACTTACCTGCTCGCCCGGCGCATAGTGCCAGGCCTCAAACCCCTGCACCGTGCCCGGCGCGACATTTTGATGATAGACCCGTCCTGTTGGAATGCCGCGGTTGATACGGTCAAGCAAGGCTCCGGGGTCCAGCGGGGAGATATAGATTCCCGATGCTGCGGATGAGCCGGAGCCACCGGACGAAGCCGCATCGCCGGACGAAGCCGACCCGCTGGCAGGCTTCGGGGCATATCCCGTCGGGCAGGGGTCGTTGTCGCCTTCGGGCAAAATATCGTGCGGCGAGGGCGGATTGTCTGGCGGGCGTGGGGCGCGGTGGTGGCAGGGGGCAAGTTCGGTGCCAAGCAACCCGACGTAAACCTGACTACCATGCAGTTCCAGCCGCACCCGCTCGAAATACTGCACCAGTCGGGTGCTGCCGTCGGGGAACTCAACCCCTATCTCCTGGCTGATGGGATAGCCGAAAAACTTCGGATAGCCGTAGCTCCTGATGCCGCTGTGAGCTTCCCAGTAGGCTTTGAATGCCCCTTGCAAACTGTAGCCCTGGTGGGTATCGGGGTCGGTGGGGTCGCGGAAGAAGAGCCGGCCCGCGCTCCTGGCAAAGGGCGCAACACGGGGGAAGTCGAGGCCAAATAGCTCCTTGTACTCAATTCCAAGCAGCCCTAGCTCAATCGCGGATGCTTCGCTGCCGGGGGCCATCTCCAGGCGGGCTCGCTCAAAATACTGCACAATCCGCCCGTCGTCCTTGCGGATAAACTCTTCTGTCGCCGGGTAGCCAAACCTCGCCACGCCACCGTGGTTTTCCCAGAACCAGCGAAACGCCCCCCGCAGGAAATGTCCCGTCTGGGGATAGTATTTCAGGTCGGCGGAGGGGGTGGGAACACGCTGGCGAAATTCGCCAATGAGTGCGCCCGTGAGATTGAGGTACTGGTCGCCATATTGCTCACTCGGCTCAATGTGGGTCCCCTCGCGAAACCCGTTGAAGCTATTGAGCACAACGGCAGCGGGGGCATAGGGGATAGCCGCCTGCCACGATTGGCGATAGTACGCGCCATTTTGCCGGTCGCGGTAGTGGTCATTCCCACTACCTCGCGTATTGTCGTAGCCGGGCATCACCGTTGCAATAAAGGGCTTCCCTGCACCGCGTGAGCGGTTGTACTGCTGAAGACGCTGGTTGTAGGTAGCCATCGCATCGGCGGGGGTGCCGTCTCTGGTTATATCATAGCGAAACACGGCATCGAACACATCGAGATACCCGAATATCCCATCCTGAAAGTTGGGGATGTCGGTTGTGGCAAACCAGAACTGGGAGCGGTCGGGGTCAAGTTCGTTGCGGAGCTGGTGCCATTCTGCAACACTGCCGTAGTAGTTCGGGTTGAGCCAGAAGATCGCCGGCTTGCCCGCAAAACTCATGTAGTGGGAGTTGTGGATATAGATGCTCTCTTCGTGCAGCTTTCGCAAAGCCTCATCAATGCCATCGCGGGTGCGAATCTCCGGGTTTTCCTCCGACCCCAGATCAATGAGAAACGCAATCCTCATATCGGCTGGCTCGCCCGTGTCCTCACGGATTTCAATAATTCGCTTCTGGAGCCGCTTGCATCGGCTATCGCGCCGCTCCTCGTCGGGGCCGTGCCACACACAGAGAAACGTATTGATGCCAGCGTAGTAGGCCTGGATAATGTGGCGGCGCATTGCGTCGCTGTCGCTCCCGTTGTAGCGCGGGGCGGGAATATCACTTATCGTGTCGTAGTTCCAGTTACCCATTTCATAGGAAGTTTGGTACAATGCAATGACGGGAATACCAGAGATTGCATGAGCTGGCGAATGTGCAGGGAAGGGAAGCACGCCCATGGTGGTCATCATAGAGGAAACAACGAAAAAACAAACAAGGAGCCATCGGCCCCATCGGAAATGGGGCCAATGCCAACGATGGAACCATTTCGCTTTCATCTTCATTGCACGGTTCTCCTGTGTTTCATTCCTCACGCAACTTATGCAGGCTATATCTCATAGATTTCGTGGAGACCAGCCCGGCCATACTTTCTCCTGATTGTTATTGTACCATATTGGAGCATGACCGAAAATATGACTATTCCAATTATCAACGATAGAGAGGCAGCCCGTGCGACAATTTTGCGGCGGGTGCCGCTTGATGAGGTCGAGGTTTCGCAGCATATCCAGGATGGCATCACGGCCCGCTTTGGCGAGCCGCTCAGCCCGGCCCGCGCCGTTGCACGGGTTCTGGGCGATGTCCGCATTCGTGGTGATGTGGCCCTGCGCGAATGGACGCACCGTCTCGACAATGTGGAGATAGAAACAGTTGAGATTTCCAGCACCCGGCTCGAAGCCGCCGCCAGATCGCTCGATGCCGACCTGCTCGACACGCTACACCTGGCCGCCAGTGAGCTGGAGCGGTTTCACCAGCACCAGGCCCGCAACTCGTGGGTTGATTTCAGCGTCGAAGGCGTGATGGGTCAGATTGTCACGCCGCTCCAGCGCGTGGGGGTGTATGTACCCGGCGGCACGGCCCCGCTCCCCTCGTCGCTGCTGCATGCGGCTATACCGGCGCGGGTGGCGGGGGTCGAAGAGATTATTGTGTGTTCGCCGCCGCAGCGGGAGCGGGGCGAGCCGGCCGAAGCGGTGCTGGCCGCGGCCCATATTGCCGGGGTGCATCGCTTCTTCCGGTTGGGCGGAGCGCAGGCCATCGGGGCAATGGCCTATGGCACGGAGAGTGTCCCGCGGGTTGATAAAATTGTCGGGCCGGGCAATCTCTTTGTTGTGCTGGCCAAGCGGGCCGTCTTCGGGAGCGTGGGGATTGAGAGTTTGCCGGGGCCAACCGAAACGCTGGTCATTGCCGACGGCCAGGCCAACCCGCGCCTGGTGGCGGCAGACCTGCTGGCGCAGGCCGAGCATGTGCTGGCCAGCGCAATTTTGCTTACTCCGTCGGAAGAACTGGCCAGCGCGGTGCAGCAGGAGGTGTCGCAGCAGCTTACCCGCATGCCCGAAGAAAACGCCCGCGCCGCCGCCGAAGCCGTTGAGCAGCGTGGGGGGATTGTGCTGGTGCCCGACCTCGATACCGCCTTTGACCTGGCCAACGAATATGCCCCGGAACATCTCTGTTTGCTCATTGCCGACCCCTGGCCCTATGTCGGGCGCGTCCGCAACGCCGGTGGCATCTTCGTGGGCGAATACTCGTTTGAGGTGCTTGGCGACTACACCGCCGGACCTTCGCACATTATGCCCACCGAGGGAACTGCTCGCTATGCCTCGCCGGTCAACGTTGACGATTTTCGCAAGGTTATTTCGCTGGTAGGGAAAAATGCTGAGGCCCTGCGGCGCATTGGGCCGGCAACGGTCCGCTTTGCCGAAGCCGAAGGGTTGTTTGCCCACGCCGCCGCGGTGCGGGCCCGCCTGGAACCATAATCACGGTAATCTTAAGGTATGTTAAGAGAGGAATGATAGTATAATGGGATTTATCCTGACGTTTATTGATTTGTTGTTTAACGCCTTGTTTTTATGCATCCTGGGCAGTGTTATTATGTCCTGGATAGACCCGATGGGAAACTACCGCATTTCGCACATTCTGCGCGAAATTGTTGAGCCAATCCTCAGCCCCATCCGTCGGGTGCTCCCCACAATCGGGATGTTTGATTTTTCACCTATTGTTGCGCTCCTGCTGCTGCAACTTATCCGTGGTGTCCTGCTTTCCGTTCTTGGTCCGCCAACGCTATAACGCTGTCATGACATCACCTGCTTTGCCAACATCAGACACAACAGAAAACACAGAAACACCAGAACCGCCAGACGTTCTCCCCGCAGCGCGGCCCGCAAGCCGGCCCGCTGCGTTGCCTCCCACCCGTGCGGACCCGTTTCTGCTCGTGGTGGTTTTTCTCGCGGGCGTGGCAACGCTTGGCATTGAAATGATTATGCCGCGGTTGCTGGCCCCCTTTTTTGGCACCTCACAGCCCATATGGGCCGTGGTCATCGGGATGACGCTCATCTACCTGGCGGTGGGGTATCACCTGGGGGGGCGGCTGGTGGACCGCTGGCCCGACCAGCGGTTGCTCTACCGGATCATTGCCTGGGCCGGGTTGCTCTGCGGCTTCATTCCCCTGCTCTCCCGCCCGATCCTGGGGGCCGCACAGCAGGCCCTCAGTAGCTTTGCGGCCGGCGGGTTCATTGCCGCGCTCATTGGCGTGGTGCTGCTGTTTGCCGCGCCGGTCATCCTGCTGGCAACCGTGGGGCCCTTTGCCGTGCGGCTCCAGATACACCGCGCCGAGGGAGGCATCTTCGCGGCGGGGCGCACGGCGGGGAGCATTTCGGCCCTCTCGACGCTTGGCTCCATTCTGGGAACGTTCCTGCCCGTGCTCGTGCTCATCCCCTGGATTGGCACGCAGCGGACAATCTACCTGTTTGCCGCGTTCCTGCTGCTCATTGGGATTGTCGGGTCGCGGGGGTGGCGGATGCTCTGGATGGTGCTTGTGGTTGCGGGTCTGGCCGCCTACACCCTCTCAACCAGCGACCAGATACGTGCTGCCGACTGCTACCGCTGCCAACTTGTGGCCGAAGCCGAATCGCGCTACAACTACATTCAGGTTATCTACCAGGATCATTTCTTTGAGGGGCGGCCCGACCCGCGGCTGCTCCTGCGGCTCAACGAGGGACACGCCAACCATTCAGTCTATCGGCTGACGTTTGAGCAAACAGGCGACCCCCACGACTTGCTCACGGGCGGGCCGTGGGACTATTTCGCGGTTGCGCCTTTCTTCTACCCACAGCGGGAGCCGCAGTCGGTGCGGAGCCTGGCCATGCTCGGTGCGGCGGCGGGCACCATCCCCCGCCAGTACCTCGCCATCTACGGGGGAGCGTATGGGCCGGAGCAGCTCCACATTGACGCGGTTGAGATCGATCCGCGCATCATTGCAATGGGGAACACTTATTTCACGCCGAACGGGGAGAGGCATGGGCAAGGGCCGGGGGAGAGGCAGGGACCGGGCTACACCACCCACGCCCAGGATGCCCGCTACTGGCTTGCCACCACCAGCAAGACCTACGATGTCATCGGGATGGATGCCTACCATCAGCCCTACATTCCCTTTCACCTGACCACGGTTGAGTTTTTTCGCGAGGCACGGGCCCACCTGAACGAGCGCGGGGTTGTGGTTGTCAACGCGGGCCGCCCACCGAGTGGCGATGATCGGCTTGTCAATGCGCTTGCCTCGACAATGCGGGCCGTCTTTCCCCAGGTGTTTCTCATGGACTCGCGGTTGCCCCACTCGACAAGCGTGCTCATTGTGGGGGTCAATCGCCCGGTGGGGAACGGGGTGTCCAACTTCCGCGCCAACGCTGCCCAGATGACGATCCCCGCGCTGCGGACCATTATGCAGTGGGCCATCGCAGAGGGGTCCTACCCGGTGCGAGAGTTCAGGCCGGAGCAGGCGCGGTTCACGCCCTTTACCGACGATCTGGCCCCGGTTGAGATGCTGATTGATGCGCTGGTGGTGAGCGAGGCGGGCAAACTGACCCCGTGAGGACTACTGCAATTTTGCAAAGATCTCCCTCCTTCAGGCATGCTATGGTAGAATAAATCCAGATAGCCAGAACCATTCAGGAAACCCAGACATGCGCACACTGCCCACACTGGAAGATATAGCAACCTACTCCGAGCGACTCAAGCTCGGCCGCGACGCGCTGGCCGGCCTGCTCACGCAGCAGATCCTCCAGGGCGGCAAGGCCTACGTCCTGCCCGCCACTGCCAGCAGCATCCGCGAGCAACGCAACGAGATTGCCCGCATCAAAGCCGTGCTGCGCTCGTGGAACATTGCCGTAGACAACCACCCCGACGACGACCCGTCGCTACCCATCCCCACGCTTCCGCCCGAACCCGAACCCGCCCCGGACGTTACGCCTGAACCTGTTACCGCTCCCCCCCCTCGTTGGCCGTATCAACCCGCTTTTCCCCATCACCATACCGGAGTGGCGCGACGAACTGGAGCGGCGCAACGAACAGTTTGGCCAGCCGGCCGGCTACTGGTGCTACGTGCGCCCTGGTATCTACCACATTGGCGGGTGGGGGTATGATGAGGACATTGAGACGCTCGATCTTCCCAGCTTCTGGATTGCAAAATACCCCATCACCGTGCAGCAGTACCGCTACTTTATGCAGAAGGACGGCTACACCAAAAGCTGCTACTGGACCTCCCACGGTTGGCAGTGGAAAGAGCAAAGAGAACGCATGCAACCCTGGGGATGGGGCAAGAAACAGTTCTGCAAAAACGATCAGCCGATTACCAGTATGACCTGGTATGAGGCGGCAGCGTTTGCGGCCTGGCTCAATGTGCAGCTTGCCGCGTGGCTACCAGAAGGGTATGGCGTGCGGCTCCCCACCGAAGCCGAGTGGGAAGCAGCCGCGGCCTATGATGAGCAGATGCACCGACAGATGTACCCGTGGGGCGACGACCCGGAGCCAGACGAGAGCCGTGCCGATTTTGGGAAAGACTGGCGAAAAGTCGGGCCTCTTCCCGTGGGGGAGCGGCCCGACGGAGCCGCACCGTGCGGGGCAAAGGATATGGTGGGGAGTGTGTGGGAACCCACAGCAAGCAGCTACAGCGGCTACCCGTTCAAGAGCCATATTGCGGTGAACGATGTTGCTCCTGCAAAAGGAGACTTCGCATGGCGAGGCGGAGCCTGGTGTAACAATATGGCAAATGCCTGTTGTGCCACACGAGGGAGGGATGATCCTTCATATAAGTACGATGATGTGGGCGGTGGTTTTCGGATTGTCCTTTCTCCGTTGCAGGTGGGCTGATACGATGAGTGAAGAGCACCCCCTGAAACTATCAGAAACGATACGATCCGACGTGGAGCATGCCGTCGCCATCCTGAAGGAAGGCGGGTGCCGGGCGGTGTACCTTTTTGGCTCGGCGGCGCGGGGCGACTTCACCGAGGATTCGGACCTCGACCTGGCTGTTGAGGGGTGCACGGCGGGGGCGTTCTTCTCGCTCTATGGTAAACTGATGATGATGCTACGGAGTCCGGTGGATCTGGTTGACTTGGACACGAAGGACGACCCGTTCATTGCCTATTTGCTGAAGCAAGGGGGGTTGTACCGCATGGATAGACCGACAGCAATGGAGCGAATGCGGGTTGAAATCGGGCGGATTGAACAACTCTTCCTAGCCTACCACGACTTGCTGGAACAGGCAACCGTGCAGGAGCCAGACATTGTCGGGCAAACCGCAATTGCTTCGGTATTGCTCTCGTTCTACAATGGGGTAGAAACGATGTTTCTGGCTGTGGCAAAGGAGATGGACCAGCAGTCCCCTGGGGGAGCACAATGGCACCGGGATCTGTTGCACCAGATGACACAGAGCACCGCATCCAGGCCCCCCGTGCTATCGGAAGAGACGGCAGCATCGCTCAATGATTACCAGTCCTTTCGCCATTTCTACCGCCATTCTTACTCATTCTTGATAGAATGGAAAAAATGTCTCCTCTGGTGCGCGATCTCCAGCCAACCTGGGCCCGCACGAAGGCAGACATAGAGACCTTTCTGGCGTGGGCGGAGAAGGAGACAGCGATAGAATGACTACAGTTATGATTGATATTCCTCCTGATACCTACCAGAAACTGCGGGACGAGTCGCAACGGGTAGGAAAATCAGTGGAGCATATGCTTCAAGAATGGCTGATAGAGCGAGCAACGTATGCAGAACGGGCCCACGAGCGTGAGCACGTGCGAGCGATATTACGTGCTGCTGGTTTGCTGACAGAGTTAGCCCCTGAGCTACAGAAGCGAGCCAGGAACTCAACAGCAACGCTGGAAGAAGTGCAGGCAGCGTTTGCCAGGGCGGGGGGAAAGCCACTTAGCGAGATTGTCATTGAGCAGCGGGGCCCGAAGGTGTGAGATACTGCTATCTGGATACCAGTGCTATCGTCAAGCGGTATGTACCAGAAACAGGAACCACCTGGATTGTGAATCTGGTAGACCTATCCGCGGACAGCACCATATTTCTTGCAGAAATCACGTTGGCAGAAACAGCCGCGGCGATTGCAGCAAGACATAGAGCGTCAGGTGGTATCACGCTTCAGGAACGTGATGCAGCAATTGATCTTTTTTTGCATCATTGCGATACTGAATATCAGCTTGTTCCGATTGCTCGTACTATTCTGAACCGCGCTGTTTTGCTGACCCAATCATACCGTCTTCGTGGCTATGATGCAGTACAACTCGCTACTGCACTCTCAGTAAGTGATATTCTTTTTGCCAACGGGCGCACTGGAATAATTTTTGTGACTGCAGATGATGACCTTATCATAGCTGCACAAGCAGAAGGAATGGCAACTGACAATCCCAATAGGCATAATACAGGGTTGAATTGATCATGCAAATCTTCATCACCGGCATCACCGGCCCCGTCGGGAGTGCGCTCGCCGACGAACTGGCCCGAATGGGCGACCTGACCATCCACGCCTTCAAACGCTGGCGCAGCGACACCCGCCCGATTGACCACCTGCGCGGGAAGATCACCTTCCACGAAGGGGATATTGACGATCCCTTCTCCCTGGGCCGTGCGCTGGAGCGGGCCGCCCCCGACCGCATCTACCACCTGGCCGCGCAGAGCTACCCAAGCGCGTCGTGGGATGCGCCCATTGCAACAATGCGAACGAACGTCGAGGGGACGATCAACCTGCTGGAGGGGGTGCGGCAGCATTGCCCGGCGGCGCGGGTGCATATTGCGGGAACGAGTGCCCAGTATGGCCTGGTTGCCCCCGACGATATGCCCATCCGCGAAACCCACCCGATGCGCCCGCTCAATCCCTACGGCGTGAGCAAGGTTGCCGCCGAACTGACTGGCCTGCAATATCACCACAGCTACGGGGTGCACGTCGTTGTCACCCGCTCGTTCAACCACGTCGGCCCCCACCAGGGCGACCGCTGTGCAATCCAGACCTTTTGCCAGCAGATGGCCGCGGTCGAGGCCGGGCTGCAGGAGCCGGTCCTGCGTGTCGGGAACCTGGAGCCGCGGCGAGATTTTTCGCACACGTCGGATGTGGCGCGGGCCCTCTGGCTGTTGCTCGAACACGCTCCCCCCGGCGAGGTGTATAATCTTTGTTCGGGCACCGCCACCCGCATTGGCGATATTGTCGAGTTGGTGCGGAGTCTGGGTCGCATCCCCGTGGATGTGCAGGTTGAAGCAGAGCGGCTACGCCCGGCGGATGAGCCGCTGCTGGTGGGCGACAACAACAAGTTGCGGGCCGCCACGGGGTGGGAACCGCGGGTCGGCATCGAAACGATTGTGGCGGGGGTGCTCGACTACTGGCGGCAGCGGGGGTGAGGGAGGCGAGATAATGGATCATCTCTTTAATCTTCTCTTGAGTGTCTCGACGGAAGACATTGAATTTGAGATGAGAGGCAAACAAGAGATCCTTTGGGCAAATTTCTTGTTAAACCCACGTCGGTTGCGGGGAAGCGATTTCTTGATGCGATGGTCTCAAGGGGTCTGGAGTGAGGAGCGGCTTATCCAGGCCATCAACGAGACAGGCGATTTTTTTGCACTCCCCTATGGCCCCAGCAGCACAGCCCCAGATGATGATGTCCGCGCATTTGAACTCTACTTTGAGCGGTTGGAGCAAGCCGGGCTTGGGACAGTAAAACGTCCCGATCTCCTGATCTTTCGCAAAGAAGCTGAACAGGATGTTGATCATCTTGTTGCCCAGATCGGGGGAGTGCAAGAACTCCCTTTCACGCCGGAGGATCACCCGACAATGCAGGCGTTGATTGCGCGAGCAATCCTTGCCGTGGAATGTGAAAACAGCCTGTGGATAGCAAAACATATGCCAGACTATGGCTCTCCACTAAAACCGCAACGAAGATTGGGAGGCAAAGAGGGATTGAAAAAAATCGGCAGTTTTACCAACAGTTATCCTGAAAGAAGAAGATCGTTCCCCTCTCGTTGACTGGCAACAACAAAGAGGATTACCGATCCATATCTGGCATGTTTTCTTTGATGTTGCCTTTGGCATCTCGCTCAATCGGGTGGAAACGTTGATCACCGATGGCTACATTGAGCCAACAATCCAGACGTTTCAATCACCAGGTGGTGCGACCTCACAGAAGATTCTGTACAAAATCTATTACCACTATGCCTACCTTCTGGGAGAATCATTGGATGAACCAGATCTTGTTGCAGACTATATCAAAGACAAGAATGGACATATTCTGCCCTACGTCAAATTTACCGGTGGGCGATTGAAAATGAGCCAGGACGTTCTGGATGTGCTCAATCGAATGTCCTGACGAATACCCTGAAACGATAAGCCTATGAATGAGAGCGAACAAAAAATCCCAGGGAGCGGGCCGGAGAGAGAACACCTCCGATGTACAGGGCAGTTCTGGACCCCCGCATGGATAGCAGAGGCAATGGTCGGGTATGTTCTGGCAGGGGGAAGCAACAGGATATTCGACCCGGCTGTAGGAAGTGGAGCGTTCGTTCGTGCCACGAGAACAATTGCTTCTGAAATGAGCAGGCCCATCCGCTTTTTGGGAACAGAAATAGATCCTGAAGTCTTGCACCAGACCCGCTCTCTTATGGAGATTGGAGATAAACTGTATGAAACAGATTTCGTTTGTCACCCTCCTGAAGGATTACACCAGGCTATTGTGGCCAATCCTCCTTACATCCGACATCATCGCATAACACCTCAGAGAAAAACCGAACTCAAGAAGATTGCCGAAGAAATTATTGGATGCCGGCTTGATGGCCGTGCTGGCCTGCATGGGTATTTTCTCATCCGCGCCCTTCAATTGCTAGACAGAGAAGGGATGCTGGCTTTCATTATGCCTGCTGACATATGTGAAGGGGTTTTTGCTCCAACCCTATGGAGGTGGATTACGGACCATTATTGCCTGGATGCCGTCTTGACATTTGAGCCAGCAGCCTCTCCGTTTCCCAGAGTTGATACAAACCCGATTATTTTGCTGATACGGCACAGGCTCCAGACTGAGGATTTTCTCTGGGTCAGGTGTCTTCATCCTCAAACGCCACAGCTCAAAGCCTGGTTCTGTTCGGGGTTGCGAGATCAACCCGGTCCACACCTGCAGACCCACCGCCGGCATATTGCAGAGGGTTTACGCACCGGGCTTTCGCGTCCGGTTGCCCCGGAAATACGCAATGGCCCGGTACTATCAGATTTTGCCAGGGTTGTACGAGGCGTAGCAACTGGCTCCAACGAGTTCTTTTTTCTCACAACTCAGCAAGCTCATACGCTGGCCATTCCTAGAGAATACTTGCTCCCGGCCATTGGACGTACCCGCGATGCTCCCGGAGATGAAATTGCTCTGGACACAATAGAAGCTCTTGCTGCCAGGGGGAGACCAACCCTGCTGTTTTGTCCAGATGGGAAACCAGTTGAACAGTTCCCTTTACCAGTTCAGGAATACTTGCACAAAGGGGAGAAAGCGAGACTTCATCAAAAACCATTGCTTTCTACTCGTCGCCCATGGTACAAAATGGAAGTACGCAATGTTCCTCCCTTTCTGTTTGCCTACCTCGGTCGTCGCCATGCGAGATTTCTTCGTAACCTGGCCGGGGTCATTCCTCTTACCGTCTTTCTCTGTGTCTATCCAAGACAAACAGATATGGAGTCCCTGGATAGATTATGGCAAGTCCTTCGACACCCTCAAACCATAGCCAACTTACGACTGGTTGGAAAATCGTATGGTGCAGGAGCCATCAAGGTAGAACCTCGTTCGTTGGAACGGTTGCCACTCCCTGAATGCATAGTCAAAAATCTCTTTGGAAACGACTGGAAAGATTGAGTATCTTGAGTCTACTATGAACACCCTCTACCTTGTCGCTACCCCCATCGGCAACCTGGAAGACATCACCCTGCGGGCCCTGCGCGTGCTGCGCGAAGCCACGCTGATAGCCGCCGAAGACACCCGCCACACCCGGCAACTCCTCGCCCACTACGACATAGCGACCCGCTGCCTCTCCTACCACGAGCACAACCGCCTGGCGCGGCTTGATACGGTGCTGGCGGCCCTGGCCACGGGCGATGTTGCGCTGGTCTCCGATGCAGGCACGCCGGCCCTCTCCGACCCCGGCAGCGAACTGGTCGCTGCCTGCATTGCCGCGGGATACACGGTCTCGCCCATCCCCGGCCCCAGTGCACCCATTGCCGCGCTGGTTGCGTCGGGGGTGTCAACCGAGCAATTCTTCTTTGCCGGCTTTTTGCCACGCCGCCGCACCGAACGCCGTGCCGCTCTGGACTCCCTCGCCAACCTGCCTGCGTCGCTCATCTGCTTCGAGGCTCCCCATCGGCTGGTGGACTGGCTGACTGACGCGCTGGACATCCTGGGGGACCGGCCCATCACCATTGCGCGAGAACTGACAAAACTGCATGAGGAATTTCTCCGCTGTACGATTGGTGAAGCCCTGGCCCACTACCAGGAACAGCAACCACGGGGGGAGTATACGCTCGTGGTTGCGGGGGCCGCCCCGCCGGACCCACCGGAGGCAGACGAAGCAACGATGCTCCACCGCATGCAGGAACTCCACACGCAGGGGCACAGCAGCAGTGCAGCCGCTCGCATTGTGGCAAAAGAAGCTGGGGTACACAAGAGCGTGGTCTACCAACTCTGGCTCAATCGTGATTCAGATAGTTCCCAGGAGATGGTATAATGACGGTTAAAGGGTTAAAGGGTAGCCCGGAAATCAAAACTATGTTAAAATAACCTGTACCTATGAATACCTATTACACGCTTCTTGAAGTTGACCCCGGCGCAACCCGGGAAGAAATCGAACACGCCTACCAGGCCCAGCGTGACCGCTACAATCCGGAGCGGGTCGCCACGATGGATCAGGAGATACGCCAGGTGGCTGAGCAGCGGGTGGAAGAAATAGAGCAGGCCTACCAGGTCCTTTCCGACCCACAGCAACGAGAGCACTACAACGAGCAAATTGGACTTGGAGCGGTGGGGAAGCCGCAACCGTTCCCTACAGAGCAACCCGCCCCAGAGTCGGCTCGCCCTCAGCCGGCCCACAACAAACGCGATTACGTGATTGCTGCGGGGGGAGTTATCGGGGCAATACTGCTCATTATGCTAGTCTGGGTGCTAGGGGGAGAAGGCGGGAGCGGTGCCCCGGCGGTGCCTCAGTCCAATCGTCCCGCACCCGAATTTACCCTGCCGACCCCGGATGGCGGCGAGGTGCGCCTGAGCGACTACCGCGGCTCCATCGTCCTGATCAATTTCTGGGGGAGCTGGTGTGAACCATGTCGCAACGAACTTCCCGAACTCCAGGCAGCCTACGAGCAACTGCGCGACCAGGGGTTTGTTGTGATAGGAATTAACCTGTTTGACAACGAATTTGACGAATCGGGAAACCGCCATACCAGGGAAGATATTCAGCAACTTGTTGAGCAACAGGGGCTTACCTACCCGATTGCTCTCGATGTGCAGGGCGAAGTTTCCAATGCCTACCGTATCTTCCCCATCCCAACCTCCTACTTTGTTGATAGAGAGGGAACCATTCGCTATGTCATCCCGCGAGAAATTACCGCCGAGGAAATCGTCCAATGGTTTACCGAACTCAACCAGGATGTCGGAGCTATTGCAGAATGAGCCGACGAGGATTTCATGGAACAGCAACGGACAATTTTGATAACCGATGATGACCAGAGTCTACGCGAACTGGTTCGCATTTCTCTGGAATACGAAGGGCATCTCGTTATCCAGGCAACAAATGGGGTGGAATGTATCGCCCTGGTCAAAAATCAGCGTCCGGACCTCGTCCTTCTCGATGTGATGATGCCTGAAATGGATGGATTGGACGCTTGCAACCGTATCCGCGATTTCTCGCAGGTGCCCATTCTGATGCTCACGGCCAGAACCCAGAGCAACGATGTCATTACCGGGCTTGATAAGGGGGCAGATGATTACCTGGTCAAGCCTTTTAATATGGATGAGCTGATGGCCCGTATCCGCGCACTCCTCCGCCGCACCCCCTCATCACACCTGCCTCTTGAGGCTGCGGGGGGAGCTGTTCGCATAGATCGCCAGAAACGAGAAGTGCTTGTTGATGAAACCGTGGTTGATCTGACTCCGACAGAATACCAGTTGCTTCTCATTCTGGCTGAGAATGCCGGGAGCGTTGTGGAACACGAACGCATTCGCCGCGCTGTCTGGGGGAGCGAGAGCAACAAAGACAATGAGCACCTCAAAGTGTATATCTGGCATCTGCGGCGGAAGATCGAGCGAGACCCGCAGAATCCACAATTGCTCCTGACCGAGTGGGGCGTTGGCTACCGCTTGCGCTCCTGAGCTGCGAAAGGTGGAAGGGGCGGGAACGTGGGAGGGAGCAGGTGTTCCTCTGGCTCCACCTGCATTTGTACTGTTGCAATAATACGTTGCACAATGTCCTCAATTGCACAACTGGTTGTATCAATATGCTGCTCAATGCGGGCATAGGCTTCTTTGCGTTGCTCAAACAGAGCAAAGATTCGCTCACGTTTCTCTTTCGCATCAGTGCTATCGAGGAGCGGGCGGTCGCTGGCATTGGCAAGCCGCTGCCAGACAACTCTGGCTTCGCAATCCAGGCAGAACACAAGGTTTTCCCGGCTGGTAAATACGCTGAGATTGTCGGGATTGACCAGCGTTCCCCCGCCGGTAGCGATAACGTAGCCTTGCCACAACGAGAGTTCCTGGCATACCTCCGCTTCTTGCAGGCGAAAGTATGATTCTCCCTCCTGCGCGAAGATTTCCCGAATTGTCCGTCCCTGCCGCTTCTCAATGAGGCGATCCATATCAACAAACGGCACGTCAAGTGCCTGGGCAAGCCGTTGCCCGATAGTTGTTTTGCCTGTGCCGGTAAAGCCAGTCAGAATAATGTTACGCATAGCCAAACTGCCAGGGTTCGTTGTCCATTTCTAGTTCATCGAGCCGCCCTTGCCGAAGGGTCTCCACCCGCGGGCGGATTTCGCCAAGCGAATCGCCGCCAACCTTTTCGAGCAATGCCTGGGCCAGCACAAAAGCCAGCATTGCTTCGCCCACCACCCCTGCCCGTGGCACCGCGCAAAAGTCGGACCGCTCATAGATTGTCTGGGCTTCTTTCCCCGTCGCCAGGTCCACCGAGCGCAGCGGCTTGAGCGTGGTGCTGATGGGTTTCATAGCGGCACGGACAATGAGCGGCATCCCCGTTGAGATACCCCCCTCCAGCCCACCGGCGCGGTTGCTGGCACGGGTAAGCTGCTGGCCACTCATCCCATACTGCTCGTGCTGCTTGTGCTGGCTGCTTTCCAGAAGAATTTCGTCATGAACCTCGGTGCCAAACTTTGTAGCATTCTGAAAGGCAGGCCCAATCTCGACCCCCTTGATGGCGGGGATAGAGCAGATGGCTCCGACAATGCGCCCGTCGAGTTTGCGATCCCACTGGATGTGGGAGCCGAGACCGGGCGGGAGTCCCAGCGCGACAATCTCCATAATGCCACCAATAGTATCTTTTGCCTGCATTGCCTCAAAGATATGTTCGCGCATCAGGATTGCCGTCTGGACATCGGGGCAGCGGGTGCCGGTTTCGTCGGCTTCGGCGGCAGCAAAACGGGCTGGGTAGTCCATCTGGTCGGGGATGATAGCTGCAACCTTCCCGATAGCCACAACATAGCTCCCGACACGGATACCGAATTCTGCAAGCAATTGTTTACACAGGGCCCCCGCCGCAACTCGTGCCGCCGTTTCGCGGGCACTGGCCCGCTCCAGGGCCAGCCGCACATCTCGATAGCCATACTTGATGGTTGCCGGCAGGTCCGCGTGGCCGGGGCGAGGAACGGTAAAAGGGGGAATATCTCTATCAACCCAGTTTTTCCAGTCCTTGTTGACAATCGTCATCGCAATGGGCCCGCCGGTCGTCTGCCCATTCATAATGCCTGCGGTAAAGCGAGCCGCGTCTTTTTCAATCCCCATTCGCCCGCCCGCGCCGTAGGATTTCTGGCGGCGGGCCAGGTCGGTCTGCACTCGCTCCGGCACAATGGGGAGACCGGCTGGCAGCCCATCAAGAATAAGGGTCAATTCTGGCCCGTGCGATTCTCCTGCGGTCAGGAACCTGAGCATATCTCTCTATCCTTGAATTGTTCATTGTTTCTACCAGCGTTCGTAGCGGACAAGTTCGTTGAGTGGTTTGCGCTGTTTTTCGCCCGGCGTGTCGGCGGGGTAGCCGAGCGGGGTAAAGATAATTGGCTCGACTTCGACGGGCAGTTCGAGCACCTCTCGTGCGGCCCAGGTGTCAAATGCAGCAATCCAACAGGTGCCCAGTCCAACATTGGCCGCCGCCAGCGTGAGATAGTCCATCACAATGGTGGTATCTATCTCGTAGTGGTTTTTGCCGTTTGGATGAATCCATCCCTGCGAAGGGATGCCACACGCGCAGATGATGAGCGGAGCCTGGATAAACCACTCGCGGTCATAAATGCGTCGGAGTTCGGTTTCGCGTCCCTTTGTGTGAATAACGAGGAGCTGAAACGGTTGTCGGTTGGCGGCGGTAGGGGCCTGCACAGCGGCCTGCAGCACCTGTGTGAGTTTTTCTTCTTCTACAAGCGTCGGTTTATAGGCTCGCACGCTGTAGCGTTGTTCAATCAAGTCAAAAAATTCCATTGTTTTTCCCCTATCGTGTCTGGCGATTTCACCAGAAGCTATGATAGCATGGGGCAAGAGGAAACGCAATGTGTTCACCTGAGATCGGGACACAATTCTGCATATCGCTTGCGAAAGGGATATTTGGCAACGAGCGTAAAGACACAGAACAGAAAGGCACCCTGCAATGGAGAATACGGACTGCTCATTGGTAGGTATTCAAGATTTGTGTCCTGATCTTAGTAGTGCTCCTGGGGGAGCGAGCATCCTTGCCCGCTCCAATGCAAGCGGGACGCTCGCGCTCCCAGAATTTACGCTCAAGTGTGAACAAGAGGTCCTTCATCACTGCTCAAGCATCACTGCTCAAGCATCACTGCTCAAGCAAATATGGTATCCCCCCTCCCCTGTTCCCTATGTCCTGAACCCGGTCCCCATTAGCTGGCCTTTCGCTGTTCCAGCGTGCGCACGGGCTGGACCATCCGTTCGGGCTGGTAGCCAAGCAACCGCATAATTGCGGCCTGATCTTGCGGCGGTCTGCTCTGGAACGTAGTCTGCCCGGCTTCTTCGCGTATCACCAGACGGCGTGGTTCCGGGCAGAGGCAGTGGTGTACTCCCCCCACGCCCGCAAGCATATGCTGGTAGGCCCCCAGACCAAGCACAACCAGCACCATACCCTCGCCCTTGTCGGGCAGCATCAGCGGCTCGCGGGGTGGGCGCGGGTAGACATCGTCGGAGTCGCAGGTGCGCCGGCCCGCCAACCGCACGGGGCGCACGGGTGCATTCCACCCATCCAGCGGCAGCACAATAAACTGCTGGTTGGGCACCATCACCATATCCGGCATACTGACCATCAGGCTCCCATTGACCATATACCAGTCTGGCTCGTTGTTTTGCCCTGCTTTTACCTTCCCCACTTCAAAAAGCTGGAGGCTGTGGGTAGCCACCGTGTAGCGTCCAAACTCGCCTATCAGCTCCGGTACGGGCACGCCATAGCTCCGACAGGTCTCCTGGATTTCGCTCATCAGGCGGGTGAAAAACCGTTTGTAGTCAAAGGCAAAGTCGAGCCGGTAGCCAGCGGTTGGCATCCCCCCCCCGATGTTGAAGTAGCGGAGGGTGGGAACACGCTGGCGCAGCGCACAATAGGACGCAATCGAATCGTGCAACATCTGGAGATAGTAGTCGCTGTCCTCAATCTGGGTGCCAACCATCGCATGGTAGAGCACAAGCTGATGGTGGCTCCCTTCGAGAAAATTGACCATCTGGCCTATCTCCTGGGGAGTCATCCCGAAGCGGTCGTTGCCGGGGCGCGAGCCATCGCGGTTTCCGACAGCGCGTTCGCGCACCCCGAACGAAAAGGAAAATGGAGCCGCACTCAGTGCAGCCACTTCGTCAAGATCATCAACAATGGCAATAACGCCGCGGCAGCCATCCTGCCGCAGTCCGTAGATAGCGTCGAGATAGGCAGGTTCTTTGGAACCGTTGCAACAGACCAGACGATCCGGGGATAAGATCCCTTGCCGCCAGAGATGGCGGGCAATCTCCACATCGGGCGCGGCCGAGGTTTCGTAGTGGGCACCGGCGGCAAGCGCAGTTTGCACCACATCAGCGGCAAAGTTGGCCTTTGTTGCATAGGCGTAGTGAAACTGTCCACTGTAGCCGGTTTTCATGCGAGCTTTTCGTATCCAGGTTTGCATCCGTTGTATCTGGTTTGCAATCTGGGGATAGTAGGCTACCTCAAGTGGGGTGCCATAGCGACGGGCAAGATCGTTGAGCACAATGCGATCATCAAGGTAGAGCAATCCATTCCGTCGGCTCAGAAAATCCGTCAACGGTCCTTCGCTGGCACGAGCGTACCGTTCCTGCACATAGCTACTATAGGTCTGCCTGTTCAATTGTACAAAAGTCCTCCTTCTAACTTCTTGAATTCTGTTGGTGACACAACACGGCATGACCGGGCGACAACAGATGTCGTCCGATAACCCCATTCATCATTGAAAAGACCAGGCAAACGGCGAGAAGGGAACATTGCAAAAGGGAAGGAAGAAATGTTGTACCATACGGGGAGAAAAGGGGGGGAGAGGATGCATCCACCCGGAACTATCCGGAAAAACATCCTGGAGCATCTAGAAACGTCCTGGAACCAGAACGCAGAAAAACCCCCGCATCTCACATGCGGAGGCTTCTATAAGAGAACGGCACGATGTCAGCAGACAAGCAGAAACGATGCTATCCTGACCACAACACCCGCCGACCGTTGAAATGCTCCTTACGAGACCCGGCTCAGAGGTACGGCACAACAATCGCCGCAAGCCATATTGTCATTACCGTCCATACAGCCTCATAGATAGCTCACCTGGAATGGTTTTCCCTGGACAGTGATCCGGGGGAAATCATCTTCGCTCTTACGAACAACAATGCTCTCCCTGCGGCTTTCCACAGCTTCGCGGTTTCTCACAGGGAGGATGTTCCGGCGCCAGATGAGCGCGGACACCATGATTGATGACTCAATCTGCTTGTTTTCATTATACCACGGAGTGCGCTTTCGTCAACGCCACCTCTTAACACTCCCTTAATATAGTCGAAGGGACATTTAGAGGGGAGTGCCAGAAACCCCACTGGAAACAGGCAAAGGGCCGATGATTTGTTGCCCATATCCGGCCCTTCCCTGCCTGTTTTATGAAGAACATGTTAATTAGAGAAAAACACCCTGTGAATAGCTCTTTGAGAGAATTTCACAAATAGCCCAGGTGCAGAGCCAGGGTACAGCTCTGGAGGAACACCCAGACCCCGCTCAAACTGGTGATGGTGGTGGCAAACGCTGTCGCTCCCCGCGCCGGGCTGAGGTGCATGAATTTGAGCGCGAGGGGAATGAGTACCCCCGCCACGGCCCCGACCAGCAGGGTCGCCAGCGTGGTGAGGCCAGCAATGATCCCCAGGACAATATGATCCTGCCACACCCAGACCCCGATGCCAGCAACGAGGCCCACAACCAGCCCGCTGAGGATGCCAGCGGCGATCTCGTGGCTCAGGGCGCGGCGGGCATCGGCCAGACGGATTTTGCCGAGCGAGAGCGAGCGGACAAGCAGCGTCAGCGATTGCATACTGCCACTGCGGCCCAGCCCAATGACCACAGGAAGCAGAGCCGCCAGCAACACCAGGTGGGTGATAGTGGGAGCAAAAACGTTGATGAGCCAGGCAACCAGGGCCAGGCCCCCCATATTCAACAGGAGCCAGAGAAACCGCTCTCGGGCCACTTGAAAGACCGGGCGGCTCATATCTTCTTGTGCCTGTATGCCGGCCAGGTGGTACATAGCTTCTGTCGTTTCGTCTTTTACCGCGCTAATCATATCGTTGGTATCCACGGCCCCCACCAGTCGCCCATCCTCGTCTACCACGGGGAGAGCCAGCAGAGCCGTCTCACTCATCAGGTGGGCCTGTTCTTCGAGCGATGCATCGTAGGGCAGCGTGATGATGCGGCGGTCCATAAATTCAAACAATTGTGAACCGGGCGGGGCAACAACAAGATTTCGTAGACTCACAACACCGACGAGGTGTTCTTCGTAGTCGGTGACAAAGAGGTAATAGATTGCATCATGCTCTGGCTGCATCTGGCGTAGGGCTTCGATGGCCTGCTGCGCTGTGACATACTGGGGAAAACTCAGCGCAGGAGCATACCGCAGTGGGCTTTTTGTGGGCGATACGGGCAGTTCATGAACACGAATAACCGATGGGCGGAAAAAATCCAACCCGACAGTGCGAGTGGCGAGCATATCTCTCCTCCAGCATACTACAAAACCGTTGATAGCAAGCCATCAGCGGCTGGCGGTTGGTTCTTTTGTCCGCCGGGCCCCCACGCCCCCTGGATACGTACCCTGGAAAGAGGGATAAAAATTCCCCCGTTCGCAGCCGATGGGGGGAGAGAAATAGCTATATATCTGCACGAGACGATTCCGCTCAGCAGATAAATCCTACTCCCCGGCCACAAGGCACCACCACCAGGACATTTACGAAATGACCCGGCCAACATCTATGATAATCGCTAGTATCCATATATTCCTTACAAACCATATCTCCGGCGAGCCTGACAGGGGAAGGGGCCTTTTCAACCTTATTCAATCCACACGGCTACCCATCTCTTGCTCTCATACGCTGTTCTGGCTCGATGATTCCCCTGCGTTCTATCCGTCACACAATCCTTATCCTTGCACAATCCTTGCACAATCAACCTGACATGTTGGCGCAAGGGGAACCAGGCCCGGAGATGCTCACGAATCCTACATCAAGATTATAGCATAGAAAAGCCATATTTGCAAGGTACCCGTTCAATTTTTCACTTGCGGTTTTCTTGCTGTTTTGAAAGCAAACTGGTATCACATCCCCGCCTGCGTGGTGTCCATCTCCGCCCCCGCGGGCCAGCGTTCCGCATTGCCAAAGTGGTCGCGGGCGCGGACGCGGAAGGCAAAATGCTTGCCCTCGTCGGGGCCAAACCACGCGCTCCTGGCCGGACTGGCCCGCACCCAGTCGCGCCATCCCCCACCGGGGAGCATACGCACCTGCACATCGTAGCTGGCAATGCCACTCCGGTCATCTGTGCCGCTCCACTGCACAAAGTAGCCGTTGCCCTGCCGCGTAATGTCAGTGATCCACGATTCGGGCGAGATCGCATCGCCCGCGGGCACCCAGGCGATAGCATCGAAGCGGACGGACCGTTCAGCGTCGTTTGTGAGGTTGTTCAGCTCGATGAGCTGGGCCCCGCCCACGCCAAACTCATACACCCCAAGCGACACCCAGTTCCCCGCGGCGGCGGCCTGGTCCAGCACCACCTCGGTCACAGTGCCATTGTGGGTGATGCGGTAGCGGGCCGTGCGGGTGGCATCCACGCGCCCGCATGGGGGAATATAGGCGCGGACCTCGTAGGGGCCGGGCGAGAGCGCGGGTCGCCAGATGGCGTGGTGGACGCTCTCTGTCGGGTCGTCTGTCGAGTAGGTCCAGGCGTGCTCCCCATTCAAGCCGCAATTTGCAGTATACCAGGTTGCGTCTGCGGCAACATATTCGCTCGCACTATTGTCAATGGCGATGGCATTGGCGGCAACCTGCGGGTTGTCGAGCGGCAGGCCGGTCAGGTTGTGCGGGTCGGCGGTGGGGGCCGGGGCGGGAGCGGGGGCCTGCCGTCGGGGGGCAGCGGGGGCCGGCAGGTCGGGCACGGTTTGCTGGCCGTGGGTGGGGGGCGGGAGGATGTGGGTTGCGCCGCCGGGGCCGGGGTCGTGGCCAAGCCAGAGAAACGACACCTGCACCCAGTCATCTTTCCGCATCCCCAGATCGTGCAGAAACGTCCCATCGGCAATATCTATGCCATTGGGCAGCAGAATGTTGCGCCCGAACTCATCACGCCCGCCGTTGTAGCCCTCAAGGTAGGCTGCCTGCGCCATCGGCACACCGACAGGCAGATCGCGGTAGTGGCGGTTGGGAGACCAGTAGTCATCGTTCGTATTCCAGGGCCCCACATCCCACACGGGCACAACAACCGAGCGGTCCTTGTAGGTAATGCGGACCTGGTATTCGTGCCCCTGGTAGGAGCAGAGCACATCGGGCGAGGGCAGCGCGACAAAGCGATCATTCGGCTGAATGATATGCCCGTTTGCTGTTTCGTGCCCAACCAACCCTTCGCGGGTAGCAAAGATCGTGTAAGTCGGGGCGAGGTGGTTATCCTGGGCGTGGAGTAGCGGACCGGCCCGCACCTGGACCAGGGCCACCGCCAGCACCACAAGCAGCACCAGCGACACGCGATGGTGGTGTTGGTTCATCTCTTTGTGTACTCCGTGTCTTTGTGGTTAAACGGCGAAATATCATTTCATTTCACGGTCAGGTTTTCCATATCGGGAATTGCCGTAATCCAGACAGGGCCAGCGTTGAGACGGATTTCCTGGTTGTCGGGCCCATAGAAGCGCAACGGGTCGGATGCGGTGGGCTTCTTCCAGCGAGCCTCCTGCTCTATGCCATCCACGAATACGCGGGCCAGCCCTTCGCCAACGACCTCCTGCCGGATACGCTGTTTGGGGTCGCCTGGGATGGGGGCCTTCACCACTTCCAGAATGATCACGTTCTTGAACCAGAGTTGCTCGCCGGTGCGTGCGTCAATGTGGGGACTGCCACGCCGTGTCCGATAGTAGCCATTCGTTTCCGCATCGTATATCCAGCCCGCAGGATCGGCGGGGTAGACAAAATAGTACCTCATCTGCTGGCTGGTGCCCCGCGCTGTGGGGTGCGCATC
Source organism: Chloroflexaceae bacterium (assembly GCA_034436975.1). Taxonomy (GTDB): domain Bacteria; phylum Chloroflexota; class Chloroflexia; order Chloroflexales; family Chloroflexaceae; genus JAAUSY01. Next base: position 59,640 of record DAOTUE010000196.1, read on the forward strand.
GTGCTTGAAGAGAAAGCCCGTCTCCGACGGGTCAAACTCCCCGACTCCCTTATCCACGACAAAGCTATTGAGCAGGTCGCTGTCGGTATAGAGATTGTGGGGAGCATAGCGAGCGCGGCTGCGGTAGAAATAGGGTTGCGCATAGGATACAAGCGCGTCCATGTCGGTTATCTCGCTGGCCGTAGAGGCCAACCACAACCCGTCGGGCGAGCCTCCCGCGTGGGCATACACCGCGTTCATCCCCATTGCCCACTGCACAAAGTAATCGCGGGCACTCCGCACAGGGCCAATAACCTCGGCGTGGGGGGAGATGCCCGGCGCAAACACTGCCATAAAGCGTGTGATGCCATATTCGGCCAGGGCCTCGAACACCAGCACCGACGTATCCATACCCGTCTGGGGGTAGGCGTGCGGGTGGTTGTCGAGCATCACGGCAATAAGCCGCTGTGGGGCCTGCCCGCGGCCCAGGGCTCGCTCACCGGTGGGTTGCGGCGTGGGTGTGGCGGTGGGGGTTATCGTGCTGGTTGGTTGCGGCGTGAGCGTGCCCGTGGGTGTAGGGGATGGTGTGTATGTTGCTGTGGGTAAGGGAGATGGCGTGTACGTCGGGGGGGGCGAGGGGCTGAGGGTGCCCCGCGGCACTGTCTTCCAGACAGTCGAGGTGACATCCGTCAGGCGGGCCGACTGGGCCGACCCCGGCTCGCAGGCCATCAGGAGCAAAACTGCTCCCAGCGTGAACGACCAGAGAAAAAACCATTGCCATTGTTTTTGTGTTCTCATATCTCCTGTATGTCCGAACATTTCAAAAATTCAATATCCGATAGGCACCGGGTATTCTACCACAAAAGCGGGCGGGTTGACCGAAGGGGGCCGCAACATATGTGTTCACGTTTGATACCGATTTGCTTTCAAAACAGCATAATCCACCCCACCTGTCCGCCCCTGAACCCCGCTGGGGGGAGGGATTGGGAGGGGGGCGTGCCCGCATCGGGGCAAGGATGCCCGCCCTCCCTACACCCCGAACCCCGAACCCTCTCGGATTTGGTATCATTTGCGCCCCCCCCCACATTCTGGTATAGTGATGCCCCAGAATACGATACCAGCGGGAGAAGGGGAAGACAAAGCTGAGCTATGGAACAACGCGAGTATGAGGTGCTGGCCGCGGGCGAGGGAAGCCACTGGTGGCACCGCGGAATGAGGCTGATTGCGGCTGCGCTGCTCGACCGTTGCTACACCACACGGCGCAACCTGCGTATCCTCGACGCGGGCTGCGGCACGGGCGGCAACGCGCTCTTTTTGCAACGGTATGGCTCGGTTGTCGGCATAGATGCCGCGCCGGATGCAATCGAGCGAAACCAGATGCGCGAGGGGTTGCTGCGCAGCTCGGTGCTGTCGCTGCCCTTCGCCGATGAGAGCTTCGACCTGGTGACATCGTTTGATGTGCTCTACCACCGCGGCGTGCCCGACCCCGCCGCGGCCCTGCGCGAAACCCACCGCGTGCTGCGTCCGGGTGGGCGGTTGCTCATCCGCCTCCCGGCCTATGAGTTTCTCCGCAGCAAGCATGATCACGCCGTGCATACACGACAGCGGTATACCGCATCCAGCGTGAATACGTTGCTGACCGCAGCAGGGTTCTACGTTGAGCGAATGTCTTATATCAATACCCTGCTGTTCCCAGCGGTGCTGGTGCAGCGGTTGCTTGAGCGGGCCCGTCCCTCGCAGGAACAGCAGCAGTCGGCTATGGCTCTTCCCCCCCCGCTGCTCAATCGGTTGCTGCTCCTGCCAATGGCAATAGAGGCCGAATGGCTCCATATGCGAGGAACATTTCCCTTCGGACTTTCGATTATCTGCCTGGCCCACAGCGGAAAAATCGAGCTGCTGCAACCGGGGTCGCTCCTATGATACCAGACCCGTTTTTGAACTACAAAGAACAGAGAGAAAAAGGGGGGGGAGATCGAGGATCAGAGGTCGGGGAATTGTGCAAAAGCACACCGCGTCCCTCGTCTCTGGTAGCCATCGTCAGCATTCCCCTCCTGGTCGGGCTTCTTGCCCTGCTGCTGCTTCTCCCGCACGGCGATTCCACCCCTGCTCTGGCGGGCCCATCCCACCCCGCCGCACACCCTGCCGCGCAACCTGCCGAGATCAGCTTCTTTGGCATGAATACCTACTTTACCGGCCTGGAGCGGTACTGGACGGACCAGGAACAGAACCACGACAATACCAGCATTCAAACCCTGATAGCGATGGGACGCGAGGCTGGTATACAGTGGGGACGTGAGGAAATAAGCTGGGACAACCTGCAATATGCCGTGGACAAGTGGGATCAAGATGTGCGCTCAAAGTTTTACGACAAACACATCCTCGAAATGGCAGAAGCGGGCTATGGCATTGTCGGCGTGCTGATGACCACCGAAAAGCATGCACGAGTGGTTGACTGCGAGGAACGGATCAATCTCTACATTGACAACCTGGAATACCTGCCCCAGGGCAAGATCTGGTGTCCCCCCGCCAATGTCCAGGACTTCAGCAATTTTGTCCGGGGGGTTGTTGAACGCTACGACGGCGATGGCGAGGACGATGCGCCCGGCTCGCCGCGCATTGCGGTCTGGCAAATCTGGAACGAACCCAACCACTGGGAGACCTGGCCCGGCTCACCCGAAGAGTATGGCCGCCTGCTCGAAGCGGGCTACCAGGCTGCCAAAGCCGCCGACCCAACGGCCATTGTGGCCACGGGCGGCCTCTACGTGCTTGATGGCGAGAGTGCCATCCTGGGAAATTGTGCTTGTCATAAAGACGGACTATTCTTTTTCAATGAAGTGCTCAATGCCTACCCTGCTGCCTGGGACTCCTTCGATGTGCTGGCCATCCACCCCTATATGCCCTACGATGCGCCTGACAGCCCCGACCTTGTGGCAAAAGTGACGTTGTGGGGGCGCATCACCACAACCCGCGAATGGCTGACCACGCAGACACAGCAGCGCGGGGGAAGCATGCGCCCGATATGGATTAGCGAAATTGGCTGGATTACCGATGTGTCTATGCTGACGGCAGCCGAGCAGCGTGGCCTGTTGCGCTACCGTATTCCCGCGAAATACCGCCGTGGTGGAGAGAACGACGGGGGCAGCGGGGGAACCGATGCCCGACCAGAAGCAAACACCGTGTCTGAGAACAAGCAGGCGGCCTATATGGTGCGGGCCCACGCTATCGCGCAGGTATTGAATATCCAGCATCTCAATTACCTCCAGCTTGAGGATAAATTCGACTCGTTTTTTGGCGAGGGGCACCTGTGGGCTGGCTCGGCCATTCTCGAACCCAAAATCCCCGCCAGCAACCCGGCCATCTATCCTCCGAAACAGGCCTACGAAACCTACACCGTGATGACGCAGCAACTGAGTAACACGACCTACATCGGGACGGGAACACTCCACACCTACAGCTATGTCGCCTCGGAAGACAACCCCGCGGCCCGCTACCACCTGCAATATGACTCCGTGAGCGAATCAATGCTGATAGACGTGCTCTGGCAGAGCAGCGGTGCAGAAAGCGTGTCCTTGTTGCTCGACCCGCGCACCCTGAACGTTGAGCAGGTGTTGTACAATGGGTCTGTAATCACGCTTACGCCGGAGGCAGGGGCAGTCAATGTTGTTGTTAATGAACAACCGATCTATGTGCGTCAGAACCTCCCAACCCCGACAGCAACGCCAACCCCGACAGCAACGCCAACCCCGACAGCAACGCCAACCCCGACAGCAACGCCCGTCCCCGATGCTTACGAGCCGGACAATAGCTGCAACACTGCCCGAACTATTCCCACAAGCG
>DAOTUE010000197.1:0-6652 GCA_034436975.1 Chloroflexaceae bacterium
ATACTGTCGTCGGTTGCTTGGGGTACGGAGGGGAATGAGTTTTCCTTCCCGATCCCACCGCTGGAGTGTCTTTACCGAAACGCCGATCCGCTCTGAAAACTGTCGAATAGTATACATACCCATAAAGCGCATTATAACACACTTCTGAATACTTTTCAAGAGCTAGAAATCATCTCCCCCAGATCTGTCAGATCTGTAGTATAATCAACAGGCAAAGAGGGGATCTTTTGCCAGGGGAGAAACACACCCATGCCGAACGAGCCGAACGAAGACCGCGGACGCGATTCGTCGCGCCGTTTGCTGCACATCGCCGAACGCGAAGTTGGGCGCATCATCCTTGATATTCACGATGGCCCGGTGCAAAATATCTTTGCAGCCCTTTCGCAGCTTAGCATTGCCCAACGGCAGCTTTCGAGTCGGTTTGGAGACGAGGTGGAGAGCGAGATCGAACGCATCCGCAAAAGCACGACACTCCTGGAACATTCGCTCAACGAGATACGTACCTACATGGGGCTATTTCGCCCGCCAGAGTTCGAGCGGCGCACGCTGCTTTCGGTGCTCGATGGGTTGGTTATTCAGCACGAAGAGCTGACCGGCCACGCTGTGACGCTGAACGTCCAGGGGACGCTCCCCGATGTGTCGCTCCCTGTAAAAATCTGTCTCTACCGCGTGCTCCAGCAGGCCCTTGCAAACGCGGCCCGCCACGCCGACGTTGACCAGTATTTCGTTGCGCTCAGCAGCAACGAAACTCAGATTATGATGGATGTGGTAGATCACGGCAAAGGGTTTGATGTGGCGGCCACGCTGGAGCAGAGCGAGGGGATACATTTCGGGTTGACAGGCATGCGCGAACGGGTCGAGATCCTCGACGGCACCTTCTCCCTGCAAAGTGTCCCCGGTTCCGGTACGCGGGTTCGTGTTGTTGTGCCCTACCCGTAGAACCAGCAGCAATGATCAAAGACAATGATCAAAGACAATGATACGATAACAATACCCACCATGTCCTGTTTATCGCTAGAATGGTAAGCGTTCACTGGGTTCGGGCAGTCCCTGATCCCTGGGGAGCGCAAGCGTCTCGCTTGCCCCGATACGGGCACGGTTCCCTCTCCCAATCCCTCCCCCCACCGGGGGAGTCCAGGTGGGGGGCCTGAACGATTACCTGGAATGTATGCACTATGCCTCCGATACGTGTTGTCCTGGCCGATGATCATGCCCTTGTACTCGAAGGGCTGCGCTCGTTGATAGAAGCTGAAGATGATATAGAGGTTGTCGCCATTGCGACCAATGGACTTGAGGTCATTGAAGCTGCTCGTGCACTTCAGCCCGATGTGATTGTGCTGGATGTGCGAATGTCTGTTATGGATGGGCTGACCTGCCTGGAACAGATTCGTGTCGAGGGAATGCGGAGCAAGGTGCTGGTGTTTTCGGCCTTCAACGATGGAGACTCGATTCAATCGGCAATGGAAAAAGAGGCCGATGGGTTTGCGCTCAAGACCGAGCCGCCACAGCAGACGATTGACAGTATCCGACAGGTCTACCGTGGGCACCTGGTTTTTCCCCAGGCGGCCCGCCGCTGGCTCCGCACGCAGCGGCAACGCCCGGAAATCTCGCTGGATGATCTCTCGGAGCGGGAGACCGAGGTACTGGGGCTGGTGGCCCAGGGGCTGACGAATATGCAGATTGCGCAGCGCATCAATGTCAGCGAGAACACCGTCAAGTTTCATCTGCAAAATATCTACCAGAAACTCAACGTCAATAACCGCACCGAAGCCACCGGCATATATTACAAACTCTCGCAGGGCCGTTCGTCTTGATAGTGCGGTTTTTGGGGTATCATTCACTCCTCGCCCTGGAGCCGATAGGATGCAATCGTCTGTTGCAGCGATTGGGCCAGCGCGTTGAGTTCCCTGGCGGCGGACTCCGCCTGGCGCGTGCTGGCCAGCGACTCGGTTGCAGCCTGCTGGATGTATTGCATTGCCTGGCTAATCTGCTCCACGCCAGCGGTTTGCTGGTGGGCTGCGGCGGCTATCTGCGTATTTGACTGGGCCCCCTGCTCCACCTCCGTTGCAATCTGGTGGATCATCTGCCCGGCCTGCTCCGAAAGTTGCATCCCCTCCTGGGTTCCCTTCGTGCCCTCTTCGGTGACAAGCACAGCAGCATTGGCGGCCCGCTGGATTTCTCCGAGAATCTCCTGCACCTGTGCGGTGGCAGCCTTGCTCCGCTCGGCCAGGTCGCGCACATTCTGGGCAACAACGGCAAAACTGCGCCCCTGCTCCCCGGCGCGGGCGGCCTCAATCGCCGCGTTGAGCGCAAGCATATTGCTCTGGTCGGCAATCTCGCTGACCGTGCGGGTAATGGCCCCGATAGCCTGCGTCTGCTCCGAAAGCGCGAGAATGGTCTGAGCGATACTCTCGACGCGCTGGCGGATTTTCCCCATTCCCCCGATGGTATTTTCGACAGTTTCCGTTCCGCGGCGGGCCACCTGGAGCATTGTCTGGCTTTCCCTCGCCACCTGCTCTGCTTTTGCTGCTGTCTGCTGAGCAATCGTCTTGATTTCCTCAACCGTGGTTGTGGCCTGGGTGACAGCCGAAGACTGCTCGGAAACGTTGGAGGATTGCTGCGAAGCTGCTGCGAGAATTTCTGTTGCAGAAGAGGCAATGTTTGTCGCCGCGGTACGGACCTGGATGGTCATATCGCGCAGCCGCTCAACCATGCGGTTGAGGTTATCGCTGAGCATATTGAGTTCACCGTGTCCATTCTGGGAAACGCGAGCGGTCAGATCGCCCTGGGCAACCCGTTTGGCAAACTGCGAATACTCCTGCACCGCTGCCTGGAGCGTCTCCTGGCTCTGCCGCAGGTCGGCGGTACGTCGCTCAAGGGCGGCGGTGCGCTCGGCCACAAGATGCTCAAGGTTGTCGCGGCTCTCGCGTAGCTCTTCTTGAAACCGCTTTTGCTCAGCCGCCATCTGGATATAGCCCTGCCCCAGAAACAGGAGTGCAACGAGGTACGCTATCAGTCGCACGAGGTGCCACAGCCACCAGCCGGCATCCCACAGAGCCGAAAACTGGAAGGTTAGCTCGGAGAGGCCAAAGAGAAGCGCAAGCACGAGAAAGAGGAAAAACACGGAGTCACCAGTTTTCTGATAGCTACTGAGAAACCGGGGGACAGCGGAGAGAAAGAACAACCCCGCAACAATGTTGATGCTCGTTGCTGCCAGGGTAAACTCGTTGTCGTAGGCCATCGCGGGGAGCCAGCCGGGAAAGAGCATTGCCAGAAACCCCAGTAACATCACCCCGCCGCCGGCTAGCCAGGGGAGCCAGGGTTGTTGCGCGAAGTGTTGACGGGTAAACTGGTGGGGGAGCCAGCTCAGCGCAAACCAGAACCCTCCAACCAGGCTGGCCACGCTATGCAGAAAGACAAATGCTACGCCAGGGTGGGTCAGCGCGTGGATCGTATCGAGGACACCCATGCTGATAAGCCCGATTGCAACCAGCGCAAGGTCGCCGCTAAACTCGTCCTGCTCGCGCTGGAGCAGGAACAGGGCCAGCATAACCGCGGCAATGCCGCCAATGGCTTCTATTGACGAATGGACCGGCTCGTTGGCCCAGGTCCAGGTTGGCAATAGCGTGTTGAGCAGAAACAGCGTGAGAGCCATCACCACTGGAGTTGTGCCGATGATCAGGTAGAGGATTGTCTGGGATTTTCTTTTTATGTCTCCGTCCATGATTGTTGCTCCCTCAGGGTATAGTATAGCCAGGGTATATTGTTATTCAGATTGCTTGCACGAATTGCGCCGCAGGAAAAAACAGCGTCCGATAATTGTAGCATACCTGAAAGCGGGACGTTTTGGAAGGGGAAATTGAGGAGAAATCTTGAACGAGCATCTGAAACGAGCACCAATCTGGTATGACTTCGTGCTCTTTGTAGTCTTCTATTGCTCCGTCGGCGGCCCGGCGGTTGGGGGACGGCGATGGCGCAGCACAAGCGCAGTGGCCGCCCCCACAACTGCCAGCAGCGTGACGATATGCACCACGTTGAAGGGCGTGCCAGCAAAGAACCACGAGTCAATGCGCAAAAACTCCAACCAGAACCGCCCGAAGGGATACCAGATGAGGTAGAGCAGGAAGAGGTCGCCATCGCGCAGCCGGTCGGCAAAACGGCGTGAAGCCCAGAAGAGTAGCCCGAATCCGATGAGGTTCCAGAGCGACTCGTAGAGGAAGAGGGGATGGAAGCGCAGCTCGTCGGGGTAGGCGGCCAGGTTGTCGTAGGGGGGCAACCGGTGCTCCGCATCAATACGCAACCCCCAGGGAAGGGTGGTCGGCGGGCCGTAGAGTTCCTGGTTGATGAAGTTTCCAAGCCGCCCGATGGCCTGGCCAAGCGGTAGCCCCAGGCCCACTGCGTCAAGATAGACGAGCAGAGGGAGCTTTTTCCAGCGGGCAATCAGGATGAGGGACGCAACGCCGAAGAGAAAGCCGCCAAAGATATGCAACCCCCCATGCCAGATCTGGATAATCTCCAGCGGATTGGCGAGGTAGTAGGCGCGGGCCTGGGGGCCGGCCTGGATAAACACATAGTAGAGCCGTGCGCCAATGAGCACCGGAATGAGCACGAGGACGAGCACATCCCAGACAGCGGCCCCATCGTAGCCGCGGCGGGCAATATGGTTGTTGGCCACCCACGAGGCCAGGAGAATACCTGCGGCAATGAGCAACCCGTACCAGCGGAGAGCCAGCGGCCCCACCTGCACAATAATTGGATCAACCGGGGGATACATACCGTTCTCTCGCTATTCCAGGTAGCCCAGGTCGCGCAGTCGGCGGCGTACCTGCGGGTCATCGTAGCCGCCGGCGGTGTCCGGGTTGAGGTTGGTGTAGCGGGCCGTTGTGGTGCTGGCGAATTGTTCGAGATGATCCTGCATCATCTCCACCTGCTCTGGCACAATGTCCGCGAGATCCTGTTGTTCGGCAGGGTCGGCCATCACGTCGTATAGTTCGGGGTACGCATCTCCCACCTGGATCAGCTTGTAGCGTCCGTGACATACTGCGCTCCGGTTCTCGTTGCAGCGATATTCGCTAACAAGATGCGGCATCCGTCGTTGCAACATATTCACAGCCTGCTGTGAGGGGATCGCCTCGGCAAAGACCATTTCGGGATCGTCGGGGCAATTTCCGGAGAGGTGGCGGGCCAGGCTCAGCCCTTCCTCTTCCGGAGCCGCGAGGCCGGCCGCTTCTAGCACGGTATGGAATATGCGCCGCGTGGAAACAAATTGCTCAACCGTGGTGTTGCGGCTCTGCGTGCTGCTGCCACCAGGGGGGCGGATGATGAGCGGCACCCGCACCAGTTCGTTATATGTGGAGAAGATATGCCCCACAAGCTGCTTTTCGCCAAGATGGTCGCCGTGATCGGAGCAGACAATGAGCAGCGTATTGTCGAGCCGCCCACGCTCACGAAGTTGCTGCAAAAATGCGCCGACCTGCTCATCCTGTGCGGCAACTTCGGCGTTGTACATCCCGTCAAGCGTGGCCTTGCGTTCCTGGTCAATCTCGCCTCCCAGGGGGGCATACCAGCCGTGAATATCGCTGTTGAAGTGGCGGAGGTCGTGTTGAGCCACCTTGTTGTGCAGCATATGGGGCGCGAACCGTTCGACAAACCGCCGTGGCGGGCGATAGGGCATATGCGCTCCCATCACATTGATGAAACAGAAGATCGGCTGATCGTCCGCAACCCCACGGCGTTCAATGAGCAGTTGGGCCGCATTCTTGAGCGATTTTGGCGTATTGCCCTTGAAACTCAGGGCCGTTTGCCAGAGGGGGACCATCAATGGGCTGAACGAGAGCGACAGGAGCATCTCCGAACGGGCGAAGGCATCCTGAATGTGTGAGAGCGCACCAACCAGCTTGTTCTTGAACCACTGGCGGTAGCGGTCCAGCAGGCCCAACCGCACACCAGCACCGGCCTGGTTGGGGCGCGAGGTCAGGAGACCGCTGTAGTTGAGAAAACTGGCAAACCCCCGCCGCAAGCCATTGTTGATAACCCCGACCAGTGGATTGTTGCAGAATGCCGCGGTGAAGTAGCCCCCATTGGAGAGCCGCTCCGCCAGCGTGGGGAGGTCGGGCGGCACCGCAAGAAACGATTGGACCGTGCCATGCTCCGAGGGATAGACCCCGGTAAACATTGAGGCATGCGAGGGGATGGTCCATTGAGCCGCCGAAAAAGCGTAGCGAAAGCGGGTTGCGTCGGAAGCCAGATGGTCAATATGTGGGGAAACCTGCTCCGGCCCCCCATAGCACGAGAGCCGGTCTGCCCGCTGCGTGTCGAGCACGAGCAGCACAATATCCGGGCGTGGGGTGGTCATAACCCTTGAAACTCCTTCTGCTTACCGTCATTACCGTCATCACCGTCATCACGTCCACCGTGCCTGCATATTATACACCTGATCGCCTCTCGTGTACAATGAATGGATGAATGGTCCCGCTATGATGTCTCACCGCAATGAAGCGCGAACTTGTGCTATCATACCCATAGTCAACGACCACCCGCTGAAGCGGGTGGCTTGCCCTCGCCCGAAGGCAGGGCTTCAGGGGAGGTTGACAACTCCCCACGGCTCCGTAGAACCGTATAGCGATTGCGAATGTTGATAGCAGCATTCACA
>DAOTUE010000198.1:0-1536 GCA_034436975.1 Chloroflexaceae bacterium
GGTCTTCAACGCGCTCTTTGAGATTGCCCGGACAAATAAATGGCGCAAGACTGGTGGTTTCTACCTCAGCAGTGAGGAGATGCGCGAAATAGTAGAAGCCTACTATCCTTCGGCTCTGAGCTACGCCGCGCTCGAAGCCTTTGAGGGCCGCTATGATGCTGGCGAACTTGAGCAATGCTTTGACCCCGACGCGGTCCGCCACGAGGCTCTCCAGATGATCCGGGAGCAGGGGGGCGTGGGGTGAACATCTTACAGATTTCACGCCAATTTCCTCCGGCAACGGGGGGCATAGAAAGTGTTACCTATGGTCTCTGTCGTGCGTTGCGCCAGCGCGGTTATCGTACTGATGTCGCAACCTTGCGGGCCATCTTTGCCACAGGAAAACAGGCCACCCCAACGGAACATATTGACGGTATTCCTGTTTATCGTCTGCCCCATCTCGGAACAAAACGCTATCCTGTGGCTCCGGCTGTGTGGTCATTGCTCCATCCTTTTGATATTATTCACATTCATGCAATAGATTTTTTTGTTGATTTTCTCGCTTTGCTACGAGCAAGGCATCAAAAAACCATTGTCGTCAATACTCACGGGGGAATCTTTCATACCAGATGGATACTCCCGGTTAAGAAACTCTACTTCAAAATCATGACTCGTCTTTCCCTTCGTTGTGTTGATGCAGTTATCTGTGATAGCCACCATGATTACCGGCTCTTTCGTTCCATCGTCCCAGAACAAAAAATCCATATTATCCGAAACGGTGTCAATGTTCTCCCCTTCGCTGCTATCCAGAAGCACATCACGCCGGGCCTGCTGGTCGGGATAGGGCGTATTTTTGAAAATAAGCATGTTGAACGGCTCATTGATCTGCTTCCTGCACTGGTCACAGAGTTTCCACATCTCCGCCTGGTCTGGATAGGAAGCGATCAGCACAGGCAAATCCCCCGTCTACGGTCTCGGGCCGAACAACTCGGCATCGCTGAACGGGTTCATTTCACCGGGCTTATCTCTGATGAGCAGGTCCACACATGGCTTTCGCGGGCCCACCTGTTCGTTTCTGCTTCCTCATATGAAGCCTTTGGTATTTCGACAGTCGAAGCAATGAGTAGCAAAACCGTTCCTGTTGTTACCCCTGTGGGAATACACCCGGAGATCGTCTGCAATGGAAAAACAGGGTTTCTTTGTTCGTTTGAGAAACATCAGGCAATTGATAGCTTCCGCCGTGCGTTGTCGCTCCCCCTTGATCAACTTGATCAGGTGGGTTTTCAAGCACAACAGGCAGCTATGCAGTATTCCTGGGACACAGTTGTAGATGCTTATGTTTCCATTTATACCCGCCTGCAATCGTAGGTACCATCCCTCGCCCCCACCGTCGTGTTCCCCACGGTGGCAGTTTGTGCAAAAACTCCTCCGCCGCACCCTTGCACTCGCGCTGGTGGGGTTGCTCCTGCTCTCTGGTATGGGGGGCTATTTCTGGGTTTCAACCGACCTGCCCGCTCCCGACCACCTCCGCGCCCGTGCGGCCCGCGGCAACACCCG
>DAOTUE010000199.1:0-2681 GCA_034436975.1 Chloroflexaceae bacterium
CTTCTCCCCACCTGACCAATTCTGTGCTACAATACGCTCAATACGTTCGTGGCTCGCCCTTCTTGCTTTGTTGGTCAGGGGGTGGGCTTTTTCTTTTGTAGCAATTATACCAGGAGTGAAGCAACAATGGGGAGCATTTCCCCTCAAAAAGTGGTATACTGAGCACATTCGGGGTGAAAAAAAAGCCCCATCCACACCAGAAAAACAAACGGATGGGAAAAAACCTCTATTGCCAGCATTGTAGCACAGGTTTGGGGAGCAAAAAGAGGGAGAGCACCAGATGTCATCAGACCAGAATATCACCAGCAGCCCGATGACAACGGGCGATGACAATACCGTTATCCAGTCGGGGCGCGATACGATCATTCACCGTCCCTCTCCCGCCACCCCCCGCTTCCCTGCCTTCAACGTCCCCGCCCCGCCCGCGGGCTTTGTCGAGCGGAAAGCGGAGCTAGAGCAGCTTATGGAGCAGGTGTGTGATCCCGCCGCTTCGACCGTGGCGATTACGACCGCGCTGCAAGGCTCTGGCGGCTACGGCAAGACGCTGCTGTCCCGCCGCGTCGCACGCGACTCCCACACCCGCCAGACCTACCCCGACGCGGTGCTGGAGGTGACGATTGGCGAGAAGCCCGCCGACCTTGTCGCGCTCGTCCGCGGGGTGATGACCCACGTCATCCCCGAAGACGAGATCCCCTATTTCCCGAATGTGGATGTTGCCAGTGCCCACCTGCGCTCCCTGTTCACGGGTCGCCGCGTGCTGCTGCTGATAGACGATGTGTGGCACTACGACCACCTCAAACCCTTCCTGACCCTGGGTTGCGCCTGCCTGGTGACGACCCGCTTTGCCCACACGCTGCCCCCCGATGCGAAACCGGTACTGGTGGATCGGATGCGCCAGAATGAGGCGGTGGCGGTGCTTGGGCGCGGGCTGCCCGATGCGGGCGGGGAATGCGCCCCTGACCTCGAAGACCTTGCCAAGCGGCTGCGCTTCTGGCCGCTCCTGCTTGGCCTGGTCAACGGTGTGCTGCAAAAGCGTATGGGATTCTACCGCCAGTCGCGCCCCGACGCGCTGGCCTACGTCAACGACCAGTTGACCCGACGCGGCTTCACGGCTTTTGATGCGCACGACACGACCAGCCGCGAGCTGTCTGTTGCCCTGACGCTGGATTTGAGCATTGACCAGCTTTCGGACACGCAACGCAACCGCTACGAAGCCCTGGCGGTCTTTCTCGACGATGTGGCTATTCCCCTGGCAACGCTGGAAACGTTCTGGGCACGGTTGGATGCAACCTGCTCCCACGCGCTCGCCCCCGCACTCGCCCCCGCGCCCCTGCCCGATGCCGAACGGTTCTGCGAACAACTCTACGAGATGTCGCTGTTGTGGCAATATGACCTGCAAAGCCAGCAGATGCGCCTGCACGACGAGATGCACGCCTATCTCCAGAAGCGGCAGGCTCCCCACCTTGCCGCGCTCCACACCATCCTGCTGGATGCCCACGACCCGTCGGCCCCGCCCCTGCCCCCCTCGCCCCCGCCCACCGCTCCTACGGACCAGTTCACGCCACTCGAAGCGGCGGCCCGCGCCCTGCGGGAACGCCTCCGAGCGCGGTATGAGCAAGCCAGCGCGGAAGAGTGCGACGAAAAAATGCTGGCTGATTTTCTTGAAATGGAAACGCACTACCACTCGCTGTGCGAAACGATAGCCAAAGCGCGAGAGATTGATACGGAGGACACCCAGGCCCGACGCACTCACCTGCTGAATAACCTGAACCACCTGGCGTTCCGCACCATCGGGCAGACGTTTACGGCAATGGTTGAGCAGGCGCAGCAGGCAAGCCAGACCGCATCTCCCGCCTCGCTCCTCCCCGCACCCGCACCCGACCGCGACTCGGCCCCCTGGCACGCGCTCCCACCTGACGATCCCTACCTCTGGGAGTATCTGGCGCACCACCTGTGCGGCGCGGGCCGCAGCAGCGAACTACTGGCAACGGTGCAGGACCTGCGCTACCTGGCTGCCAAAGCCTACGCCCGCGGGCCGCTGGCGACCGAGCGCGACCTGCTGGCCGCTGCGGAACACCTGCCCACACCGGGGGGTGAGCACCCCATCCGTGTCCTGAGCCGCGCTTTTGCACAGGATGGCTACCTGTTGACCCACTGCGAGCGACCCGCCGACCTGACAGCCACCCTCTACAGCCGGCTGTGCCACCGCGAAGGGCTGGCCCCGCTCCTGTGCCAGCAGACCGATGCGCTGCCACGCCCCCGCCTGGAGCCGCTACACCCCTTGCCCGACCTGCCCGACCCGGCCCTCCGGCGCGTGCTGAGTGGACACACGTCCTATGTCGAGAGCGTGGCGTGGTCGCCGGATGGGCAGACCCTCGCCTCCGCTTCAGATGATAAGACGGTGCGGCTGTGGCCCGCAACGCTTGCGTCGTGGAAAGCGATTGCTTGCCGGATGGCCAACCGCAACCTGACGGCGGAGGAGTGGCGACAGTATCTGGGGGAGCGGCCATATGAGCGGACGTGTCCGGGGGTGCCGGCGGGCGAGGGCGTATCAGACGAGGGGTAGCCATACCCCACGAATCCGTCCGAATCGGGGGGTGATGAAAGTCGAAGCGGTAGCAGTGTAGCAGTCAGCGCAGGGGAACGAGAATCAATCCTCGCGGTGTGGGAGCGGTTGCATA
>DAOTUE010000200.1:0-3272 GCA_034436975.1 Chloroflexaceae bacterium
CCATCGCTGGTCAGAGCAAAAAGCTCACTCGGATTGGTCCGGTTGACAATCCACAAATTATACTGGGCGGGGCTTGACAAGGTAAGCCGCTCAAAAACAACGTAATTGCCATCGGGCGAAACACTGGGATTATCAATGAGATCCCCGCCAATGGAGCTGGAGTCAAGGAATGGTGTTACCTGTTTACTGTCGAAATCATAGTGGAAAAGGGCTTGAGAGGTGGCAATGATAAAACCTGAACCATCGGGCAACCAGACCGGCGTGAGATCCAAATATCCCCCCGCGTCAATCAGTCCTGTCGGAGTGGAACTGCCAGCAGTGGCAACATAAATGCCGTTGTCGCTGCCATTGGGGACACTCTTGAAATAAAGAATCCGGTCATCTATGGGCGACCAGGCGATATTATCGGCAAATGTAGCCCCGAAGCCAAACAGGTCGGTTCCAAGACTCTCGCCCACAGCAGCAAACTTGCGCGGCCCGATGACATCCACTCCCAACTGTAAGCCATCACTCTTCCAGGTAATCGTGTTGCTGTCGTATTTGCCGCATTGCCCGGTGAAGGTCAACGTACCAATATCGTGGGTCTTGCCTGCATCCACATCCACCACTGCTGGCGCAAATTCTCTCGCATTGGCACAATCTCCATCGGACCAGATGAGCGTAACGGTGTGTAATCCTGTACCCAGATCCGCCACATCGGGAACAGTAAAATTGACCACACTACCAGAGCCGCCAGCATTAACCGACACAAGTTCCGTAGCTCCCTGGACATACACGTACAGAAGCGTTACAAAGCCATAATTGTTTTGTATCTGTCCGGTCACGGTGCCAAACTGGTAGTCTCCGGCCTTGATCTCCGCTTCAGATGGAGGATTGGTGATACGGCGCAGACCCGACCCATCGGGGCGAATACCGTAGACATCCGAGTTAAAAGCAGAGTGGGTAAACTCGTGGTTGCTACTGAAGGCAATTTCTGTTCCATCTGGCTTCCAGGCAACATCGTATATTTTCGTATCAATTTCGCCGGGGTGCGTCCAGACGGTCTGCTGGCCCGTTCCATCTGGTTTGATGCGTTTGACCGTCTCGACGGAATAGCCATCACTGCTCAGGCCGACATAGGCAATTTCCCCGGTGAGGGCGGCGGGGGCTATGGTCGGCTCTGCCTTCGGCTCCATTGCCCGGATTGATCGGGCCTGCGCTCCTGTATGGGCCGACCAGGCCAGCAGGAGCAGCAAAACAACAAAAACCAGGAACAGGATACCCTTCCTGTTTCCTGCTTTCAGCGGGTGCTCATTGTTCACGGACTTTCTCCTTTTCTTCTTCGTTCCTTTTCATACATACATATCCAACCCAACCCAACCCAACCCATCCCGTCACGGCGACGGAATGGAATGGAAATTGCTCACGAATGAGCGACGATATTAACTGCGATGAAAAAGAGAATGCTTCCAACAAACAGCACCAGCACCAGCAACAGTGGCCCCAGCATAGTCGCCCAGAATGCCCCCCAGGGGCGCAACCTATGCGTTTCGCGGATGGCAACGTAGCTCACAACCAGCGCAAGCAGTGTCACCCCACTTACCTGGGCAAAGGGGACAATCTTCACCACAGCGAGCAGATTTGCTCCTGTGGCCAGAGCCAGACATCCGAGCGTCTGCGACACCGTCCCCCTGCCCCCCATCCCGTGGGCCACAACGTGGGCAAAAAGTCCGGAGACAAGCCAGATAAAGAGATATTGGAACGGGATGAGCACGGCCCCTATCGGGCTGTTGCTGCCCAGAAATTGAGCATCCAGAAACCGATAGATCTGGGCGGCCTGGGCAAACTGCCGATCAAAGGCTTCTTGAAACCCCTGCATGTCACGAACATTGACATACCAGGGCATATGGGTTATTCCCTCGTACACGGTCTGGATGACCGCCTCCTGCCGATGGCTGACCGCGTTTTCGGCAATCTGCCCGATTGCCGCAGCTCCCCCCATCAGCAGGCCGACCAGCAACACGAGCATAAATCCTCGCTTCAACCCATTGGGCGCATCGCGCTGTTGCCGAAAAGCGTTTGGGTCTAGCAGGATTCCACCAACACCCAGGCGTAGATAGTCAATGATCTGCATCCGCGTTCCTTCACGTTCTTTATTTCATCTTGGAAGAGCAAAACCGGTGTCGGGTGATATTTTACCATATCTACTCTTCCCTCGGAAACTTGCACAACACGTCAGCTTGTTGTACTATCGTCATGTATGAAAGGCCGTCACATACCGGGGTGTGGCATGGGCAAAATTGCAAGCGTGTTTGACCCGGATGCGTTATGGAGGGAGCAGTGGCACAATATAGACGAGAGCAGATTCTTACCGCACTTGCTGAAACTGATGCCAGCTACAGCAATTATCTTGATCTGGAAACCGGCGAAGTCATACGGATGAATGACACTGACGATAGCCCGGAAACAGAAGATTTGCGTAACAAGGTGATGGAAGGCTATGGAGATCGGTTTCGCTATATCCCCGGCGGAAACCCATCACCCGATGACAACGCAGTATCGGCGTGGCTAGAAGCCGAAGGGCTATAACAACGGCTTCCTGTTGCCTGGTGGCAACAAAACGGATAGACAGTGGACGCGGGTGCGCAGGGGCATGCCCATCGGGGTGTCCTCGTGCTTTTTGTGTTTTGCGATAGGCATATCAAAAGTAGGTACAGCGCAACGGGCGACAGGGCACCAGACAGAGAGCAGCAGGCATTTTTCCAGAAGACGGCCCGACAACATGCGATCTTCCCTTTCTGCCTTCTGGGCCCGGTGTGCTGTTACCTGTTTTTTCTGCCTTTTTGCTGGCTACGCCCCTGTGCAATGACCTGTGTAATGATGTGTAATGATGTGTAATGAATGGTTGTATGCATATGGTGTGCAATGGTTGATCGTTGCTACTTCATCCGTTTGAGGTGGGAGAATCTGGCAAGCAATTGTTTCTGTCCGTGGTTGGAAAAGTTGACAATAACCTCTTCATCGCCCGGTACGATTTTGCTCCTGACAACAACCCCTTCACCATAGTTTTTATGGTGGACCCGTTGCCCCGGCTGAAAACTGGGAGTTTTGCCAGCAGAAGGAGAGGATGGCCGTGCTCCCGCTCCCCTCTTGCTGCTGCGGTTGGTTCCTGTGTCTTCTGAGAGGGGTATACCATTGCCTTTTTGCCGTCGGTTTTGCTCCAAAGAGGGACGACCTTCGTTGTTGCCTTCGTTGTTGCCTTCGTTGTTGCCTTCGTTGTTGCCTTCGTTGTT
>DAOTUE010000201.1:0-1530 GCA_034436975.1 Chloroflexaceae bacterium
ACAAGGAATATGAGCGCAAGGACGGCGAAACGTTTCGCGGGTTGCGCGAGGGCATCGAAGTTCGCAATCTCTCGTTTCGCTACCGAGAGGACGGCCCCCTGGCCCTCAACGATGTCTCCTTCACAATCCGCCGCGGGCGCATGGTCGCGCTGGTCGGAGTGTCGGGTGCGGGCAAATCCACAATGGTAGACCTGCTGCTAGGGGTCTATAAGCCTACCGAAGGGCACATCCTGGTGGATGGAACCAATATGCACGATTTCAACCCGAAGTCGTGGCGGCGGTGTCTGGGGATGGTCAGCCAGACCACCTTTATTTTCAATGCCACGGTGCGCG
The DNA here is from genome assembly GCA_034436975.1 of Chloroflexaceae bacterium. GTDB lineage: Bacteria > Chloroflexota > Chloroflexia > Chloroflexales > Chloroflexaceae > JAAUSY01. Next base: position 334 of record DAOTUE010000201.1, read on the forward strand.
AGAACATCACCTTTGCGCGGCCCGATGCCAGCGACGAGGAGATGATCGCCGCAGCAAAAATCGCCAATGCCCACGATTTCATCATGGAAACAGAAAACGGCTATGATACGCTGCTTGGCAACCAGGGCTACCGTCTCTCCGGGGGACAGCGACAACGCATCGCCATCGCCCGCGCCATCATCCACGACCCGGCGATCCTCATTCTCGACGAGGCAACCAGCGCACTCGACAGCGAGGCCGAGCGGCTGATACAGGGTGCGATTGACAATTTGCGGGGAGAGCGTACAATAGTAGCGATTGCCCATCGCCTTTCGACCATCCGCAAGGCCGATACTATCCTGGTGCTACACCAGGGGCGGCTTGTCGAGTCGGGCACACACGAGGAATTGCTCAAACAACAGGGACGCTATGCCCATCTCTGGTATCTCCAATCGGAATAACGCCGATGTGTTCGTAACCGTTCATAATCGCTCTATGACAAGGAAACAACCTGATGTCATCCGTCTGCATTCTTGTGTTTGCAAACGTTCAATATGATTCCCGCATTCAACGGCAAGTCAAGTTTCTCGCTCCCCACCACGATATTATCATGTTTGGACTTGGAAACCCTCCCTCCGAATGGCTGGAAAACCCGCGCATTTCCTGGCGACCGATAGAGGAAATCTATGAGGCTGCGTCGGCTTCTTCTAGAAAACCAGTGACAAAGCCGACAACTCCCAAACAAAAACCCCCGCTACAGAAAAGAATAGTGGGAAAACTCAACCGATACCTGCCCCTGCGAGTAAAACGGGCCCGCGAAAAGGTTCTATACCATTTCTTTATCTTCCTGGGGCGGTTTACCCCCCTCTGGTACTGGCGCAGCTACCGCTATCGCCTCGTCTTCAAAGAAGTGCTTCGGAGTGGGGCCGATGTCTTCTATGCCAACGAACTCGACACCCTGCCCATTATGGCAGAAGCGGCCCGCCTCACCAGAAAACGCTTTATCTTTGACATTCATGAATACTGGTGGCGACAGGAGCTTCACTGGTGGTTCAAGCTGATTATGAAACCGGCCCTCCGCCGCATAATCCAGTTTTACGCTCCCAGGGCAGATGCAACGATTACCGTTACCCCTATCCTGGTGGAAAAATACCGTCAGGAGTTTGGGCTTGCTCCCATCCTTGTGATGAATACTCCCGAATATGTCGAAGTCCCCCC
>DAOTUE010000202.1:0-6895 GCA_034436975.1 Chloroflexaceae bacterium
TGACAGAACCAGTTCCTTTTCAACGGGTCGTTCATAGACACCTTTCCACATAAGGTTTTGTTTTATCCCTTCAGAAAGGCACAAAAACCGTATTTGGCTTTCTAATGCTTTTCAAACAGTTTCTTAGAACGATCTATTGTTGTTACCCCAGGTTTCCAGAAGAAGAACAAGTATTCAAATTCATCAACAGCACGGTATGACAGTGAATGCCACTGAGAATTCTCCCAGGATGGGTCTTTTACCCATATTCTCCGGTCATAGAGATACAGCCCTGCTGCCGACCCTGCTTCTTCCACCAGGTTGCTTACAAGATAAATCTTTGTTTGTGTGGCTGATTTCCCACCACGGATATTATTTCCATTTAAGCGGCGGTCAATAGTTTGCTCGCTACATCCCAGGAGTTTTGCAAGCTGGTAACGATTATAATCAGGATACGCAGCCTTTGCTACCAGGACATCTTCACGGGTTATATCTGATCGCTGACGACGGATGTTTTGTGCTTGAAATCTTGGCATATTGGGATCGGGAAAGCAGAGAATGTCAGCTATATTCACCACTAGAAACCCTCCCGGTTTTAACACTGGATAGTGAAGGTGGATAACTTTTTGTATCAGTTCAGTCCACTCCTCAAAAGATTGCCCTTTCTCGTACAATTTTCCTAGATGATAAGGGGGCGACCAGACACTACAGGCAATAGATTCGGGTTCTATTGTGGGTAATAATTGTCGCGCATCACCCATATGGATCTGGTTGATTTCTAGCATGTGAACAATCTCTCTTTAAGTATGGATTTATGATATGCTATCTAAAGATAGCACAAGAACGCCCACTTTGTCAATGCTTCTTTCTGCTCTCCCCCAGAACCTCGCGCAACCGCGCCCGGTGAATAGCAAACGTCAGCGAGCGCGGGTCGTCGCCAAGCTCCAGGTCTCGCGGGCGGGCCCCCTCCTGCGGTGCACGCAGTTCTATCAGGTTGGGTCCCGGCGGCAGGGAGAGGGGGGAGCTGAGGTATCGCCGCGGAGTGAGGCCGGCTATAATCGGCAACGTCTGCACCATCTCCCCATTGAGCCATATCTCCAGGGGGCGTGCGCCGGGCAAGCTGTAGAGCGAAAGCTCCAGCACGACCCGGCGTGGGCGTTGGGTATAGGTCCACAGCCCGCCTCCGTCGGGGGGAAGCCAGCGTAGCAGTCCATGCCCGCCCATTTCGGGTGGTTGCCAGCGCAGGTCGAGGCCGAGATAGAGCGGAACCTCACGCCGTGTGGTGCGCCCCGGCCCATCAAGCCAGGCGGCCACCTCATCCAGACGGTAGGCCTGCAACGCGGCATCGGAGTAGATGTGGGTGAGCGGGCCGAGGATGTGGCGGGCCGTTGCCACCTGCTGCGTGGCTCGTTCGGGACGGCGCGGGTCGAGATGCACCACCAGATAGCGCACCCGCAAACTCTTCAAGAGTTGATCGCGTTCGGCGGGTGCAAGCGACACAATATCGGGGCGGGTGCTGCCCCGCTGCATCTGCGCAATGGGTGGGGCAGACTCGTAGGGCAGGCGGGGCACGCTCCGCGACACCAGCCCTGTCAAAATGTATTTTTCGTGGTAGGTCTGCGTATACATCTCAATGCGGTCGCGGTCAAAGCGGTCAAGCGGCAATTCGAGCAGGCTCCACTCGCCCGGCTCGTCGGCAAGGCGCGGAAAAAAGGGCGATACTGAGGCATCAATGAGTGGGAAAGGGAGCCGCACTGTTTCGACAACAACAAGGACAATGAGTGCGAACGCAGCAAGCCAGTTCCCGGCAACCGGCAGGCGGCGAAAGAACCAGGACATCCCCACGGCAGCGACGACCGCAAGCATCATGGTTGTCACCGTGTTGAGGTGGCCCGGTGCCCGCAGCGTATCCACAACAGGCAGGGCACGGAATATGGCGTAGGGCAAGGGGATACCGGTATCCACCTCTCCCAGATAGAGCCGCGGCCCGAGCGAGAGAACCAGGCAGACACCCGCCGTGGCCGCCCACGGCCCGGCCTTCCGCGGAGCCAGCAGCACCCCCACCAGCGCAAGCAGCAGCGGCACCAGCGCAAAAACATAGGGGGGGGTCCAGACCGGGGGGACCTGCTGCCATATGCCACCAAAGGTTTGAGGAATGAGTGCGAAGAGATTGGCACTGTAGACAAGCGTATCGCTCTTGCGGGCATAGGGGGCGGTCAGGGCTTCGATGACAGCAGGAACAACAAACGGCAGCAGCAGCAGGGTTGCTACGCCCCCGATGCGCCCCCAGGTTGCGAGGTCGCGCAGGAGTGCGGTGCGCCCCCCCTCGCGCCACGCCACAGCCGCATGCCACAGCAGAAGCGGAGCCAGTGCAATGAATGCGTGGAACAGGTGATACCACTTGCTCAGCCCGGCCAGCAGCATTGCCCCCGCCGCCAGCGCAGCCATTCGCCATGTTCTGCGCTCTAGCGCAATAAGCACCGCCAGCAAGATGAGCGGGACCCCATAATCGCTCAGGATAGCCAGTTGTGCTCCTCGCATATTGACAAGCCGATGGGGAGAGCAGAGCACCATACTCCCTGCAACCAGCGCAGCGGCTATGGTTCCGCGCCCCGGCCCGACCGCGTGGCGAGCCAGCAGAAAAACACCATAGGCGGGCACGACGAGCAGCAGGAGCGTGAGCACGTTGTAGGCTGTGACGATGTCAACGAAGGGTAAGAGCACCATGCCGATAAGGCCGAGCGGAAGATTGAGCGAATGGAGATAGAGCGAGGCTCCCTGGGGATAGAAAAGCATCTCTGTGGTATAGGGGTTGGTGTGGCGGACAACCAGGGCCTCGCGCACCCACCAGACATTCCACACCTGCTGCCACACATCCTGCGACCACTCGCCGGGCGCGCCGGGGAAATGGCTCTCCATATGCAGCGCGAGTGGCCAGGTGGCCAGCACCGCCAGCATACCATAGAGCAACAGGGCGACAATGTGGGGCACACCTTTTCTCATACACGCCCGGCCCCGCCACGGAGCCGCTGTATCTCAGCTTCCATCTCCTGGAGACGGGCTTCGGCTTCGGCGCGGGCCTGTGCTTCGGCGGCCCGTTGGGCTTCGGCTTCGGCGGCGCGGGCTTCGGCTTCGGCAGCGCGGGCATCCGCTTCGGCGCGGGCGCGGGCCTCGGCGGCCTGTCGGGCTTCGGCTTCGGTGCGGGACTGCGCTTCTATCCCCCGCTGCTTTTCGGCTTCGGCACGCTGTTTTTCGGCTTCGGTGCGGGCCTGCGCTTCTATCTCCCGCTGCTTTTCGGCTTCGGCGCGGGCTTGCGCTTCAATTTCGCGTTGTTTCTCTGCTTTGCTACGGGCCCGCGTTGCAGAGCGGGCCTTGTTGTGGGCCTTCTTGTGCGCATCCACCGCCTCCGCATAGTCTTGCAGGTAGCTCTTTCGCTTCACATCATACAACCGTAGCTGGCCCCGCACAAGGTGCAGTTCCAGGCCCAGGACGTAGCTTTCCATCGCCAGTCTCCCTCCCTTCAGCCGCCGGGGGGAAATCCAGTCATAGGTTTCTCCCTCCAGTCGTCGCCCTTTGATCTGTGGGGAGAGATAATCGCCAGTCGGGTCATACTGGAAATACTCATCTACCCCCAACTGGCGATAGATCTCCGGCTTCTCGCGTTCATCCCGGAGCCTTGTTTTGCGCGAGGTGATCTCAATGACAACATCGGGGGCTTTGCCCTCAAGCCAGGTTTTGTAGGTATTGCGGTCGCGCTTTGACACACCAAACACGACAAAGACATCCGGGGCAACGGAAACCTTGTTGTCTCCCTTTTTGTAGTAGATAAGCAGGTTTCCCGATACGTAGACATCCGGGCGGTCGGCAAAATGGAGAGCCAGTGCCTCCACCGCATAGGTCAACGGCTTTCGCTGAAAATCGCTTTCGGCCATAGGTTCTCCGTCGGTGTCGGGGTAGAAGACACCGTCATCATCTACTTCCGCCTCCAGAACTGTGCCCATTGTGGACGATGGCGGGAACCACACCGGTTTGAACAGGTTTTCCATTGGTCTTTCCCCCTTTCGCAGCAGATTGTAGCCTTCGTGACGGATCTTCGCATCTGCTTCTATTATAGCGCATCATTTTTATCTGACGTTATGAACCCCCGCACACCTTGTTTTCTGGCAAGCCCGGCTCCTGCTCCTCTCTGCGTTCTCTTTTGCGTGTTTGTGTGCGCTGGCTAGAGCGGGCGCAGCGAATCGAGCAGGGCAAACGTTTCATCTACGCTGGACACTTCATAGTAGAGATGATTGTGTCGGTTGAAAATATAGCCCTGCTCGAATGCCTGCGCAAAAAAATTCAGCAGGGGATCGTAGTATCCGTGCAGATTGAGAAGAATAATGGGCCGGTCGTGATAGCCAAGCTGACGCAACGTGACAACTTCCATAAACTCTTCCAGGGTGCCGAAGCCACCCGGCAGCACAACAAACGCATCGGCCCGTTCATCCATAAGGGACTTGCGCTGGCGCAAATCCATCGTAACAATCAACTCGGTGGCTTCCACCAGGCCAACCTCACGGTCGAGCAAAGCCTGGGGAATAATCCCCACCACTTCGCCCCCCGCCTGGAGCACACTCCGGGCCAGGGCCCCCATCAGACCGATACTTCCCCCGCCATAGACCAGGCGAAAGCCGCGGGCGGCCATCTTTGCACCCAGTTCGCGGGCGGCGGCCACATCGGCCGGGTCGTGGCCCTCTTGCGAACCACAAAAGACACAAATTGTTTTTTGTTCCATCATTTTTCCTTCAAATGTATATTATAATGGCTGTATAGAGGATTTATTTCCTCCGTTTGGATTGTAGCAGAAAGTTGCAGAAGTTAGGAGACAGCTTGCCAGACAAGCGATCAATCGTAAGGAACGATACGTCATGATAACGGACAATACCCCTGATCTTACTCAGGTGACGGATAATTTTTTGCATGATTACTTTGCGTTTTACCCGACCCAGGCAAGCATGCTCGGTTTGCATGAGTACGATGGGCAAATTCCCGATTTGAGCAGCGGTGCCATTCAATCTCGTATTGCAACGCTCAAACAATACCACAACCAGCTTGCAGCAATCAACCCCGATACACTTGACCGGCTCGCTTTCTTCGATTATTCCCTCCTGCACTGGCGGGTTGAGGCAGAACTGTGGAACTGGACCGAGCACCAGGAATATACCTATAACCCGTTTTTCTACACCAGTGATGCGATGGTGGATACCTACGTCAAGCGCAACTATGCGCCGCTAGAGGTTCGCACCGAAGCATTGACCCGGCACCTGCACGAGATTCCCCGGCTGATGGCGCAGGCCCGTGAGCACCTCGGCCCACGCACCCCCCAGGCATTGATCGAACAATCCATCCCGGTTTTTCAAGGGCTGAAGGAGTTTTTTACCGATTCGCTGGACAAGGCGTTTCATAATAAGCAACTTGCTAAACCTCTTATGCAAGAACTCTGGAACGCACGAGACAAAGCCTGTGGTGCTATCGAATCGCTCTGCTCCTATCTTCAAGAAACGCTTCTGCCGTCGGCTCCGAGCGATTTTGCCATTGGCGCACAGCAGTTTTCCAATATGCTCCGCTACAACGAACTGGTAGATCTGCCGCTCGACCAACTGCTTGCTGCCGGCGAGGCCGACCTCTCGCGCAACCTGGCCACCATCGAAGCCCTTGCCAACCGCATCGATCCTTCCAAAACGGTGCAAGAACATATGCGGTTGCTTGGGCAAAACCACCCGACACCGGACCGGCTGCTTGAAGAAACACACGCGATGCTGGAAAATTTGCGCTCCTTCCTTATTGAGCGGGATCTTGTCACCATACCGAACAATGTCCATTGTTTTGTGGAAGAAACACCACCGTATGAGCGGTGGGCGTTTGCGATGATGGACACCGCCGGACCATTTGAGCAGGAAGCCACCGAGTCTTTCTATTATGTGACGCTCCCAGAACCAGACTGGCCTCCCGACGAAATCGAAGCCTGGATGACCAGGTTTGATTATGCCACAATGACCGGCACATCCATCCATGAAGCCTACCCCGGCCACTACGTCCACTACCTGCGCATGCACCAGGCCCCCACGCGCCTTTCCAGAGTGTTCGATACCTACTCCCATTCCGAGAGCTGGGCCCACTATGCCGAGCAAATGATGCTTGAGCAGGGCTTTGGCAATGGCGACCTCTCGCTCCGAATGGCACAGCTTGGCGATGCGCTGGTACGAAACTGTCGCTACATTTGCGCCATCAAAATGCATACACAGGGAATGAGCATTGACGAAGCCACCGCGTTTTTTGTGCAAAACGCCTATATGGACCGGTTGACCGCCAGTCGCGAGGCCGGGCGCGGAACCCACGAGCCAGGCTATATCAACTATACCCTGGGCAAACTGATGCTTCTCAAGCTACTTGATGATTACAAGGCAGCAATGGGCCAGCAATTTTCGCTCAAGCAGTTTCACGATACGTATATTGGCTATGGGTCGCCTCCTATTCCGTTGTTGCGAAAAATGATGTTGCCCGATGACGATGGCAAACTGCTCTAACGACATTGTAACTGGTGTTGCTATACTGAATGCGCCTGGAACGTCAGGAGAAAAGCAAGCATTGCCTGAAATTGCCTGATGTTACCTGGAATTGAAAATAACGATACCTATCGTAAGGAGGCGCATAATGCAAGCAGAGAAATATCAAAAAGCGCAGTATCTTCGGGAAATGCTGGCTGAAGAGGCAAACCACGGCTTGAATATGCAGATGGTTCTGGCCGAGCTTCCGGAGAATGATTTGCAAGTGATAGAAAAAGTGGCCCGCCGCTGCCGCACCTCACGCGGGCCACAAAGCAGCACGGACACGACAAGCTATATGCTGGACTGGGAACAGCAGATTGCATAGTCCA
>DAOTUE010000203.1:0-6467 GCA_034436975.1 Chloroflexaceae bacterium
TATACGACCAGCATACCTCGTTCAATCCGCTTCGACTGGCGGAAAAATGACCAGACGGTTGCTCATTCTCTCCTGCTCGGCCCGCAAGCGCAGCAATAGTGGTCTCTTGCCGGCAATAGACCGTTACGACGGCCCGCTATGGCGTGTGTTGCGTTGCTACTTGCGAGAAAATCCGCTGTTTGCTGGCGATCTGGACATATATGCACTATCATCAGTCTATGGGCTTATTCCAGCACAAGAACCTGTTCCCTGGTATGAGCAGAAGATGACTATATCACAAGCAGATGTGCTGCAACCTTCAGTGATAGCCGGTTTCCAAACACTGATGACAGGCAGGTATCAGGAACTTTGCGTCGCACTCAGCCAATTGTATATGCGAGCAATGCAAGGATGGAAAGATAATATATTGTCAACTATGACGGTCTTGCTTGCCAGTGGCTCAATGGGCACGAAGCAACAACAGGTACGGGCCTGGTTGTATGGTGAGCAGAGGAAGACACCTGCTCACCATACAACACGGATTGTTGCCCCCAATCCTCCTCGTGGAGCAGTAACCCTCTGTGGTGTCCCCATCCGGATGACGCGGGAAGCGGTATTGGAGCAGGCACGGCAAGCATTTAGGGAAGAGGGACAGGCAGCACGACGTTTTCGTCATTGGTATGTCCGCATAGATGGGCAGCGGATTGCTCCCAAATGGCTCGTTAGCCGTATTAGTGGCATACCGACAAGCCGATTTGATGCAGGACGCGCAAGGGCTGTGCTGTTAGCGTTAGGAGTGGATGTTGAGAAAGTGTCATAGTCTGTCTTGCTTTGCAAGCACATCTTCCATCATAACAAGCTGTTGGGTATGGAGAGGAGATAAAAACCCATTTGAAGAGGGGGTATCCATCCTCTGTAACTGCTGGTAGAGTTGCCAGGTATTGTGAAACCCCCGCCGACGATTGCGATTGTTTCCTCGGAAGATGATAACCTCAACACCGATCTGCTGGCAGATGTCACACGAGCACTCTTTCCAGGGTTTTGCTCTCAGAGTTTCCCAATAATTCGCCTTCATTCGTTCCTTAAGGGGCCCCGATAGTTCCCCATAGGCAAGAATTGCTTCGTATGCGTCATCAAGTGATCCTGCATTCCGATCATAAGCACGGAGCGTTCTCAGTGCAGCCTGTTCTTTCTGAATCGTTGTGCCTTCATCCAGACTATTCTCCCTGGCCAGTCTTTTTGCATCACGTATGCGAATGGCTGTAAATACCTGTTCTCCCAGATAGTAGTTCTTATGATCGTCCGTCCAGGCTTTCCGCAATCGGGATGCACTATCAAAGCTCGTTATACCAAGTTTGATGAAGGTTGGGATATGTTCAGGACGACATACCCCAAAGAGATGCATATCTATTTCAGGAGGCAAAATTTCCCGAATTGAAGCGAATACCTTGATGATATGCGAGTTCTGGCTTCGTGCTAATCCTCCGATTGCAATATAGTTATAGCCCATATGAATGAGTTCTTCTACTGCCCGTTTATACGATTCAGGATTCCAGCCCTGCGCGACCCCGACAGGAGTGAACCGATAGCCCTGCTCTTGATGAAGCCGCAAAAAATCGCGGGCATTATCAATTGTCAGATCCCACCGACGCTTACGTTCCGCCTGATCGTTAGTGACGATCAGGTGGTCAATAGACACCCCCAGGTCAAATCCGAGTTCATCATAATAGTGCAGAATGTCAGGAGTATGGTATGGCGGATCTTTTTCCTTCCAGTAGCTGAACGCGCCACAATCACCCATAACCACATGTCTCCCTCCTTCTGGCAGGCGCAAATACTGATGAACTGAACCCATTTCTACAATAGTTTTGTATTTCTTCGTGCTACTATCCAGTGTTGCACGGGAAAGTAATATGCCATCGTATGGAGGTGCCCCGTAGATCTCGTGTGCGTATCTGTCATCATTGTATGGATTACGGCCAGACGTATGCTGATCGGTTTCAAAATCATATGCTGGATCAACCCGATCATCCCAATCGGGAATGAAATAGCGTATTGTCATATCCTTCTTTCGTCTTCTTGTCCTTTGTCAAGAAGCAAATAGTCAGTCGTCACTCCAAAAAACAATGCCAGACGGATAATCCACTCGGCACGGGGTATCTTTTTGCCGCTTTCTATCTCACTAATGAACCCTTTGGAATGACCACTCAATCCGATTTGTTCAGCAAGTTCAGACTGGGTAAGACCTGCTTGCTCGCGGAGGTGGCGCACTTTCCCCCCAAACTCACGGATGGCTCCCGCGTCCTTGCTCACGTCGCTCACGTCCGTTCCCTTGACAGAGAATGCAAAAGGCGGCAAACTGTTTCTACTTTGAGAACAGCAGCAAAAAAGCCACAGGGAAAGATCCTTGTGGCCTGGGCCTCTCGGGCCGTTGTGGATTTATAGGGTGAATCGGGGTAAGTTCTCGGAATGAGAACCACAATAAAAAAAGCCACTGAGAATGATCTCAGTAGCCTGGTCATCACTGCCGATACAGTCTCTTTCTCGGCGGTGGTGTATGATATTTATGAAGTATTTTGTTTCCTGGGGGCATGGCGACCCTCTTTATCAGGACTATTGTGCCAACGTGCGATTGCTGGTCAGCCCGCCAAATGTCAATCAGATCTGGCATATTAGCCAATGGACAACCACTCCATTGGAACTTATCATTGATAGTGGCGCATTTCAATACCAACGGAAGCATCGTTACATCGCCCCTGAGACCGTGTTACAACGCCAACTCAATATGGTAACAGGTACAACTATTCCAACCGGGATCTGTCACCTTGATGTACCAATGATTGGAACACGCAATCTGGCTGAACTGGATCGGCGTGTTATCCGAAATCTGGAAAACGCCAGATGGCTGATGAATGCTATCATAGCACAATGTTTACCACCGCAGGTCTATCCTGTTGGAGTTATCCAGGGGTATACCGTTGAACGGGTCTACGTTGTTGCCCAGGCCCTTGCAGATATGGGCTACACGTCGTTTGCGTTAGGCTCACTGGCCGGCATGGTTGCCAGTTCACGCGATGAACTTCTTCGACGGGTTGAGGCAGCAATGGAAGCAATTGGGACCAACTTGCACATTCTGGGAGTTAGCTCAGAGAAGGTTCTCAATACCCTTGCTCGTACTGGCATAACCTCGGTTGATTCGAGCGCGCCAATGCATGAAGCCTGGCGGGGTGGTCTCTTCTACAGCCATCCGTTTCGTCGGTTCAAACTTCCCAGTCCTCATATGCAAGAGTGGAGACGAACCTACAGTTTCTCAGAAATCCTCACTGAACCACTACCCTGCGATTGTCCCATCTGTCAACAAAACCCTGACGACATATTGCCTCTCCGTGGGAAGCCTTTTATCAAATTGCGTGGAGTTCACAATTACTATCACCTGCGAAAAACTTTCGACACTCCCTCATAACCCATTCATACCAAATCCGTTTGAATACTTGTGGTATAGTATCTCGTTTATCCTGCTTTGATGAAGAAAAGTTGCTCTGCTTCATTTCTGCTTTTTCTCCATTGCCTGCTCCATTATCCAGGCCCGCCGCTCGCGGAGCAAGGCCCGTGCGCTGACAGTATATTCCACCAGGTTCAGCAGATCCAGGTGGCCTGCTGTCAGGGCCTGTGCTGGCGAACGAAATGTGGCCGGTTCGCTGGTGCAGAGTTCGGCACAGGTTCTGCGCCTGATGTCCTCTCCACTCCCTCCATTATAGGACACTTTTTGCGAAAGGATGCTGAATTCGACCAGTTCTTCATAAAACTGCTTGACAAGCAGATGAAACCAGGTTAGTCGCTCCTGTCCAACAGTGTAATCCTTTCCTGCTTCATGGCGAGCAATCATCCTATCAACCTGTCGCAACGTCGCGGCCAGTTCATCTGCCAACGATAGCGAACTCTTTCGTTCAGGTATTTGTTCAGACATCGTTGCGAAGTTCCTTCCGAATGGCCCGTATCGTCTGGAGACACGCTTTGTATGATTGCGTGTTGGCCAGAGCTTTTCCCTTTGCCGGGTAGCGCAGTCGGACTGTGGCGAGCAACTCCTGCTGGATATGCTGAAGCGTCGTAACGGCGGACCAGTAGGGATGGGAGAACAGGGGGGCCAGGGCATGGCGAAATGCCTGGTAGCTCCACACATCATATGGTTGTGTTGCGTTTTGCTCCTGCGTGGCGCGGGCCAGCGTGGAAACCCGGATATGGAGGGTCTGTATGTGCTCCGGTGTGAGGGTATGGAGGTATTCCAGCACGTCATCCCAGGTTTCACGCCAGACAACCCCCACCTCGCCACAACGCCAGCGAAGCGTTCTCAGATGGGTATGAAACTGCTCGAAGTCCATTGTCCTCTGTTCTCGAAGGTGCATGGACCATTCTTCCAACTGGTGTATATCGTTCTGAAGCGCATCCTCAACCTGAAACTGCATCAGAGCAGCAGCGTACTGCTGGAGTGGCACAAACAGATCATACAACTTCTGCCCCATCGGACGGATGCGAAACGGCAGGGTACGGAGAGATGAGAGCGACCATGTCGCGCACTGCTCAATCACCTGTGATGGGACAAACTGGCTGAGAGCGGTATCGTAGCATTCACGATCTATCAGCGTATCTCGCAACATAAACATTCCAAGAAAAAGTCGTCGGACGGTCTCCCGCCAGGCAATGAGCCGCTTACCTGCGCGATAACAGGAACCATGCTGCGTTTCCGACCAGGGCGTTGTCCGTACATAGCACCTTTCGTCTGTGTCATCATCCGTGAGTATTCCCGGGCCATCCGCAGTCATTCCAGACAATGCCGCAATCATCTTCCAGGCGATGAGGACAAGGTGTTCAATGGTGATGCCCCCCAGATGCTCCTGGAACATCATACGAATTTCCTCATGATAGGTTTCCCAATGCTGCCGTGACCATTCCAGCGTGAGAGCAACGTTGTGGCACACCTGCGCGATGTCTGCCTGGCTCAGGGCCAGGTAAGCCAGTTCCTCAAGGATACCTCGTTCTTCCGACGTTCCCGTAATCCTGACCTTGAGTGATGTGCGAGTAACAGGTTGATCACCACTGTCGCGCCCCAGGAAGATGGGGATACGCTCATCGCCACGAGCATAGCAGATCTCGGCTTTTTGCAGCGAGAGCGCGTGGGGATTGGCGAGCGAACGTGGGTCGCCGAAGGTGAAGAGGATACGCTCGATGCCCTGTTTGAGTGTTTCGCGTCGGGGGTAGATCCCGCCTGCCGTCAACCACTGTTGCAATTCGCGTAGTTCTTGCTGCCAATCGTCTGGTACTGCTGGCGCACCTGGCGATGAGGCAACATAGGCCCTGCTAATACACACCTGCCCGTTATGGAGCAGGTCTGGCAAAAGCGGTATCCCCCAGACATCGGCAATTCGTCGGTCAAGCGTGACGCTGGTATCCCCCACCTGCCCATACCAGCGGAGCAAGGCCTGGAGCACTGCGTCAGTGGCTTCGTCGCTGCGAAAGAGCATGGGGGGAGGGGTCAGGTAAGGGGACTGTTCCAGCACGGTCGAGGGGGGCATGTCGGCCAGGAGCACCGGACCGAGGATGTGCTCAAGCAGCAAACGCGGGGTTTGCCGTGTGGTTCCCTCTTCTTGTAAGCTATTGAATGCACGGAGTAACATTGTTTCGGTAAAGGGGTAGAGATCGGCACCAAACAGTTGCTCACACATCTGTTGATGGGAGCAGGTTGCACAGGTCCCGCTGCCATCTTTGACCGCGTGTAGGTAGGTTCGGGCAAGTTCAACCACGTCATCATCCAGGCCATAAGAACGTCCCTGCTCGTCGGTCAGGGCAAAGCGGCCCCGTAGCCGGTGATGAATATGCGTCAGATCGCCTGCCAGCGATGCGCCAGCGATCCGGGTTTGCTCAAACCCCGTAGTCATCCCAAGAACCGCGTCGAAGTGCCCGCTTGTCAGGTCAAGCAAATAGTCAAGCAACCGATCCCCCAGAATACGAAAAGCCGTCACATCCTCCAGCAGTAGCAGTGGACGGCGGCCATGCGCGATAATCTGCTCGGACATCCGCGATAACAGTTCCCGGACATCACCGAGCCAGAGCGTTTGCTCAAGGGCACGGTCAAGCAGGGCGCGTAGTGCCTGCCAGACATACGGGAGTTGCGCCGGCGCAATGGTGATGCCACACGGTTCGCAGAGCATAGGCAATCGTTCTTCCGATGGGAGAAGCTGATGATGCCACTGGCCATCTGCTGCTGCCTCCAGGTGTGCTGCTATCTCGTCTTTGAGCACAGAACTGGTCAGTATGCGCTCCCACTGATTGGCCGGGGTCAGGAATGTGTTTTGTTGTTCGTAGAGCAACACGACAGCCGACAACGCGATATATGTGGCCCGGGTTGTGAGTGGCACAGATTCCAAGAGGAGGCGGGAGGGAGTGTTGGGAAGATGCTGGCGCAGGAGCGCGGCAACGTGGGCCGCACTGGT
>DAOTUE010000204.1:0-20497 GCA_034436975.1 Chloroflexaceae bacterium
GCGTCCCCGTTACTGTCCCCGTTGGCGTGATGGTCTGCGTCCCGGTCACTGCCTGCGTACTTGCGGTGTCGGTTATGGTCTGCGTCCCCGTTACTGTCCCCGTTGGCGTGATGGTCTGCGTCCCCGTTACTGTCCCCGTTGGCGTGATGGTCTGCGTCCCGGTCACTGCCTGCGTACTTGCGGTGTCGGTTACGGTCTGCGTCCCCGTTGGCGTGATAGGTGTTGTTGGTGTGATAGTTGGGGTTGCCGTGAGCGTGATGACCGGGGTCATTGTTGGTGTGATAGTTGGGGTTGCCGTGGGCGTAATGACTTCTGTCGGCGAAACGGTTGGTATCGCAACACCCGTCGGTGTTGGCTCCACCGGCGGCACTTCGACCCAGCGGGTCGCCGGCTCCAGCAAATGGCTACTCACCAGGTAGAGATATGGCTCCTCTCCAAACAAAACATACCGCGCCGTCCCGCCAGGGTTTTTGTCGCCCAGGCGAAACTGGGCAATACTCCCGCCGTTTGCGTCGAAGAGCCGTAGCTCATATCGGGGCGGTTCCAACCCATAGGCGGCCATCTCCTGTGCCTCAGAAAGCGAAATAGCACGGGTTGCCTTGAGTTCCGAAAGGTCGGTCAGCACCCGCGTCACCTGCATCATATCGGCGCGGTTGTTGTGTGGATCATCAAGATACCAGGTCCCGCTCTCGCGTTCCTTCTCCAACCGCACCACCCACCCGATGCCCCGTTCCACCTCAATCGTGTGGACCGTGGTCGGGTCGAACTGGAGGATCGGAATCGCCGTGCTCTCCGGTGTATCGGGTTCTTCCGAGGCGGCCTGCTGCTCCTGCTCCCACGACCAGTAGACGTATCCCCCAAGTGCAATGAAAATAACCAGCAAAATGAGCGTTGTCCGAAATTTCATCGTTTCCCCCTCCCTAGCGACGAAGCCATCCCACAACAACTCCCGTAATAAGCACCAGCAGAGGCAAGCCGGCCATACTGCTGTAGAGTACAAACCGCTCCTGGTCTGGCGTAAGCATAATTGTCCGATCAACCGTTGGCTTGGGAGGGAGCGAGATCAACGCTTCTTCCTCGGCAAGCCAGGCAATGGTGTTGCGAAACAATGCGGCGTTGACCGTTGCCGGCGCACCCAGTAGCTCATTGCTGGCAAAATCGGCATCCCCAATGACCACCATGCGGGCCCTTGTCTGCGATGCATCTGGCATCGTCGGGCTACCGGGCGCGGCCAGGCTCCCCTCGATGGCGTAGCCAAAGTCCAGCGGCCCTGTGCGATCACCGGGCTGCAACCGCACCTGCCCATCGGCAATATCGGTCGCCGCCTGGCTGGTCGGGCTACTTTGCAACAGCGTTGAGCGGGTGATACCGGCTGGTTCCATCTCATTCCTGCTCAGGGAGCGGACGCTCAAGAAGATTGTCCGCCGCTGCTGCAAATCTTCCGTAATCTGGTGCGGGGGGTAGTCAATGACAATGGGAGCGATTTCTAGCCCCCGCTGCGCCTGCTGGTCAATAATCACGTCATCATTCCATGTTAGCCCCACCCGGGCCAGCAAATCACCGAGCGGCAGCGGCGAGCCGGGGTCGCTGAGGAGCAGCATCCGCCCTCCCTGCTCAATATACTGCTCGATAATCGCTTCCTCTTCGGGTTGGAGCGGGTCAACCGGGTCGGCCACGACAAGAACCGTATGCGTCACTGGAATAGTATCGGCAACGAACAGATTGAGCGATTCAACCTGGAAATTATCCTGTTCGAGAAGCTGTCGCGCCATTGCAAAATCGCGGCGGCCAAAATCTTCGAGCGACCGTTCCCTATGCCCCGCCAGGAAGTAGATCGTCGTCGGAGCATCTTGCGTAACCTTCAGCAGAGCCGCTGTCAAGGCCTGCTCCTGCGTTCCCATCACCTTTTCCTGGGTGTCGCCACTCTGAAAAACGAGCGTACCGGGCGACTGCACCTCATACATCCGCGCCGTGAGCGGGTCTGCGTCGAGATCAACCGCTCGATAACTGATGTGCTCCGAGCGCGTGGTGTATTCCTTCAGCTTGCTCTCAACCGTTTCCTGTTGCTCCTGATAGCGGGCATCGTGCTGCGGAAAGAAGCCGATAATGTGAACCGGCTGCTCGACACTCTTGATAATCTGGATAGACTGCTCCGAGAGCGAAAACTCCCCGGTTGCCGTGAGATCCCATCGCAGATGATAGCGCATAATTACGATATTGAGAAGAACCAGGATGCCCAGAAAGGCGATAGTCATAATGGTGGCATTGGTGCCCAGGCGTAGCAACCGAAAAAACGAAAAGCGTACTCTGGTTTTTATCGTGGTTGGCTCCTTCTTGCCCTTCTTGCCCTTTTTGTCGTTCTTGTCGTTCTTGTCGTTCTTGTCGTTCTTTTCTGTCATGTCTGTCATGAACGATACCTCCGAGTTTCAAGAATACGGGTTGCCACAAACAACGAACCTGCGGTTAAACTCAGGTAGTAGAGCACATCTCTGGCATTGATAGCTCCGCGGGCGAATTCGTCGTAGTGTTCGCGGAGCGAGAGTGCGCTCAGCACCTCGGCTGCGTCGGGCGAAATGCTGGCCGCTGCCTCAAGCAACCAGAGCACAAGGACAATACCAAAACTCGCAACCGCAGCAACAATCTGGTTTTGGGTCATTGCCGAGGTGAGCGTTCCCAGGGCCAGCATCGCGCTCCCAAGCAAGAGCATCCCGATATATCCGCTGACAATCGGGCCAATGTCGGGGTTGCCCCCAAGCCGCCAGAGAATCAATGGATAGTAGAGCGTAATAAGGAGCATGATGCAAAACAGCCCCAGGGCGGCAAGAAATTTCCCAAGAACAACTTGCCAATCGCTCACGGGGGCCGTGAGCAACACCTCAATGGTTCCGCTGCGATATTCATCGGCCAGCAGACGCATGGTCAGCAATGGCGCAATGAACAGCAACGTGATAACGACATTGGCAAACACCATCTCCAGGCTTGCCTGATACGTATTGATCAGGATGATGGCAAAAAACAGCCCGCTGATGAAAAGAAATGCAGCAGTGACAATATAGGCAATAGGCGAGACAAAGTATGCGCCCAGTTCTCGCCGGGCGATATTCAAAGCAGTAGACACGTCTTCCCCTTTCTATTCCTCTTTCACCTTCTCTTCTTCCCGCTCAGGCTTCTCCTGTTCAGGCTTCTCCTGTTCAGGCTCCTCCTGCTCAGGCTCCTCCTGAGCATCCTCGCGGTCGGTCCTGTCTGCCCTATCAGGTTTGTATGGCTCTTCGAGATCTTCGTCAGTTGTCAGCTTCAAGAAGATTTCTTCCATACTCATCCCCACCGGGCGCAGCTCCAGCAATCCCCATCCCTGCTCAACCACCAGCTTTGCCAGGAGCGGGCGCAGAGCCGTATCGTGTGAACATGCGACCTCAAAGGTGCCGTCCTTTGTCTCCTCCACCTCACTGACTCCGTCGAGCGAGCCAATTTTTTCGGCAGCATCGGGGGCCGGCTGCTCAACCTGGAGATGCACCCTGCGTCCGATGCCCTGCAAGCGGTTTGTCAGTTCGTCTGGCGTATCAATGGCGGCAATGCTCCCTTCGTTGAGAATAACTACGCGATTGCAAAGCTGGCTCACCTCTGGCAACATATGGGTGCTCAAAATAATCGTGCGTTCCTGGCTTAGCTGACGGATCAATTCGCGGACTTCGATAATCTGACGCGGGTCGAGGCCCACCGTCGGCTCATCGAGAATTAACACGGGCGGATCGTGGAGGAGAGCCTGGGCCAGCCCGACCCGCTGGCGATACCCTTTGGAAAGTTTGGCAATGCGACGGTTGGCATGGTCCTCAATATGCACCATCTTCATTGCTCGCTGGATGGCGGCGCGGCGGTCGGGAAGATGCCGCAGCCGGGCCATATAATCGAGGTAGCCCGCCACGCTCATTTCTGGATACAGCGGGACATTTTCGGGCAGGTAGCCCAGCTTTTTCCGGGCCGCTATCGAGTCGGAGAGTACATCGTGCCCGGCGATGCTTGCTCCCCCCTTGTTCGGCGGCATATAACCGGTGAGTATGCGCATGGTCGTTGTTTTTCCGGAGCCATTGGGTCCCAGAAACCCCAGGATTTCCCCCTGCTCCACGCGAAAACTCACGTTCTTTATTGCAGTCCGACGGCCAAATCGTTTTGTCAATCCAATGGCTTCAATCAAAGCAACCCTCCATAACATTACGGTATCTGGTTACATGGACAATACGGCCTATCATAGTCCCTTCAATATCGTTACAATGGACAACCCTACTCTATAGCATAGCTTGTTATTGCTGTCAATCGGCTCCCGCGTGGCTTTTGTCCCCTCCCCTCGATTGTAATACATTTCTCATAGTCCGGTTGCTGCAAGCGTATGCGGCTTTTTGCCTCAGGTACCTGCAATGGGATGGGACTTTTCACCTATGGACACTACGAACAAAATTCGTTATACTGAAGATAGTAAATAGTTGAAACCCTGGAGGATGCTACGATGGCGTAGCTCTCAAGGTGAAAGGATAAAGTCATGGGTACCATCACCATTATTCTCTTTGCACTCCTGTTCACCCTGGTGTGCATCCAGCCGATATATGCTATCCCACAGCCGCGCCTCGTGCCTATTCCCGCACGGAACAAGCGCACCCGACGAATGCGGTAAACCTGAGTTTTGCCTCGCTGCAATGCGATAGTCCCGCTTCCCAGGACCAGAGAACCTTCTGAATGATGAAACAATCAATAGGGCAGTCCCTGACCACAAAGGAGCATCTGCCCTATTGGTTTTTCTGTTGCGGTTTTGCCCGCATCGGCGGAGGCTCCGGCGTATATATTCCCTGAGAACGCAGGGGATTGCGTTGTAAGTCGTTCGGGTCGTGCACATACCGTTGCTGGTTTGCCTCGCTCCATCCGATGGTCATATGGGGGGCGTTACTGGAGAAGAAGTTGAGCACCTTTTCCCCCTCCTTGCCCCGAACGGCAAACATTGCCCAGGTTTTTCCGATGGTATGAAACCGCACATGCCCTTTTGATTTTCCGGCAACAAGCACACTGCGATAGGCCCAGACAATATCTTGCGGACGCTTCCGCAAGGTTTGCAAGATATGCCGGCGGCGGCGGATGCCGACCCACACCAGCACACCAATCATGGCCAGCAAAATGATAATCCCTGCACCAAGCATGGCTTGACGGGCTTCGCCAACGGCAATGGCATTGACCAGCAACCAGCCCGGCAATATCATCGCCACAACCAGCAAAATCAGGGCGAGGATATGTTTCCAGGTTCCTCGCCGCAAAATTTTTTCGATGTCTTTGGGGATAGGCATGGTCATTTTCCCTCCTCCATTCCTCCACTCCCTCACGCTACACCACCTTGCGCTGCAATACCCTGCGCTGCAATACCCTGCGCTACCATCCCTCGCGCCAGTCGGCCTCAAACCAGGTATTGGGGGCCTGTTGGCGGAGGCGAGCCGCCTGTGCTTCGGTGCGAAGCTGGCACACCTCCTGCTCCAGGGCAAGAATACGCTGTCGCATTCGCAACACTACCTCGACTGCTTCTGGTGAGAGGTCCAGGTCTTGCATCAATCGGCGGGCCCTCCGGAGTTCCCGGAGGTGCTCTTCGGTATAGCCGCCTGTGCTGGACAATGAGCCAATCAGACCCACTTCTGCATAGAAGCTGACGACTGTTGTGGGTAGTCCAACGATAGTTGCTGCTTCTTCAATGGTTATTATTTGATAGGTCATAGTGGTTTCCCCTTTGGCTTCCCTCTTGTTTCCCGCGCACTCCCCTGCTTCCTACGCCTATGTCTCCGCATGAGCCAGATTTCGTAGGGTTTCAATCTCTTCGTCGCTCATCGGTTCAGGCAACACCAGTTTTACCGTTGCGTACATATCGCCTCGCTCCGCCGGCTTGTTGAGACGGGGCATGCCTTTGCCACGCAGCCGGAAGGTGCGGTCTGCCTGCGTCCGCGGCGGTATCTTGAGATGCACGCTGCCATCAATAGTGGGAACACGCACATCGCCCCCTGCTGCGGCGGTGTAGATGTCTACCGCAATGGTGCTGTGCAGGTTGTCGCCGTCGCGCTCAAACTGGGAATGAGGGGCAACCTGGATGTTCAGGTAGAGGTCGCCTGCTGGCCTGTTGTCGGTGCCCGGATGCCCCTGGCCGGCGAGCCGCACCCGTGAGCCGCTGCGAACCCCCGGCGGAATACGGGCCTCAATGCGGCGGTCTGCGGCCTGGATGGTGCGAGTTGTTCCGTGAAATGCTTCTTCGAGCGTCAGTTCGACAGCAACCTCGGCATCGCGCCCACGGCGGGCGCGGGGCTGAGGTTCGCGGGTCGCTCCCTGCCCGAAACCCACTCCCTGCCCGAAGATCGAACGGAAGAAGTCGGAGAAGGGCAAATCGTCGCCAAACAGGTCTTGCAGGTCCTCCGGCGAGACACTCCGGGTGGAGGTATAGGCTCCGCCGGGCGCGGCCTGCCAGCCTCCCCAATCGAACCCGCTCGCATCGCCGCCGTGCTGCTGCCACTGCTGGTATTGCTGGCGAAGCTGGTCATACTTCTGTCGTTTTTCGGCATCTCCCAATACCTGGTAGGCTTCGTTGATTTCTTTGAACCGCTCTTCTGCCTGGGCATCTCCAGGGTTGACATCAGGATGATATTGTCGCGCAAGGGAGCGATAGGTCTGGCGAATGGTTTTCTCATCGGCATCGGGCGACAGGCCAAGGATCGCGTAGTAATCTTTGTAATTCACGTCCACTCCTTCATCATCCTCTCATCATCCTCATCCTACACACAACAGACAGCACGTGGTTTTCTTGCTGCTTTGAAAGCAAATCGGTATCAATCCACTGGCTGACCATCGTGGTTCATCAGGTTACAAATCCTTCTTGCAGAAATACCAGTCAACGCACTCATACCCTTCGTTCAACCGTGCGCTGGCCGCTTCTGCCGTCTTTGGCGGTGGGACAATCACTTTCTCACCCGGCTGCCAGTTTTCGGGCGTGGCTATGCCGTGGGCATCCGAGGTTTGCAGGGCCTTGACCAGGCGAAGAATTTCGGATACAGAACGGCCATTCGTCATGGGATAGTAGAGCATTGCCCGTAGCAGTCCCTTATCATCAATGATGAATGTCGTGCGTACTGCCGAGGTATCACCCGCTCCAGGGTGGACCATGCCGTAGGCTCTGGCGACATTCATCGAAAGGTCTTCGATGATGGGAAAAGGAATGTTGACTCCGAATTTCTCTTCGATATTGCGGGTCCACGACAGATGGGAAAAGATACTGTCAATAGAAAGCCCCAGCAGGTCGCAATTCAGGGCGGCAAACTCGTTGTAGTGATTGGCAAACGCCATAAACTCGGTGGTGCAAACGGGCGTAAAATCGGCCGGGTGAGAGAACAACACGAGCCATTTTCCCCGATAATCCGACAGTGTTTTTTTTCCGTGGGTTGTGACCGCCTCAAAGTTGGGGGCGGGTTCGTTCAGGCGAGGCATCCCCTGTGCCTGTTCTTCTCCATTCTGCATCGTATCCTCCTTCAAGTAATCTTAAACACGTTGTATTCTTTCATACTCGAACATACCCGAATTATGCGCCATCGGGGTCAATGCCCAGTTCGCGCAGTTTTGCCGCGAGCTGTCGGGCCCGCTCGCGTTCTTGTTCGGCCCGCTCGTGTTCTCGTTCGGCCCGCTCGTGTTCTTGTTCGGCCCGTTCGTGTTCTCGTTCGGCCCGTTCGTGTTCTCGTTCGGCCCGCTCGTACCCTGTGGGAATGGGGACCCCATCCTCATTGCACCAGCGGAGCCAGGTATCTGCTTTGCCTTCGTAGGTGCCGCGCCAGCGTGTCACCCCTAGCCCAACCTGTGGCAACCAGGTTGCCGGTAGCTCATCGTAGATGCCGCCATGCAGTTCATACACTCGTAACACGTCTTTTTCCAGGTATTTCATCGGGTCGTAGATAACGTAGTAGAGCACGCGCATATGGGCATAGCGGGTCAGTTTGCTTTCGTCTTCACTCCCCTTGCGGTTCGAGACAATTTCTATCACTACATCGGGCGGCTTGCCAAACTCCCAGATGAAGTAGGAGCGGTGACGTTTTTCCCACCAGTGCTCCGGCACGCTCACCCCCAGGCTCAAAAAGACATCCGGCACCACTGGCGGCTTTTTGACTGCGTAGAATATCCCGACGTTGGCATCTGCCAGAAAGGTTTCTATCCCTTCGGGCGGCCGCCACGAGCTATAGAGCGGATCAACCAGCAACCGCTGGTTTTTGGCAGAAGCAAGGTTATCCACCGGGGTATCATCCTCCGTCACAATATGGGAAATGTCGGGCCACTCCTCCGGCGGAAGCGGGAGCAACTCCCTTTCTCCATTATCCGCGGCGACAATGGGTGATGGGGCAGGTGGTTCAGCTACCTGAGCCGGCGAAGCCTGGGCCGTC
Organism: Chloroflexaceae bacterium; assembly: GCA_034436975.1. Taxonomy (GTDB): domain Bacteria; phylum Chloroflexota; class Chloroflexia; order Chloroflexales; family Chloroflexaceae; genus JAAUSY01. The sequence continues at coordinate 8,439 of DAOTUE010000204.1, forward strand.
GAACGGTATTCTTCTGTTTCTTTTGCCATCAGTTCCCCTCCTTATTGTCTTTGGGGCGTATGCGCCGGAGCGTTCGTTGCTGGTTTCCTCTTGCTCCATTCCCATTGTACCATGTTGTAGACAGGTGCAAGCGAGGCATCAGGAAATGTGTCGGGCAATAAAGAGAGCCTCTCGCAGAGAAGGAATCTGCGAGAGGCCACGCTGGTAAATCCTGGGATTGCCCGAACACCGTGAACGCTTACCACCTCTTTAGACGAACAGGGTATTGTTATCGCTTCTCCAAAATATCAGGCCGTGATCAGGCTGGCATCCTGATATTTCTTGCCTTCCTCAATGAGCATAATGGGAATGCCATCTTCCACCGGGTAGCGGTAGCCATTGCGACGGTTGACAAGCCACTCCTTGCCATCCATCACGAGCAATTCGACCGGTCCCTTGTCTTCGGGATCGGCCAGGATTTCGAGCAACTCACGGCTGATGGTGCGTTTCTGTCCACCGCTTGCGCCACCTCTGCTCGCATCGCCGGTGGATGCGGGCATGGGGTTGAGGGTGCTGTCCTGCTGCTGGCGGCGGATTGCTCGGACAATGACAACGGCCAAACCGATGAATACTAACAGCCCAAGAACTTTGTAAAACCCTTTCAAAACACATCCTCCTTATCATCTTCCATATGTTCTTGTTTGCTTTCTTGCCCGCCTATCATACCACAGAACGGGCCGCCTGGATAAACTGCTCGATCAGCGTGTCATCTTTGGTGCCATCTCGTTCGACTCCGCTGCTGACATCTACCCCCCAGGGGCGCACCTGAGCAATGGCCGTCGCGACATTGTCCGGGGTCAACCCGCCGGCCAGCATCAAACGCTGGTGGCGGGCCAGTTCGGTGGCGCGGCTCCAGTTGGCCAGCATCCCCGTTCCCCCGCTGGCTCCGGCAACCTGGGCATCTATATGCAGCGGACAGGGAGCAAAGGTGATACCCGATTGCTCCGGGTTGGCTGTCAACGTGAGCCAGATATGCTCACCGGGGGCCCCCACAAGCCCCAACGATTTCATCAGCGGGTAGCGGATGGGGGAGAAATCCTCCGGGCGTGATTCACCGTGAACCTGGACATAGTCCAGCCCACATCTTGCCGCGACCGCGTTGATCTGCTCAATCTGTTCGTGGAGAAAGACTCCGACCAGCCAGGCCTGCTGGCCCGCCTCGTCCTCTCGCAGAGCCGAAGCAATATCCGCTGCTTCTTCAGGGGAAACCTGGCGGCGGCTCGGCGCAAAAACGAGGCCTATCATATCGGCACCGGCGCGGGCCGCAGTCAGGGCATGCGCCGGTGTCCGAATCCCGCAAATTTTAACGACCATAGTGCTTAATCGCCAGGGTTCCCATCGTTGTTGCCGTCAGGGTTGCCCTCGTTGCTACTGTCAGGGCTGCTCTCGTCTTGCAAGGGCAGCTCCTGGTCCTGCCTGAGTTTGTAGTAGACGCGCTTCCCGCGTCCACTTCGTTCAAGCAAGCCCGTATTGATGGACTGTTTGACCATACTGCGAAGTTGCTCGTTTGTCCGGACGATCTTTTGTTGTTGACGAAGCTCGCGCAGCGCATCGAAAATCTGGGCAAACGAAGTGGGCTTTGGAAACCTCATCATCATGATACGAAACGCCTGCCATTCTTCATCAGTAAAGATAGTCTCGTTTTCTGCGTTGTCATCGCTGCTTTCTGCTATTGGTGTTACGTCAGGCTCGCTGCCTGTTGCTGTGTCCCTTGCTTCGCTTTCGTCCTGCTCCACTGCCGGTGTGCTCCCATCCGCCATTGTTTCTGGTACATCTGGCGTATCTGGCATCGTTTCCGATATGTCTGGGGTATCCGGAGTGGTTTCCGATCCTGTTTCCGACACCGTCTCTGAGGAAACAGAAGTTTCCCCCACATCGTCACTGGTAACGGTCTCTTCGTGTTCCTGTTGCTCTAATGTAATCTGTTCTTGAGCAGCCTTGTCTTGCTTCGGAGCTTCCGCCGGTTCTTGTGCGAGAGCATCATCATCGTCCGGTTTTTCAGACCCCTTCTCATCGCGGAGTGATTCGATCATTTGCGATAGCCGGAGGGCTTCTTTCACATTGAATAGCTCTACGTCTTCATCTCCCCAGGAAAGCACCGGTTCCTTGCTCGAAGTCTCTTCCTTTTCTCTGGCAAAAGTAGAGAGCAATGCTTCGTCGGGTTCTATTGGTTCGGGCAGCGAGTATCCCGCCAAAAACGGTTCGCTCTGGCGGCCTACCTCTGCGGCCTGTTCCTCCTGTTCTGCTTCTTGCTCACCATCCGGCTCTCCAGAATCGAACACAACTTCCGCTTGCTCGTGTGTTCCCCACTCGCCCCTATCATCGTAGCCCACATCCGACCCGGCCGTTTCATACAGCTCGTTGAATGGCTTCTCCTCTTTTTCTTGCTCTGTCTTGAGGGAAGCCTCGGTAGGGAGTGGTGTTGCTCCCTTCGATTGGCTACGTGGGCGGCGGCGGCGGCGCGAGCGGCCCGACGAAGACGAAGAGGATGAGGACGACGAAGAGGATGAGGACGACGGAGACCGCGCTTTGCCTGTTTCGGCTGCTGGCTGAGATTGTGTCTCCGTGCGTGATTGTTCCTCGCGGGCTTCGGCAAACTGCGAGAGCTTTCGGGCATCTTCGCCAGGCAAAAACACTTCGCTGACGGTGCCATTGGTGTAAATCTGCACTTTGCCCCGCTTTTCGGCATCGAGCACGAAATCTTTGAACTTGCTAAACGAGCGGCCGTTCAGGTTTTTATAGCGGCTTTCCTTGAACTCTCCTCCCATCAATTCCTTCATCACCAGTTTTAGCGAACCGAGGGTCGAGAGGTAGCCGCGTTCGCGGACAACATGGACGGCCTCAACGAGCGTGTGGTAAATATCAGGTTCGGGTTCGGAGGCAGTATCCGATTGAGGCGGTGGGGATGCGGGTTGTTCTGACACAGTGGCTGGCGGACGTGTGGCTCTGGAGCGGCGATTTGGCGCATCGGGAACGGTTTTGCCCACAAGCTGCTCGTAAAAGACAAACTCATCGGCACTCTGGGCCAGGTGGGCTGAAGCCGCTCCCCCGATGCCAATAATGATGACTTCTTTTCCAAGCTGCCGGATGCTATTCACCAGTGGAATAAAATCGCGGTCGCCGGTAATCAAGACGAACTTTGCAACGTTCTCATTCAGAAACAACGTTTTCATTGCGTCAATACACATATTCATATCAACGCTGTTTTTAATGGCTCGTCCGGTGCGCCCCATGTCTTTGTCGTAGTAATACGTCGGGACATAGATAGGTTCGATGCCATTTGCATAGAGCGCACTGGTAATGCGCGGGTACCGATACCAGTCGGCATAGGCGCGTGCCATAATCACGCGGCCCAGGTCACTACAGCGATCCATTATTGATTCAAAATCCGGGCTTTCGTCAAGTTTTTCATGCACACTGACATAGATATTCTCAAAATCAATAAAGATCGCTACATCGAGTCGAGTAGTTTCATTTGACATTGTACGTGTATTTTGTTCCTGTCACACTACGTTCCATTCGTGGTTTATTCCTTACAGTCCACTCGCTTGTTGCGGGTGGCTGTCATCCTGCCAGGATGTTCCTGTTGGGATAGGAACCTGCTGAAATCCGCTCTGCTCCCGCCGGGTGGGGGAACAAAGCGAGAAACTGGTTGTCGCCAGCCCCCGGACCGCAGCTAGCCTGTCCCGCCTGTTCGTATCCCTGGCAGTTGTCCTTACTTCTCACTGTAACTATACCACTGGCTTCCTGCTTATGCAACTGTGATAACGAAATCAACGAAATCTTTCACAATTTTGTAATCGTTCAGTCCCCCCACCTGTCCTCCCCCCGGCGGGGGGAGGGATTGGGAGGGGGGAGCTTCGCCCGCGTTCTCAGGAGCGATATTCCTTGTTCTGAAGGATTATATTTATCCCCCCCTGAACGATCACACAATTTTCGTCGTTATCGGGTTGTTATGGTTGACAACGGCGCGTCTGCGTGCTATTGTTGCAGAAAATCCAACGGAGCAACGGAGCTGCGAAAACACCAGAACACACTGGACCACAAGAAACTGGAAGGATTGTGAAGATGCTGGAAAACCAGACAATCTCGCTTATTGGGGCCGGGGCGATGGGCGAGGCCATCATCAGTGGCTTGCTGAAGCAGGCGGTGGTCCCACCGGGGCAGATTTTCGCTGCGGAGCCGCGGGCCGAGCGTCGCAACGAGCTGCAATCGCGCTATGGCATTGGCGCAACCGAGGACAACACGGAGGCGGCGCGGGCCGGGCAGGTAGTTATCTTTGCCATCAAGCCCCAGATGCTCTCGCAGGTTTTGCCACCGCTGCGGGGGAGCTTGGGGAAGGGGGCCCTCTGTCTCTCTATTCTGGCGGGCGTGTCTATTGCTGCCTTTGTTGGCGGGCTAGAGCATGGTGCCGTGGTGCGGGCCATGCCCAACACGCCGGCGCAGATTGGCGCAGGGATGACCGTATGGACCGCTTCGCCCAACGTGACAACGCAACAACAGGCCTGGGCACAGGCTATTCTCGCCGCGCTTGGTGAGGAGCAAGTTGTTGAGAGTGAGCACGAGTTGGATATGGCGACTGCTATCAATGGAAGCGGTCCGGCCTATGTATTTCTGATGCTGGAGGCGATGGTTGATGCGGGGGTCCATCTGGGGTTTTCGCGTCCGGTGGCCAGCCGGCTCGTTTTGCAAACGATGTCCGGGGCGGTGCGCTACGCCATCGAGAGCGGACAGCATCTTGCACAGCTTCGCAATGGAGTTACTTCGCCCGCGGGGACCACAGCCGCCGCGCTCAATGCGCTGGAGCGGGGGGGGCTGCGGGCCACGTTGAGTGAGGCCATATGGGCCGCCTATCATCGTTCGGTTGAACTGGGCAAAAAGTAGAAAGGATAGAAGCGCATGGCTGCGTTGAGCTATGCCCGCCCGCGTCTGACCACACCCGAAGATCGCCGCTACCGTGAGCACGTCGAACGGTTCGTTCTGCAACGCAAGAACCAGCGGGCCATACGCCCTCCACGACAGCGCGACATTTTCGGGGGGCAGGCTGAAGAAACCCTCCGAAACTGGCTGGCAGAACACTATGATCTCTCCGAACGCCGCATCCTCGAATATGAGCAGCGGCAAAACAAGCGAGCCACAATGAAATATCGGGAACTGGATGCGGTAGTCCTTGAAGATAAGCGGACAATCTCGGTGTTTGAAATCAAGGCCAGCCGCGCTTCCCGGAGCGTCCGACGGGCCGTGGCGCAGCTTCAGGAAACCCGCGCCATTCTCCGTCTGCTCTATCCGACTGTGCGGGCAACGGTTTTGCTGGTGGATACGGGTATCCCGACGGCAGAAGAAATCGTTGCGTTGATGGCCAACGAGGACGCGCCAAAGGAACCGCCGGAGACGCTGGCCGAGGTGCTCACCAGTCTGGAGGCGGTACAACTTGTGTCTCAGCTAGAAGAGCGCAGCCACGACGGAAGCATGATAGATGTGCTGCTTTTTGGCGTAGACGATATTATCGCGCTGGCCGGGGAGGAGCATCTCGCGCTCGACTGGTCGGACGACGACGAGGAAGCTCCCCCGCCCCCCACCGAACCAACCTCACACTATACCTCTTCGGAAGAAGAAGGGGAAGGCAACGATGAGGACGACGGGGCCCTGGCCGATGCGCTGCGGCGGGCCGGGTTGGGGAGCTAATACCTGGCGTTGCCTGCCATGAATGTGCTCCACGGATTCCGGACAAAAGCGGGGGTATTGTTGTTGCTTGCCGCAGGCGGCCCGCTACTAGTCTATGCCCACACCGCGGCCCCCAGCGTGCTTTCTGGCGATAGTGCCGAATTTCAATTTGCTGCATTTTTGCCGGGCGTTCCCCACCCCACCGGCTACCCCCTCTATACCATGCTCTCCTGGCTTGCAACGCTGGTGCTCCCCACTGGCGATATGGCCCACCGCGTGACGCTCGTTTCTGCCGGGGCGGGGGCGGCAACCGTTGCGCTGCTGGCCCTGCTGGTGTTGCAAGCAACAGGCCGCTTTCTGGCGGCTCTGGTGGCGGCAATTGCGCTGGCCGTGGCTCCGGGTATGTGGAACGCTTCGACCCTTGCCGAAGTCTATACGCTCAATACGCTGCTGCTTGTGCTGCTGGCGTGGCTCCTGTGGCAGGCAAACGAGCAGACGCGGGAGCACACGGGCAATGAGCCACTCCCCCCCACGCGCACCCCGCGGGCGCGGCGGGCCCTGGCGGCGGCGGCCTGCGTGGCTGGCCTGGGGTTCACCAACCACGGCTCCTTTGCCCTGACTGGTATTCCGCTGCTGCTGCTCTATGGTGTGGTGCCGCTCTTCCGGCAGGGCGGAACATGTACCATCCCTATCTATCCTCTCTATGCCATCGGGGCCATCGGGCGCGAGCAGTGGGCCGATATGAGGCGAATTGTGGTGTGGGGAGCTGTCGGGCTACTCCCCTGGCTGTTTGTGCTGGTGCAATATGCGCGGATGGGGCCTTTCGATGGTCTGGATAACGGGATGCAGCCGGGCCAGGTCGGGCGTGGGGCCCCCTACTTCTGGGGTGCCCCGGCCAGTTGGAGCGACGCATTCAACCACCTGTTCGGCGGCGTGATGCGACAGAAGGTCTTTCATTGGCCCGGTGTCGAGCACCTTGTCGAAGTAGGGCACGCGCTCTGGGAGCGGCTCTGGTTCGAGTTCGGCATGGTCGGGATTGTCGCGGGGGGCGTGGGGTTTCTGGCATTGTTGCGCTCGCGACCCCATGTGTGGGTGGGAAGCGTGGTTGTTGCAGCAACGACAACGCTCTACTTTTCCAGTCTGGGCCACGCTGTTCAGGATGCAATGGTCTTTTCCCTGCCGCTTCTGCTCCCCTGGGCATTGTGGGTCGGGGTGGGGGCCGCTTCCATTGCCGGTGCGGTCGAGTGGCTATGGAGACGTACAGGGCAGTGGATCGCGCTCCCCACACTGCCGGTCTCCCTTGCCCTCGCAAACCTTGCAATGGCGGGCCTGCTGCTGCTCACGCTGGCCTGGGGACATAGCCGCCTGCCCTATGGCAACAAGTCCCATCTGCGGCTCTTCCGCGAATTTGCCGAGGGGACGCTGGCGCGGGTTGAGCCGGGCGCAATCATCATAACACGGTGGGAGCAGGGAACAACGCTTCACTACCTGCAACTGGTTGAAGAACAGCGGCCCGATGTGTGGGTAGACATCGTAGAACTGGAAGATGAGGACTGGCGCACCCGCGCCCGGCGGCGGTATGCAAGGCAGACGGTTTATTGCATCGGGAACGCGGCAGATGGGGTGATGTTGGGGGCAGAGCCACTCTGGACAACCACCTATGCAACCCTGTTTCGGCTCGCCCCACCATCCAATGATGACCTATCATTCTATCTATCATTCCATCGCCGAAAGATGCCTTTCAATTGAGTTGACGCTGACCATGCCCATAACCGACGAGTGAATGGTCCCATCGGTGTTGATAAAGAACGATGAGGGCAACCCCCGCACCCCATAGCGACGGGCTATCTCGCTCTCCGGGTCGGCAATGACGGGGAAAGTGAGCTGGAGACTGCGGGCAAATGGGGCTATCCGTTGCGGTTCAGGGTCCTGGCTCACGGCCAGCACCCTGAACCCCTCCTCGCGGAATGTTTCGGCGGCTTCCTGAATATCGGGCATTTCGGCCTTGCAGGGCGGGCACCAGGTGGCCCAGAAGTTGACCAGTACCTTCTTGCCTTGCAAATCGCTGAGCTGATGGGTGGTGCCATCTTCCAGCGTGTAGGAGAAGTCGGGGGCCGGGTCGCCTGCGCTGAGCGCGGATGGCTTGCGGTCAATCAAACTGCTTTCGAGCGCGAGCATCATTTCGCCATTGCTGGATAGCTCCCCGTCGGACGCGCTTTCCGCTGGCGTGGGCGGAATAGCCACCACCGCCCCATCGGGCATAGCCACTCTCGCGGTCGGCGATGCTGCAAGGGGGAGCGGCGCATTGAGTGGGGGGGGGCTACTGGCGGCCCCGCTGGCCCCGCTCCCCTGGCTCTCACACCCGGCCAGCAGCACCACAAGCACCACAAGCAGGCAAGCAGGCAAAATAACGTGATGAAATTTCATGGCGTTACGATATGCTCCTTCTTTCTTTCTCAATTCAATCAATAATGTATCCATACTGTTGTCCCAATATCCGACCACTGATAGAGCCACTGGGCATCTTCAATACGCAGGTTGATGCAACCGTGGGAGATACGGACCCCGCTCCCAAACAGATTGTGCCAGTACGTCCCATGCATCGCCACGCCCCCATGCACATACATCACCCAGGGGATATTGGGCACATACCAGCTTTCGCCCCCCGCCGAACCGCTCATCGTTTGCATGGGGAGCTTTTCGTAGATAGCGAAGTGTCCGGCGGGCGTATCAAACCCGCTCCGCCCGGTCGTAACCGGTGCCTGGTACACAGGCAAATCATTTTCGTAAGCAGTAAGCTGCTGGGTCGAAATGTTTATCTCAATGCGACGTTGCCACAGGGCGGGCGACCAGTCGGGCGTGCCGTGTTCGCGCTCCACAGGCGCAGTGCTGATGTTGCGCTCCCACGCCACCTGCCGTCCCAGGTCGCTCAACACCACCTCATAGAGGGTGTCGAGATCAAACGTATAATACTGTTCCTGATTTCGCAAGAAGTAGTTCATATCGTCGGGGTTATACTCGAAGCGGGCCCGCTCAAAATACTGCACCGTGCGCCCATCGAGCTGGTGCTCCTCGCTAATAGGCAACCCGAAGATTTGAACATTGCCGCGTTGGTGCCAGAAATCTCGAAATTCACCAAACAGGGTATGTCCGGTTTCGGGAAAATAGGCTATGCCGTTTTGTGGGTCGGGCACGCTCATTGTTTCGCGGTTTAGCTCGCGCCCAAGCAAGCCAAGCTGAACATCCCAGCCGGTGCCGGCCAGTTCGGGGTGATGCTCAAAGCGCACGCGCTCGAAGTATTGCACCGTGCGCCCATTCTCGACAAATGGTTCAGTAATTGGATAGCCAAACACAAGAAGCTGACCATTGGCCCGCCAGTAGTCGAGAAAGCCGGCGTGATTATTCAGATGGTGCCCGGTCTGCGGAAAGTAGACACCAGAGATTTGAGGGGAACTGCCAGGGTCCTCGCTTTCAGCATGCTGGAGCGCGGCGAGCCTGCGGGCCTGCTCGGCCTGCTGCGCGGCCTGCACCCGGCGAGCAGCCTCGTGTGGCAAAAGAGGCGAGGCAAAATCGGCCACGGCGGGCGGGGCTTTTGCCTGAGAGGACCACAACAGACCTACAACCGTCAGCAACACCAACCCCATACCAACCAGGCGTTTGTAGCGCAACCACATAGCTTACCTCCCAGAAATTGCAACCGACGGAGAACAACCATTCGCTCCCCGACAAGCGAATCTGTCAACAGACGTAGCTTTTTTATTGTAGCATATCTCCTGCTTCTCCGCGGGGGGCACCGGCCTGTTGTTGATTATTTTCTCCTGACAAATCCTCCTACCTTGCGTCGTTTTTGTGCTATCATATGCCAGGAAATATCTGGAAGGTCTGACGAAACAGAAACAGATAGGAAGAACAGGAAACAAAACCTATGAATAGCAACTCCCGTTTGTCTCCCATTGTCCTGCTGATTGTCCTGCTGATGCTCCCTCGCGCATCGCTCCAGGCATCCCCGCGTACCGCACCAAGCCGGGTCCGCCCTCCTGATTAGCGACACGACCTACTATGTGGCGACAGATGGAGACGATGATAACCCTGGGAGCCGTGAATACCCTTTTGCAACACTCAACCACGCCCTCGACCAGGTTGAAGCGGGCAACACAATTGTTGTCCGGGGGGGAACCTACCGCCTCAAAAACATTCTCTGGATTGGCAAAGTGGGCACCGCAAAAAACCGCATCACCCTGCGGGCCTATCCGGGCGAGAAGGTCAAGATTGACTGTCGGCAAACCCCGAACAATACAACCTGTATCAGCATTGGCGGGCAATATATAGATATTATCGGGCTTGAAGTTTCCCACGCGCAACGAACCGGTATCAGTGTCTGGGGCGGCTCGCATATTCGTATTCTCGACAATACTATTCACCATTCCCAGGGAGGCGGCATCTACGCTGGCTACGATAGCCCCGGAACGGTGCGCGATATTCTTGTTGCGGGCAATACCGTCTATCGCAATTGCCAGAACAACAACCCCCCGCCACCGGACCATGGGAGCGGTTGGTCCTCAGGCATCGGCATATTCTTAACTGACCATGCCACCGTGTCCAATAACCGCGTCTATGAAAACTACGGCGAGGGGATTATTCTGGGCTTGATGGATGATGGGATCGCTTCAGGAAACATTGTCTATGATAACTACTCGGTCGGTATGTACATAGACAATAGCACCAACACCGTCTACAAAAATAACTTTATCTACACGACAAATAACTCCGAGTTCTTTCGCTTTGATATGCCCTCTCCTGCTATCCAGATGGCCAACGAAACCTACGAATTTTCCAACCCGAACAACGACAACCAGATACTCAATAACATCGTGGTTGGCGGAAGGCGAGCCTTCTCCTATGGCAGCTATCAAAACGGCGGCGGGCTAAAAAACGTGGTTGTCGCCAACAACACCTTCTACCAGGGACGGGAAACCCTCATCAACATTGATGAGGACGAGGGCCACAAAAATACGGTTTTTGTCAACAACATCTTCTATCAGGTAGATGGAGAACCAATGCTCGATTTTGCGGGTGACAATGGTATCTCCTTTCATCACAACAACTGGTATGGTGGCGAGGCCGGAGTAGCCTCTGGCGAAGGTGATATTATCGGCGACCCGATGTTGTATCACGTTGGTAGTCTCAACCCACAACACTATCGGCTCACGGTCCGTTCAACGCTCATTGATGTTGGCGCACCTGTTGCCACGGTGCAACAAGACTACTTCGGCACCCTGCGTCCTGCGGGCAATGGTCACGATATTGGAGCATACGAATGGCCAGACACCCATTACATACGGTTTCCCGTGCTTATCTGTCGGTAGCGTCCTTGCCACCTTGCCACCTTGCCACCTTGCCACCTCACTCATTGCCGGTTTCACACCCAAAAACGGTAGCGCAGCAAGGCCAGAATAGCATAGACCCCCTGGATTGCTTTCATCTTCTTGCCCTCTTCGTAGGTGCGCCCGATGTAGCTAATGGGCACTTCGTAGATGCGATACCCTTTTCGCAACACTTTTGCCGTAATCTCTGGCTCCAGCCGAAAGTCGTTGGATTCCAGGTGCAGGCTGCGCAAAATATCGGTCCGCATCACTTTGTAGCAGGTCTCCATATCGGAGATCCAGCTATTGAAAAGAAAATTGGTGAGAAACGTCAATCCCTTGTTGCCCAGGGCATTCCAGAAGTACATCCCCGTATGGCTACCCAGAAAGCGGCTCCCAAAAACAACCTCGACGCGCCCCTCAACAATGGGCTTGACCAGTTCATAGTAATCGTTCGGGTCATATTCCAGGTCGGCATCCTGGATAATGGCGATGGTGCCGGTGGCGTGGGCCAGGCCGCTGCGCACAGCCGCACCCTTGCCTCGGTTGCGCGGGTGGGAGATAACGCGCATGCGCGGGTCGCGGGCTGCCTCGGCCCGCAACACCGCCAGCGTTTCATCCGACGAACAATCGTCAACCGCGATAATCTCTTTGTCCATATCCACAGCCCGCACCACCTCAAGAATCTTTGGGAGCGTCCTGGCCTCATTGTAGCAGGGCATAATAACGCTCAACAATAGTTGTTGCATCGTGTCAGAACTTTCATACATATTTCTCTCATCTAAAAATTTTTGAGCAATGATAAAACGGTAAAACGTGAACAGTGTACCACAGGTTGCCCCTCTTCCCGATACTCCTGTCTCAGTAATCCATAGGAAAAAGCGGCAAGGGAACCACCCGCTTCAGCGGGTGTGGGGAATTGCCGCCATCCTCCTTTCTCCTGGTTGTCACGACTGAATGAGTGTGCTAGACTGTTGTACAAGGCACTCTCTG
>DAOTUE010000205.1:0-2283 GCA_034436975.1 Chloroflexaceae bacterium
ATGCCCAATCTCCATCAGACCCTCTCCCGCTTCTTTGGCTTTTCGGACTTCCGCCCAGGGCAGGAAGACGCTATCCGCAGCCTGCTCCAGGGACAGCATACCCTCGTGGTGATGCCGACGGGCGCGGGAAAATCGCTCATCTACCAGCTTGCCGCAATGTGCTTGCCAGAGCCGTCGGTCACGCTGGTGCTCTCCCCGCTCATTGCCCTGATGAAAGACCAGGTGGATAGCCTCGACCAGCGTGGTATCCCCGCCACCTTCATCAACAGCACGCTCACCGCTAGCGAGCAATCGCGCCGCCTGTCCGCCGCCGCCAGCGGCACCTACCGTCTCATCTACGTTGCTCCCGAACGGTTGCGGAGCGTCTCTTTCCAGAAAACCATCCGCCAGATGACAATCGGGCTATTTGTCGTAGATGAGGCGCACTGCATTTCTCACTGGGGGCACGACTTCCGCCCCGACTATCGCCGCATTGCCCCTGCTCGTGAGGAAATGGGCCGCCCCCTCACCGCCGCACTCACGGCAACCGCGACGACGCTGGTGCAGCGAGACATCAGCGAACTGCTGGCTATTCCTGATGCCTATCATATCGTGACGGGTTTCAACCGCCCCAACCTCTCTTTTGCCGTCCACACCACGTCTAACACTGAATCGAAACAGGCTACCTTGCGTGAGCTGCTCTCCGAGACAATCCAGGGGACCGTCATTGTCTACACGGGCACGCGCCGCGAAGCCGAAGCGGTCGCCGCCTTCATTGCCCGCGACATCGGCACCCCTGCTCGCCACTACCATGCGGGCCTGGATAGCGAGCAGCGCACCTCCATCCAGAACGATTTCCTGAGTGGCAATCTCCCTGTCGTTGTCGCTACCAACGCCTTTGGAATGGGCATTGACCGTCCTGATGTGCGCCTCGTTGTCCACTACAACCTGCCAGGCACGCTCGAAGCCTACTACCAGGAGGCAGGCCGCGCCGGGCGGGACGGCAAGCCAGCGCGGGCGGTGCTGCTCTACTCTCCCCAGGATCGGTTGCTCCAGCAGTGGTTTATCGAGCAAAATAACGTCACCGCTAAAGATATGCAGACCATCTACCACGCCCTGAACCGCTCCCGGCAATCGCGGCAGGTATCGGCAACCCTGGAGCAGCTTGCGATTGCGGCTCGGCTCGATCCTGTGAAAATCAGGCTTGCGCTGGCCCACCTGGAACGAGCGGGCATCATTCAGCAGGAGGGCGACGAGGGCGCGACCATCCACATCACCCTGGCCCGATGGAACGAAGCCGCTATTGAAGCCGCCAGCGATGCAATGGAAGAATACCGCGCACATCGGCAGGCCCAGCTTGATCAGATGACCAGCTATGCCGAGTCGAACGGGTGCCGCCGACGGATGCTGCTGCACTACTTCAGCGATCACGGCAACGCCGATGCCGAGGTGTGCTGCGACAACTGCACCGCCCGGCACGCTCCCACGCCGACTCAGCACGATGTGCATAGCCGTTCGCGCTCCGAACGCGCCGCGCTCATCATCCTGGATGCCCTCCAGCGCATCGGGTGGGGGATCGGGCGCAAGCGATTGGCCGAACTGCTGCGGGGAGCACGGACAAAGGAAATGACCCCGCACTATCGGTAAAACCGATACTACGGCAAATTCAAGCAGTATCACCAGGCTGCCATCGAAGGGTTGATCGAACACCTGATCCGTGGCGGCTACCTGAAAATTATCGGGGGAGACCGTCCTGTGCTGGCCCTGACGCACCAGGGGAAAACAGCACTCGCAGCCCGCGCCCCGATCCCGCTGCAATTGCCAGACGAACAGTCGTCGCGCCCCCGCACTGCTGATGAGACCTTGCGGCTTTTCCAGGAAGGCAAAACTCCCGCCGAGATTGCGAAAGAGCGCGGTCTCGTGGTCAGCACCATCTATGGTCATCTGGCAACGCTGGTCGGCGAAGAGCGGGTTGCTCCTGCCGATGTGGTTGACGATGAGACTGTTTCGCAGATACAGGCAGTAATTGACCAGAATGACGGCTCGTTGCTTCTGTCCTCGCTAAAAGAGCAATTGCCCGACGAGATTTCCTATGGAGCAACACAACAAAACAGGATACACGACTTGGCGGGGAATGTGTGGGAGTGGACGGGCAGTATTTACAAGCCCTATCCGTATGACGCGACGGACGGGCGGGAGGACACACGACAACCATTGGGCAATCGCTTTGTTTTTCGTGGGTGTGGTTGGCTCTATCAACTGAACACTCTACGTGCGTCATTCCGTAGCCATAATTTACCTGAT
>DAOTUE010000206.1:0-34764 GCA_034436975.1 Chloroflexaceae bacterium
CTCTACAGCCTCCGCCCACGGTCTGTATTTCTGCTCCTTCTTTTTGCCCTTTTTCACCTCAACCTTTCGCCTCACTGCCCTGAAGAGGATCTTCGCGTGTTCGCCCGGCTGCGTCCCGATCACGTCGTCAACACTATAGCCATACAACTTTCCCTCGTCATCTTCCAGTTTCCCCGGCTCCTGTTGCGTCGCAACCTCGACAATGATACCCAGCCTGCGTGTTTCAACAGGAGTAAACGGAGCAGGTTCGGCGGGGGAGGGAGCCGGTTCGGCGGGAGCGGTGTCGGGTGCGGATGGAGCCGATGAAGCGGGCGCGGGATTTCGCGCTGGCGGGCGCGGCGCGGGGCGCGAACGGGGGGAAAATATCTCATGGCGGACATGCTCCTCCACGGCGTTGTTGTAGCGCAGCAACCGCAAACTCCAGCCAAAGGTCCAGAGCATCGCTTCGTAATCATCATCATCCTGGATGGGTTTCAGGTGTTGCTTGCAGGCCTTTTCCAGTTCGTGGTAGTAGCCGGGCGTCCGGCCAGAGCGGATGACGGCCCCCCCATTTCTGACAACGGTTTGCAAGTAGTCGAAGAGGGCGCGGCTCTCCCCGCGGCTCTTCAGGTAGGCAAGCGTTTTTTGTGCTTCGTTCGGGTCAACCTCTGCATCGGCGAGATCCTCGGCCAGGGCCCTGGCAATGGGCAGATGGTACGCTACGTTTGACATCCTGTTTCAACCTCCTGGTATAAACATGTTAAACCCCTTCCGGGTGGGCTATCGAGAGCAGTTATGCAATAAATTGTATCATACGTCAAGAGCAACGTCAACGTAAGCGTTCACCGGGTTCGGGCAATCCCCAATGCCTGGGAGCGCAAGCGTCTCGCTTGCACCGATGTGGGAGCATCCCCCCTCCCCAATCCCTCCCCCCAGCGGGTGGAGGACAGGTGGGGGGCTGAACGATTACACGTCAACGGCTCATCGTGAGATCAGGACACAACTTGCCTCATACCAAATCCGGCCCCTACCAACCCTATAGAAAATTTATTTTCCGGGCTATTTTTGTACGCGTTCAGACCCCATGCACTGTCGCGCACCCTGACGGAATAAAAACCGGGTATTGTCAAGTGAGTGAGGAATGGTCAGGAGGCTTCCCCCGCGGCCAGGGCCTCCACAACTGCGCTCTGCAAGCTCCCGCGGGTGACGATACTGCTCAGGTCGGCCCCCAGATGAACAAGGGTCTGGGCCATTGTCGGGCCAATGCCCGTGAGCACCACCCGCGCCCCAAGCAACCGCACGGCCTGCGCGGCCTGGATGAGCGCGTTGGCTACCTGCGTATCCACCACCGAAACACCCGTAATATCCACAATAGCCGTATCGGCCTGGTGCTCGGCCACGCCTTCGAGCAGCGTCTCCATAACCATCTGGGCCCGCTGCGTGTCCACACTGCCAATGAGCGGCATCAGCACAACGTCGCTGGAGAGCGGAATGAGCGGGGTCGAGAGTTCGCGGATAGCCGCCCGCTGCGCCTCAATGATCTGTTGCTGGAGAATCTCCCGCTCTTCCTCAGATCGCCGTTGCTCTGTTATGTCTATCACAAACGTTGCTTTTCTTGGCTGCCCATCATCCCCCTGAATCATCGCCGCATCCGCCATAATTTTGAGTGGTGAGCCATCGCTGGCCTGCACGTCCCATTCGCCACGGATCTCCGTCTCGTCTTCCATAAACTGGTCGTGGAGCCGCTGCATCAAGTCGCGGTTGTTTTCAGGCACAACAATTGTAAAGGGTTTGCCTACCAACTCTTCGGGACGATAGCGATAGATCTGGCAATAAGCCGGGTTGACATACTCAAACATCTGGTCTCTGGTGGTGATGCAGACCCCGGCGGGGATTTTTTCAATGATGGTGCGGAACCGCTCCTCGCTGGCGCGGAGGGCCTGCTCCTGCTGTTGCTGCAAGGTGAGATCCTGGATAATGCCGGCCAGTCCTCGCATCGCTCCTGTTTCATCACGCATCGCATAGACCAGGACCAGGCCGGGAAAGGTGCTCCCATCGCGCCGCAGGTAGGTCAGCTCCCCGCGCCAGTGCCCACGGTCCTGAACTTCGACGATGCTTTCTTCTATGATCGGGAGCATCTCCGGTTTATGGAATGATGCAAGCGTGATATTCTCCAACGACTCGTCAAGTTGCAGCATAGAACGGAATGCTTTGTTGGCGTAATAGAGATTTCCTTGCATATCAGCCAACCCTATCCCATCGGGTGAGAGATCTACCAGTTTTTGAAAGGTCGTCAGATCAATATCGCTCTCGCTGCCCGTTTCTGGAGAGGGGGGCGGTGGTTCGGCGGTGGTTTTTTCCTGTTCGAGTTCGGCTATTCGTTGGCGCAGCCGGGCAATTTCCTCTTGCAGTGCTGCGATGTTTTGCGGGTCTTTATCCATATAACATTGCTCCTTTGTCTCCTATGTGCCCTGATAAAACGGAAAAAGAAAGAACCTTCTCAAAAAACGTATCTTTATTGGGGCGAATTGGGGCGAACCCTGGGAGCGCAAGCGTCCCACTTGCCCCGATACGGGCGCGGCAAGATGCCCGCGCTCCCCAACCCTGACCTGAACCCTCTCCCACAAAGGCACGGAGTACACAAAGGAAAATCCTTTCACAAAGCCTTTGTGCCCTTTGTTCCCTTTGTGTCTTTGTGGTTTTTTGTGTGTTCAGGCGAACATGGTATGACCACCCGCCCCCTGATTACCCGGCCTCGGTTTCGGGCGCGGGTTCTGGTTGTGGCGTGTCTCCACGCATCATCTCACGCCCGACCAGCCACAGGGTCCCAAGCCCGAACAGGCTGATCAGCAGATTGATGATGCCGCCGATAAACGGGAGAGCTGTCAGAATAACGATCACCGCCAGCCCCGCCAGCAGCGACCAGATTGGCTTGTCGGCCAGCTCCGGGCGGGTGCGCTCCAGCAACAACCGCCCCCCGACAAACCCGACAACAATTTTGGTGAGGTAGAGGGCGACAACCAGAAAGATGAGCAGCGCAGGGATGATGACGGTCAGTCCGAGCAGGAAAAACGGCCCGCCCAGGACGATGCTGATGAGCAAAACCACTACCCCGCCCGCAATGAGGGCCGCCACAAACCCAAGCAAAAGCGCGGTCCCCCATCCGAGCGAATGCCAGGGTTTTTCCTGCAACTGGCTCGACGTGCGGTTGAGCCAGTTGGGAGTGCGCCAGAGGATGAGCCACCCCAGCAGGAAGAGCACAGCCAACCGTCGCAGGTGGTGCAAAAACCAGCCAAACACCTTCCCGACCACGGATTCTTCGCGCCCAAACCATTTGGTTTCATCAAGTGATTCGCGCTGGTAGGAGACATCTCCTTCTACCTGGTCCGCTCCAATCTCTCCCTTGCGCGGACTGCTGTAGGAGAGATCGCCATCTACCCGGGCCCCGCTCCCCATCGTCAACCCGAAGGGAACCGCTGGCACCGCGGGCATATCGGGAAAGAACGTTGCCACGTCGAAGCGGGGTTCGTCGCCAACGGCCCCCACCTCAGCCTGGACATTGCCAAGAATTTCTCCCTGAAGGCTCAGACCGCCCCCGGCCATCAGCACATCCCCATTAACCGTGCCAGCAAGGATGGACTGTTTGCCCATAAAGACAACATTTCCCTGCACCGTGCTCCCCGACCGGTTTTCCAGGCTATAGCCCGCCGCCACCAGATCATCGGCAATGTTGGCATCGGGGCCCACCGTGAGAGCCGCGCCCGCGATGCGCACATCGTCGCGGGCAATTCCATTGATGGCCACACGCTGCCCGGCAGCCACAATATCCCCCTCAACAATGCCGTTAATCGTAATCGTCTTTCCCATCACGTAGAGATCGCCGTCCACCGTTCCTTCCAGGACAAACGTTTCTGCCGCAACGTAGAGATCATCTTTGATGACCTCATCCTTTTCGATAGTTACGTTTTCCCCCTCCAGGTTGGTAAAAGCGTAGGCCGCCGATGTACTCAGCACCAGCAGCAAAACCAGGAGACCAACCCGAACCAGACCGCTCCAGAAAGGCTTCTGTTTCATCCGTTCCTCCTCATAATCTATAATTTTCCCACACATCAACACGCCGTTTGTTGCCTCGTTGCGGTAGCCCAGAAGTTGCGGTAGCCCAGAACGAGAACCACCAGAGCACTGTTGTGGCCGGAATGTCAGAGGAATGTGCAATCTTTCCCTATTATCTATCATACCCGTGAACGGGCCGTCCGGCAATCGGTTTTTTTGCCCGGTTTCTCCCAAATTTGCGCCAGTGGCTCTTTTCCACTATCATAGGGGGGCCTTTCTTTTCTAAAAGAAATATCGCTATGACGATAGATAATAACAAGCTATTGACGAGAGGACGCGACAAGCGTAAGGAGTATGTATGATCCAGTTGGAGAGTGAGCTGATTTTTACGCCCATTCCTGAGCGCATCGGACGATTGCGTGAACTTGCCTACAACCTCTGGTGGGCCTGGAATCCCGAAGCCCAGGACCTCTATCGGCACATTGACCCGGACCTGTGGGAACTGGTCTATCATAACCCGGTGCGGTTTTTGCGCGAGGTGCGCCAGCGTCGCCTGGACGAAACCGCCGCCAAACCCACGTTCCTCAACCAGTTTGACCAGGTGTTGAAGAAATTCGATGCGTATATGGGAGCAAAGGAAACCTGGTTTACCCGCCACTATCCCGACACAAACGATCTCACCATTGCGTACCTTAGTGCCGAGTTTGGTCTCCATGAATCGTTGCCCATCTACTCTGGCGGGCTTGGCATTTTGTCGGGCGACCACGCCAAAGAAGCCAGCGACATGGGGCTGCCTTTTGTGGCCGTCGGGTTTCTCTATCCCCAGGGCTACTTCCGACAGCACCTTGACCAGAGCGGGTGGCAACTTGCCGAATATCATAAAATTGATTTTGCCAATGTGCCCGCTGTTCCGGCCCGGGCCCCCGACGGGGGCGAGGTGGTGATTGAGGTTGAGTTGCCCGGACGAACGATTTTTGCCAAAGTGTACCAGATTCAGGTCGGGCGCATTCCGCTCTATCTGCTCGATACTGATATTCACCCCAACAGCCCGCAAGACCGCGAACTTTCGGCGCGGCTCTATGGCGGAGACCGCGAGATGCGCGTGGCTCAGGAGATTGTGCTCGGCATCGGTGGAGTGCGGGCCCTGCGAAAACTGGGCATTGAGCCAACAGTCTGGCACATGAACGAAGGCCACTCGGCCTTTCTGGTGCTCGAACTGGCGCGGGAGATGGTCTCCCAGGGGGTGCCGTTTGAGGAAGCCCGCAAGCGTATTCAGGCCGGCAATGTCTTTACCACCCATACGCCCGTTCCCGCTGGAAACGATGCCTTCCCCCTGGATATGATTGAAAAATTCTTCTGGCAATACTGGCCCCAACTCAATCTCAACCATGACGACTTTATGGCTCTTGGGTGGCAAGATCAGCACTGGGGGCCCACTTTTGCTATGACGGTGCTCGGCCTGAAGTTTTCAAACCACCGCAACGGGGTTAGCCAGTTGCATGGGCATGTCGCCCGCGGGATGTGGCAGTGGCTCTATCCGGGGCGGGGCCGCGACGAGGTGCCTATTACCGCCATCACCAACGGCGTGCATACCGCCTCGTGGCTTGCGCCCGAAATACGCACCCTGTTTGATACCTACCTGGGTGCAGACTGGGAAGAAACCCTCGACGATCCGGAAATGTGGAGAAAACTCACCGCTCTGCCCAATGCGGAGTTCTGGAACCTGAAAAAACAGCTTCGCAAAAACCTTGTCGGTTTTGTGCGCGACCGTATTCGTCGTCGGCTCGAACGGCTCAATGTGCCGCCGGCCTCCTGGCAGATCCTCGAAGAGGATGCGCTAACGATTGGCTTTGCACGACGTTTTGCCACCTACAAGCGGGCCACACTGATTTTCAAAGATGTGGACCGGCTCAAAGCCATTCTCAACCGCCCCGGTCGCCCCGTGCAGATTATCTTTGCCGGCAAGGCCCATCCCGCCGATAACCCCGGCAAACTGCTTATCCAGGAGATTCACAATCTGTCGCTCCAGCCGGGCCTGGCCGGGCGGATTGTCTTTCTCGAAGAGTATGATATTACCGTGGCACGGGAACTGGTCAAAGGGGTTGATATATGGCTGAACACGCCGCGCCGGCCCTATGAAGCCAGCGGAACAAGCGGGCAGAAAGCTAGCCTCAACGGGGTACCCAACTTTAGCGTCCTCGATGGCTGGTGGCCCGAAGCCTACAACGGGCACAACGGCTGGGCCATTGGCGAGGAGCGCGAATATCAAAACCAGGATGAGCAGGATTGGAGCGATGTCCAGTCGCTCTACCATATTCTGGAGCATACCATTGTTCCGCTCTTCCACGAGAAACGTGACGCGGATGGCGTGCCGAATGAATGGGTTGATATTTGCAAGGAGGCCATGATGACCGTGGCTCCCCACTTTAGCTTCCGCCGGATGCTGGCCGACTATACAAGAGAGTTCTACGTCCCTGCGGCCCGAGATGCCGCTGCTCTCAAGTAGGGAGCGATGACATTTGTCTATCCTCATATGCTATGGCTGCTGCTCCTGCTGCCGCCGCTCTGGTGGCTCACGCTGCGGGCCGCAGGGCGGCTCCCCCCCCTACGTTTCTGGAGCAGCCTGCTCCTACGGAGTGCGCTGCTCATCGCCCTCATCGGGAGCCTGGCGGGAGCGCAGCTTGTCTCTCCCTCGCACCGGCTGACCACAATTTTTCTGGTTGATCAGAGCGACTCGATTTCGCTCTCGGCGCGGGGGCGGGCCCTCGTCTTTGTGCAGGAAGCTCTCACGGCGATGCGGGCCGGAGACCGCGCCGGCCTGGTGGTCTTCGGGCAGGAAGCTCTTGTTGAGCGTGTCCCCATCGAACGGCGCGACTCTGATCGCTTCCTTGCAGAGCCAGCAGCAACCAGTACCGATATTGCATCGGCGATTCAGCTTGGGATGGCCCTCTTCCCCTCCGACGCACAAAAGCGGCTCGTTTTGCTGAGCGATGGCGGGGAAAACCAGGGGCAAGCTCTGGCCGCTGTTGAGATGGCCGCGGCCCGCCACATCCCGATTGAGGTTGTGGATCTTTCCGGCCCGGTTGTGGGCGACGAGGCAATGGTGGCCCACCTGGATGCTCCGGCCTACGCCTTCGAGGGGCAGCGGGTCGAATTGACCATCACCGTCGAGAGCACCACCGACCAGCCGGCCCATCTGACGATTTTTGCCGACCAGGAGGTTGTGGAGAGTAAGGTTGTCCAGCTTGCTGCTGGTTCGCAGCAGTTTCGGGCAACGGTGGACGCAGTGGGGGCCGGGTTTCGCCGCTACCGCGCCTGGATAGACCCGCAGCGCGATGAGCATATCCAGAACAACGAAGCCTCTGCACTGGTGCAGGTGCAGGGGCCGCCGCGGGTGTTGCTGGTGGCGGGCCAGCCGGGCGATGCACGCAATCTCTCCGACGCGCTGGATGCAGCTCATATGGAAGCCGAAACGATAGCCCCGCAAGATCTCCCGACAGACCTGACCGGCCTGAGCCGCTACGATGGGGTGGTGCTGGTCAATGTTGCGGCCTGGACCCTCCCGCCCGGCGCAATGGCCACCCTGCCGGCCTATGTTCACGACCTGGGGCGGGGATTGGTGATGATTGGGGGAACGGAGAGCTATGGCGTGGGGGGCTACGGAAATACCCCGGTTGAGGGTGCGCTCCCCGTCTCAATGGATGTCCAGCCGGAGCAGGGGCGGCCCGATGTGGCTATTGTCTTTGTGCTGGACCGTTCGAGCAGTATGGCCGACTGCCACTGCACCGGCCCCGACCGCCGCACCTATACGACCATGCCGGGGGGCGAATACAAGGTCAACATTGCCAAAGAAGCCGTGGTCCAGGCCTCGGCCTTGCTCAACCAGGATGATATATTGGGTATTGTCGCCTTTGACAGCACAGCCTATGTACTCTTTCCCGCCGCGCACAACCCCGACCCCGCAAGCGTGGCCGCGGCCATTGCGCCGATGGAACCCTGGGGGCGCACCAACGTTGAGGCCGGGTTGCTGGAGGCCGAGGCCGCCCTGGCCGATATTGATGCAGGTATCAAACACGCCATTCTGCTTACCGACGGGTGGAACGAGGGGAGCGAAAACGAAACGATTGCCGGCCCGATGATACAGCAGCACTACGCCATTGTCCAGCGGATGCACGAGAAAGGAATAACGCTCTCGACGATTGCGGCGGGCAGCGGCTCGGCCCCCTACCTGGCAGAACTGGCGCGGCTTGGCGGGGGCCGCTACTACCCCGCCGAGAATATGCACGAAGTGCCGACTATTTTTCTTAAAGAAACTGTGACCGTGGCGGGCAACTATCTCATTGAACAGCCCTTTGTTCCCCGCGTTGCTATGGATAGCGCGATTGTGCGCGGTTTGTCGCAAGACGATTTTCCCACGCTCTATGGCCACAACGGGAGCACGCTCAAGCCGCGGGCCCGCCTGTTCCTCGATTCGCCAGAGCAGGTGCCCCTGTTGGCCGGATGGAACTATGGTCTGGGGCGGAGCCTGGCCTGGACCAGCGATATGAGCGGGCGATGGGCCCACGACTGGGTAACGTGGCAAGCATTCCCACGATTTGCCGCACAACTTGTCCAGTGGGTGTTGCCCACCCGCTCCCAGACAGCCATTGAAACCAACATTCATATGGAAGATGGACAAACTATGCTCACGGCCGAGTTGCCGGGTGTGAGCGAGGGGGTGTCGGAAACGATGCAACTCTCGGCCCGCCTTGTCGCCAGCGACCTGAGCGGCAAGCCAGATGGGAGCACCATGCAGCAGACCGTTGACCTGGTGCAGACCTCGCCCGGCTCCTACCAGGCCCGCATCCCTGTGCCGCCGCCCGGCTCCTACCTGGTGCAATTCGCCGGTCAGGCCGGCGGGGCCACTGTTGCCCAGGAGACTGCCGGTCTCGTTGTGCCCTATTCGGCAGAATATCGCCCCAACCAGGGAAACCCGGCCCTGCTCGAAGCAATAGCCCGCCGGAGCGGGGGGAAGCCGCTCACAAAACCAGAAGCAAGTTTTTCCCGCACGGTTTCCAATGTGCGCGAGACCCAGGAGATAGATCAACTGCTCCTTGTGCTGGCCCTGCTGCTCTTCCCCTGCGATATAGCTGTGCGCCGCATCCTCACGCGCCGGACCGGGCGGGCCCGCCGCCAGAGAGCATCCCGCCGCGGGTGGGGCAGGAAATAGCCAGAGTTGCCCCACTTGTGAACAGGTGCAAACTGGCCTACAATAAGAAGAGAGACCGTATTCCCCCGGCGGGAAATTTTGGAAAGGGTGGCTCCAGATGAGTCCAACCGTTCTGGAAGTGTTCGTTTTGCTCATTCTCCTCTTTGCCGCCTGGCAACTAGGGATATTGCTTGCCCCCGTCATTTTGCGCGAGCTGCGCTCAATGCAGGATTCGCTTGAGGATGTGAAGGAACAGGAAGAAGAGGAAGAACAGGCCTTTAGACAGCGGAAGAAAGACGAATAAAATACAAGGAGAGGACATAATTTATGGCAGGGAAACCAGTTTCCGGTTCAAAAAAACCTACCGCACTGGTGGTAACACTGGGTGTCATTTTGATTATCGCGGTGTTGTTCATCGGGTTGATGATTTTATCGTGGCGCAATATCCGCCCCGGCTATGTCGGGATTGTGTTTGACAAAGCGACGCACCAGGTGACAACCGGTGCGCTGGAGCCAGGATGGGCTTTTATCAACCCGTTCACCCAGGCAATCCAGGAATACCCGATAACAATACAGACCTACGCAATGGTGCAACGCACGGGCGAAGGATCGAGCACAGATGATGACAGTATCAAGGTGCAGAGCAACGAGGGGCAGCAATTGGACCTGGATGTGTTTGTGCAATACCAAGTGAAGCCTGATGAAGCCGCGGCCCTCTACCAGGACTGGGGCGGGGCCGATATTCTCTTCATCGAGGATCGCGTGGTGCGGCAATATACCCGCTCCGAAGTGCGCGATGTTGCCTCGCTCTACAGTTGGGAAGAGATTACCTCTGGCAAGCGCGGGGAGATTACCGAAAAAATCGTTGAAGCGTTGCGAGAAGAATTTGCCAGACGACACCTGAATCTGGTCTCGTTTGGCTTTCGCGGGGTACATCTGCCGCAATCGCTGCAAACCGCCCTGGACCGCAAAATTGACGCGCAGCAGCAGTCCGAACGCCAGCAGTATCAGCTGGAGCAGGCCCGTACCCGGGCAGAGCAGGACAAAGTTGAGGCCGAGGGCCGCGCCGAAGCGGCCAAGGCCCAGGCCGAAGGCGAAGCCGAAGCGATCCGCATTCGGGCGAAGGCTCAGTCTGAAGCCAACCGCATCCTGGCCGAAAGTTTGACCCCGGAACTCATCCAGTATCGCCAGATTGATCGGTGGGATGGGCGGCTTCCCCTCTTCAGCAGCAGGGGGGGCGATTCCGATGCGCCGCCATTGATGATTGATGCAACATCCCTGATAACGGAGTGATACGATAACAAGACCATGTTTGTCTGATCACGAAAGGGTTCGGGGTTCAGGGTGTAGAGAGCGAGGGCATCTTGCCCGCTCGGATGCAAACGAGAGGCAAGCGAGACGCTTGCGTACCCAGGGATCAGGGATCAGGGATCAGGGATTGCCCGAACCCGGTGAACGCTTACGTATGATACCAATTCGGTTTCTGAAGTGCAAACAGGCTCCAGGGAGCGCGGGTATCCTTGCCCCGATGCGGGCGCGGCCCCCCTCCCAATCCATCCCCCCGCCGGGGGGGACAGGTGGGGGGATTATGCGGTTTTGAAAGCAAATCGGTATGAGACGGGAAGGGATGCTTTATGCGGAATATACAGTTTGATTGGCGATGGGTCGGTTTAATTATTGTTGTTGCCATCATTGCCAATGCGCAATTTTTGCCCTGGCCAGTGCTGATGCTGGTGCTGGGGGGGAGCGGGGGATACTTGCTCTTTGTTGGCTGGCAGGTGTGGAACCGCGAGGGCGGGCCACGCCCCGGTGGGCACAAGCGAGTGAAATACTGGCGCGGCCAGCGGATAGAGCTGGATGACTCGCCGCGGCGAGGGGGGAAACTCCCAACCCTGCGGGCCATCACCCCGTCCCTTATCTACTTTTTGATCGGGGGTGCGCTGCTGCTCGGTGCCATTGCCCTGGTGGTGCGCAACACGTCCGGCTAAGATAGAAAACAGGAAGCGGGGCAAAATCTGCTCAAACGTCAAAGGGAGCCTGGGGGTCCAGGCTCCCTTTGATCAAGAGAAGAGAGGAGAAGGAGATGCTATAAGTATAGCATGGTTCAACCAGATTGTTTGTGTGCTGGATTACATGATTACCCGGATGGTGCGATATTTTCCGGGAAAAGGAGCCATTCGAGTGCAACCATATAGCCCCGCCATCCCAGGCCGCTAATCTGCCCGCTGGCCACGGGCGCAACCACCGACGTATGGCGAAATGGCTCGCGCCGGTAGACATTGGAGAGATGCACCTCGACAATCGGGGCCCGCAGCGCGGCCAGCGCGTCGCGCAGCGAAAGCCCGTAGTGGGTCAGCGCACCGGGGTTGATGATGATCCCGTCTGCATCCCACCCTTCCGCTTGCAAAAAATCTATCAACGCCCCCTCGTGGTTCGACTGGAACGAAAGCAACGTGGCTCCCGCGTCGGTTGCCCGTTCACGTACCGCCGCTTCAATCTGCGACAGCGTTATTGAGCCATAGACATCGGGTTCTCGTTTTCCAAGTGCGTTCAGGTTCGGGCCATTCAAAAGCAAAATTTTCACGCGCTTATTATCTCCTTGTAAGCGTTCACGGTGTTCGGACAATCCCTGATTCCTGGGAGCGCAAGCGTCTCGCTTGCCCCGATGCGGGCGCGTCTCCCCTCTCCCAATCCCTCCCCCCACCGGGGAGAGGACAGGTGGGGGGGGCCTTAACGATTATCGTTCGGCTACTGCACCGGTTCCGGTTGTTGAATCTGTCTTCTCCGGCCCTTGAGAAACAGTTTGGTCACTTCTTCGGCAATGGGGGGGAGCAACCCGGCAATAGCAAGAACTCCCAGAATATCCAGGCTGAGCGGAGCCATACTCACGGCCTCATTGACAATGGGGACATAGACAAAGAACAGGGCAATCGAAAAGCTGATGGCGACTGCCCCGATACTCCACGGGTTGCGAAACAGGCCAATCTCCCAGATGCTCTGGATCATTGAGCGGGCCGTGAAGGCGCGGTAGAGTTTCTGGAAGATGTAGGCCATAAACGCGGCAGCGCGGGCAACATCTAACTCTACCCCGACAATGTTCAGGTAGTAATAGTAGGCCCCCATAATGACCAGCGTTGCCATCGTGGTCTGAACGGCGACATGCACCCACATGGTGGGGGTGATGAATGGTTCGTTGCGCTGCCGTGGGGGCCGCTGCATTGCCCCCTTTTCGCCCGGCTCGAAGGTCATGGCGAGCGCGGGGAAGCTGTCGGTCGCAAAGTTGATAACGAGCAGCACCAGCGCAGTCAGCGGTATGGGGATACCAATGGCATAGGCGACAATGAACGCTCCCACCTCGCACCCGTTGCCCGACAGGATATAGGAGAGATAGAGGCGGATGCGATAGAGCACGTTGCGCCCTTCCTCAACCGCGCTGGGGATAGTCCCGAAGCGGCTATCCATCAGTACCACATCGGAGGCTTCGCGGGCAACATCGGTGCCATTGCCCATCGCCAACCCGACATCGCTCTCTTTCAGGGCAATAGCATCATTCACACCGTCGCCCGTCATCCCAACAATGAAGCCAGCCTCTTGCATCGCGTGGACAATTTCGGCTTTGTGTTGCGGTGTAACCCGTGCAAAAACGCGCACACGATGCAATCGCTGCAAAAATTCGGGCGAGGGGTCGCTCAGGGCGGCCAGCTCTTCCCCGGTGATAACCGCATCCTCAAAGGGGGTATCTTCAACAATACCCACCATTTTTGCAATGTGATAGGCCGTAATCGGGTTGTCGCCGGTAATCATGACGGTGCGGATGCCAGCGGCTTTCAGGCGGGCCACCGCCGGGGCGACATCGTCACGCGGGGGGTCCATAATCCCGACCATCCCCACAAATGTCAGCCCGGACTCGGCCTGCGCCCGTTCGAGGGCTTCCTCCCTGGGGGCAGTGCGGTCGGCCAGCGCAATGACCCGCAACCCCTGACTGGCAAGCTCCCGAATAGCCGCGTTGACTGGCTCCAGGTTGGTTTCGTTGACTGGTTGATGCTCCCCATTGAGATAGATATGGCTACACAATCGGAGGACCTGTTCCGGGGCCCCTTTCGTCAACACGGCGTAGGACCGGGTGTCGGCTTGTTCCTGCTCAACGGTGTAGACCGTTGTCATCCGTTTGAGGCTCTGGTCAAACTCGTGCTCAACAATGCGCGCTTCTTCGATGCCGCCGACAGCCCCGAAGCCGCCCTCTTCCACCCAGCGATAGAGGGCCGTCTCGGTGGCGTTGGCGTGGTTGTTGCAGAGCCGCGCAATGCGGGCCACCCGTGCTATCACCGGGTCCTGGGCAATCTGGGGGTCGAGATTGTCCGTCCGAAAAGTTTCGCCATTGACAAAGAGGTAGGAAACGCTCATCTGGTTGGTGGTCAGGGTGCCGGTCTTGTCAGTCAGCAGCACGGTCATACTGCCGCTGCCCTCAACCGCTTTGGGCTTTCGCATCAGCGCATTGCGCCGTGCCATCACTTTTGTGGCCAGCGCAAGCGTAATCGTGAGCACAGCGGGCAACCCTTCGGGGATGGCCGCAATAATCAACGCAACCGCATTGATAAACGCCTCTTTGAGCATCTCTAGAATCTTGAACCCGGTAACAGGCTCGCTGCTTTGCATCAGGGTAAGAAATTCGCGCAGCAACCCCATGCCAATGACCACAACGGCAATCCAGATAAAGATACGGGTCATGGCATCGCCCAGGCTGTCCAGCTGCTTGTCGAGCGGGGTGCGCACCGCGTCTGTTGCCGAGAGGCGGGCCGCAATTTTGCCTATCTCCGTGTGGGGGCCGGTGGCGGTGGCAATCATGGTAATGTTGCCAGCAACAACCGCATCACCACGATGGATCATATTGTGCTGTTCGTTGATGACGGTTTCGGCGGGGAGCGGGTCGGTGGCGACGCTGACAGCAAACGATTCTCCCGTAAGCTGGCTGGTGTCCTTTTCGGCGTTGACCGCGGCAATCACGCGCCCATCGGCGGGGGCAACCGCGCCTGTCGGCAGGTAGATGATGTCGCCGGGGACAATCTCTGTCACGGGTATCTCACTGCGCTTGCCATCGCGGATAACCATTTTGAGCGGGGTATCGGCGCGGCGGAGGGTGCGGGCCGCGTCGGCGGCGCGGCCTTCCTGCCACAACCCGAACAACGCCATAATGTTGAGCATAATGATAATGGCGGTGCCCTCCAGGTAGTCTCCCAGGAGCAGGCTCAGCACTCCCCCGATGAGCAGCAACCGCACGACCGCATCACCCGTCAGTTGTTGCCAGTAGCGTTTCCAGAGTGGATCGGGCTTCGCTTCGGGAATAACATTTGCCCCATACTGCTCCAGGCGGCGGATGACTTCGTCGCCGGTCAGTCCGCGGGTCTCGTGGCTCGCCAAGTGCTCGACAACCTCGCGGGGGGGGAGGGTCCAGGGGTGGGCCGTTTCATCAGGTATTACATTTGTCATAGCTTCTTGTTTTTGCATCCTTTGCTGTGATGTCCTGGTATCATTCCCCGGCTCCGGCCAGTCCAAGCCGTTCGGCTTCTGCCTGCATCCCAAGAATAACATCCTGAATGAGATCATCGAGTGGCACGCCCAGTTCTTCCGCACCGCGTCGGATGTCGTCGCGGTTGACCTTTGCGGCAAATGCTTTGTCCTTCATCTTCTTTTTCACGGAGGAAACTTTGACGCTGGCGATATTCTTGTCGGGGCGCACGAGGGACACCGCCGACACAAAGCCACTCAGTTCATCCACACCATAGAGCGTCTTTTCCATCGGGGTTATGCGTTCGACTTCGGCGTAGTCGGCGTGGCTGAGGATGGCGCGGCACACCTCTTCGCTCCAGCCATTTTCACGCAGGTATTGCACCGCCACGAAGGGGTGGCCGCTCCTGCTAGCATCCATATTCGGGTATTTCTCGTAATCCATGTCGTGGAGGAGGCCTACGGCCCCCCACAGATCCTCATCGGCCCCCTGCTTGCGGGCCATATGGCGCATACTGGCGGAGACCGCCTCGCAGTGCTTCCGCAGACTATCCGCCTCAACCCATTCATACAACAGCATTCGCGCATCATCTAGCAACATATGTCTGTCCTGTTTCTGCAAAACCTTGTTCGTTACTTTGTTCCTTAACAAGTATACCACGGGGGATAGCAGGACAATCACAGATCAAAAACCACTATCACACCATATCTTCCATTTCTTCTTCTTCTCGCCGCTGCTGGCGGTTGCGTCGCCCAGAACTCATAATACTCCGGGAGACGAAATCGAGATATTCCTGAATTTCCTCATTATCTTCGAGGCTACGGAAAGGAACAACCGTCTCGCTCACAGCCTGCACTCCCTGGTTATACTCTTCGAGCGTGGTGTTGATCCCCTGCACCAGCGACGAAAGCACTGTTGCCAATTCGGCCTTTTCCTCAACGAGCAAGTTGGAAAACCCCTTGAGCGACAGTTGACGGGCCCGCAACATCTGTGAGCGCAAGATGGCAATGTCGGCCTGGGTTTGCAGCTCATACCGTTTGACAATATGGGCCTGCCGCGCTGCCTCAATCAACTCGTAGTCTGTCACCTGGGCCAGCAACACCCCCGGAATGATGACACTGCAAATGATCCAGAGACCAACCTGGTGCAAAATCAACCCCGTATCCTTGACCACGGGCTGACTGGCCCACCAGGAATACTGAATGTCGAACACATACCAGACAAAAAATAGCCCACACAGGATAACAACATAGTGTCCCCAGGTTCGTGCTTTGATTTTTTGGAGCAACATCCCGCCCGGCGACCAGGGAATAATAAACGAAATGATCGCCGGCGGTGCAATGACAATAATCACCGCCGAAGCAATCGCAATAGCCCAGTTTTCCGTTAATTCGAGCTGAATAAACCCCCAGTTCACCAGCGAGGCGGCCATCCCCACAACCGAAACAAACGTGAGGAAGCCGCGAGCCGTTAGCTGGAGGATATTCCCTCGCCGCCGATTTCGAGACATCATATCAAGATAGCGTGATGACATCTAAAACGCTCCTTTCCCATTGCAAAAAATGTTCGCCACAACGTTCTATTGTTTTACCTGATGATTTCGGGGAACACACCGCAAGTGTTCAATATGGTGTGGCCCCTTTGTGCGGGTAAATGTTCGGATTCGGGGGGAATCCTCTGGGAGTGCAAGCGTCTCGCTTGCATCCGGGTGGGCAGAATGCCCGCGCTCCCCGAACCCTGAACCCTCTTTTGTGTGGGTATCCTTACCATCCCTGCAAGATAAGACGATATAGGTATGCCCCTTGAGTGCAAGCAAGGGCAAGAATTTCGCCCAGGTGTTCTTGCTCTGTCGGGAAGGAAGATACCACATTTTGAAACATCTACTCTAGTATCTCTCTTATCATTGTACGTCAGGAATCCCCCACATGGACAGAAACATTGATGACAGCTTGATGACCTGGCACCGAGACCCTCTATAACAATTCTCTCGTGTTTTTGCGAAATCATCGCAAGAGAACATAGAATCGAAGCCTCTTTTGCCCCATTGCAAAAGTCTTTGTTGATACCCTGTGGATGAGTTGTGGAGAGTCGAGAACAATCCACCATGCTATAATACCGCCAGTCAAGCATACAGGAGCCAGCTTTTTTTATGAAAGACTTTGTCCATCTCCATGTCCACTCAGAATACAGCCTGCTTGATGGGTATGCGGCCACAGGGGCCATTGCCCGGCGGGCCGCCGACCTCGGTATGGATAGCATCGCGCTGACCGACCACGGCGTTATGTATGGAATCGTTGAGTTTCACGAGGCCGCAAAGAAAGCCGGCATCAAGCCGATAATCGGCGTTGAGGCCTATATGGCGGTGGATTCGCATACCGACCGCTCCCCCAACAAACGCACGCCCGGCGGCAAACAGGCCTACCATACGCTCCTCCTGGCAAAAGACTATGCGGGCTACCAGAACCTCGTAAAACTCACAACCCGCGCCCATCTCGACGGGTTCTATTATAAACCGCGGATTGACCACGACTTGTTGGCACAACACAAAGAGGGGTTGATTGTCACCTCGGCCTGTCTGGCCGGCGAAATCAACGAACACCTGCGAAACGGGCAGAAGGAAAAAGCCAGAGCAATTGCCGCCTGGTATCGGGATATGCTGGGCCCCGACAACTACTACCTGGAGCTTCAGCTCCATCCCACGCTCCCCATCCTTGAGGAACTCAACGAAGAACTGGTCCGCATGGGCAAAGAACTTGGTATCCCCTTGATTGCCACCAACGATGCCCACTTTGTCCGGCGCGAGGATGCCGAATCGCAACAGCTTATCCGTGCCCTCGGCTACAATACCACCCTGCGAGAACTCCAGGCAAAAGAGCCGCAGCGAGACGATAGCTACTACATTATGAGCGGCGAGGAGATGTGGGAACAGTTCAAGCAATATGGGACTGAGCCGCTGGAAAACACGCGGGCCATTGCCGACCGCTGCACTCTGAACCTGGACTTCGGGCGCGTCAAGTTGCCAGAGTTTGCAATCCCCGAAGGGCACGATGCCGCATCCTACTTGCGTCTGGTGTGCGAAGAAGGGTTGATGGAGCGGTTCAATGGCCACCCCCCCGAAGAATACGTCACCCGGCTGGCCTATGAACTGGACGTTATTAACCAGACCGGCTTCCCCGATTATATGCTCATTGTCTGGGACTATGTTCGCTTTGCCCGTTCGCGTAACATTCCCTGCCTCCCCCGCGGGTCGGCGGGGGCCTCGCTCGTGCTCTACTGCCTCGGCATTACCGATGTGGACCCGGTGGCAAACAAACTCTTGTTTGAGCGATTTCTCAGCCCCGAACGGCTGGAAATGCCCGATATAGATACCGACTTTGCCGACAACCGCCGCCACGAAGTGATTGAATACATTGCCAATAAGTATGGGCGCGAAAACACGGCCCAGATTATCACCTATGGCACGCTCGGCGCAAAGGCCGCCATCCGCGACATGGGCCGCGTGCTCGATGTCCCCCTCAGCGAGGTGGACCGGGTTGCTCGCCTCATTCCCTCTATCCCCGTTGGAACAACGATTGCCCAGGCCCTTGAGCGGGTGCCAGAACTGAAGCAAATCTATGATACCGACACGAAGTTGCAAGAAGTCATTGACAAGGCACAAACGATTGAGGGGCGCATGCGGAGCGTTGGGACGCACGCTTGCGGGCTTGTGGTGAGCCGCGACCCGCTCGATGCCACCGTGCCCCTGCAACCCACCAGAGACCAGACCTCGCTTATGGCCTCCTATGAGGGGCCAACCCTGACGAAAGTCGGCTTGCTGAAAATGGACATTCTGGGGCTAACCAACCTCTCCGTTGTGGCCGAAGCCCTGAACTATATCGAACGTTCGACAGGCAAGCGGCTTGAACTGGCCGATATTCCACGGGTCGAAGCCACAAACCCCGACGGCACGAGCAACGGTGTTGCCAGAACTTTCGAGTTTCTGAGCAATGGCGGCACCACCAACGTTTTTCAGTTTGAGTCGGCGGGGATGACACGCTATCTGAAAGAACTCAAGCCCACGCGGGTCGAAGACCTCTTTGCAATGGTCGCGCTCTACCGCCCCGGCCCCCTCGAACAGATCCCTACCTACATACGAAACAAAAACAACCCGAAAGAAATTTCCTACCTCCACCCCATTCTGGAGCCAATCCTCTCCGACACCTACGGCGTGATTGTCTACCAGGAGCAGATTATGCAGTTGCTCCAGGCTATAGCCGGCTACTCGCTTGGGCAAGCCTATATTGTGCTCAAAGCCATCGGGAAAAAGAAACGTGACCTGATGGCAAAAGAAGAACCACGCTTCAAGGAAGGGTGTCTCAAAAACGGGCTGAGCAAGGAACAGGCCGATACGCTGTGGGATCTCATTCAGCCCTTCGCTGGCTACTCATTCAACCGTCCCCACTCGACCCTCTATGGACTGTTGAGCTATCAGACGGCCTACCTCAAGGTGAATTACCCGACCGAGTATATGGCGGCGGTGCTCACGGCGGCGGCGGGCAATACAGAAGAAGTCGCCAAGAGCGTGGCCGAATGTGGCCAGCTGGGAGTTGTGGTGCTCCCCCCCGATGTCAACCACAGCAACCACGGCTTTACCATTGAGGACCTGGCCCCCGACCACCCGGCGATAGCAGCAAGAGAAAACGGCGCATTGCCACAGGGCGCAGGGCATACCCGCGCTATCCGCTTCGGGCTTTCGGCTATCAAAAATGTTGGTGCGGGCCCCATCGAGTTGATTCTCGCGGCCCGCGAGGCAGGGGGACGATTTCTCAGCCTGGAAGATTTTTGCGCCCGCGTAGACCGCAACGCCTTGAACCGCCGCGTGCTGGAAAGTTTGATCAAATCGGGGGCAATGGACATCCTCGCCGGCACCCGCCACCAACAACTGGATATTCTCGACAAAGCCATAGCCGCCGGCCTCGCGGTGCAAGAAGCCCGCGACGTGGGGCAGGCGAGTATGTTTGATGCCTTCGCTACCGCCACGCCCTCGGAATCGGCCAGTGTCCAGGCCATTCCGCTGCCCGATCTTCCAGAAACCCCCGAAAGGAAAAAGGAAGCGATGGAATGGGAAAAAGAAATGCTTGGTCTCTACATTTCCGAGCACCCGGTGGCGCAGGAATTGCAGAAGGTTGACACATCGGGCACCATCCCCCTGAACACCATAAACGGAGAAAAAGTTGGGATAACTGCTACGTTTATCGGCATGGTGAGCGGCGTTCGGCGCATCACGACAAAAAAAGGGAAGCCGATGCTTGTTGCAACATTGGGAGATCTCTACAGCACGATTGACATTGTGGCGTTCCCCGATGTGCTGGAGAAATATGCAGACCAGTTGTATGATGATGCGGTGGTGCGGGTGGTTGCAAAAATTGACAACCGCCGCGGTGACACCCAGTTGATTATCGGGGAGTGTTTGCCGGTTGAGCCACTGAGGACGCAGCCGGGCGATTCGCTTTCTCTGCAGCCAGAAATGGATATTGAGGCAATGGGCGATGGTCAGGATGAAGGGTCCGATGGTGAGGCGGAGGTGATGGGGACCGAACGGGGAGCGGTGGATAGCCCCACACCGCTTGCGCCAGCGAATGGCCAGCACACGCCCGCATCGGCTGAGCCAACGGGCCCCGTATCACAGGAACAATCTGGCTCTGGTCCGCATCAATCAACAGGAAGGGAATATCAGGAAAGAAGGGAGCAGGGAGAGCACGCAATGAAAAACACGACACCGCCCGGCGATACTGGCGGCTACTTTCGACACCGCACGCGGGTCAACGTTTCGAGCAACGGCAGCAACGGCGCAAGCAACGGTAGCAATGGCGCAAGCAATGGCCACAACAACAGGACAAACAGCGCAAGCAACGGCAGCAACGGTGCGAGCGCGGGAACTATCAGCGAGCAACGCACGCCATATGCCGCCAGTCAGCCTCCCTCTGAGGCCCAGACCGAAACACAGAAACGATCTCTCCGCCTTCGGTTGGTGCGGAGCCGCGACGAAGATGCGATGGTGCGCCAGATGCAGCGGGTAGATGATGTGTTGCGGGCCCGTGGCGGAAGCGACGAAGTGCTCATCTATGTGCCCAACGGACATGGCACCGCGGTGTTGCGCCCCAACTACGGGATCAGCATTTCGCCCGACCTGCTCCAGCAATTGGAGCACCTTCTGGGGGAAGGGCGAGTTCTGGTGTAGACGAAAAGTGATCGTTCAGCCCCCCACCTGGACTCCCCCGGTGGGGAGGGATTGGAAGGACTTTCAACGGCAGGTCAGTCTGTACAGCGTTCTGATGCTGCAAAATCCCTCCCCCCAGACCCCTCTCCTGAGAGAGGGCAGGGGGGAGCGAGACAGATAGGTTCTGTGTTTATCCGAAGATGGTATGCTCCCCTACAGCGTATCAATCTCGCATGTTCCCGAAAAACAGGCCATCTCCTGGGCCAGGTTTGTCAGGTCTTTTTCCTCGTAACGATAGATCTTTGAGAAATCAATGGGCGGAAACGCGGCCATCAGACGCTCATACTTTTCTCTATCTATTTCTTCGTAGGGCATCTGGGCGTAGTGTGCGTCGAACGAGGGCAAAAAGGTAATGCCACCAAGTTTGTCGCAGTGCTCCCAGACCCACTTCATCAGGTCAATCACTTCATCGGGGCGGTAGGTAATGGTGACACTGGGATTGTGTTCCGTCCAGTGAATCTTGTTCTGCAACCAGTATTCACACTGCTCAATAGCGGTGCGATCGTTGCGCGTTATTGCTCCGTCGGCGGCCTTGACGGGAAAATGGACCACCCAGGTATTGGCATCTTCGGGGGTCTGCCCATTCTCCGGGTCCATCGGCACCCCCGCATCACGCAGCACTTTGAAGATGGGGGAGTAGGTGGCAACACGGACATTGCGAATGTAGTAGGGGGCCCAACGGGCGTGCAACCCCGACGCACAATCTACCATTTGCGAAGAGTTTCCGCTTGGCTTGACGCAGGTCACGGAAGCGGCGGGGTTGATGCCCAGAGCTACGGCTGTCTGCCGGTTTGTCTCAATGGCAATCTGTTTCAGCCGCGCTTTTACCTCGGCATCCTGAGAAATCGGGCTATCCATCTGGCCCGTAATATCCACGCCGAGCAACCGCTCTTCATCACAATTGTGCTTCCAGATGGGGCGCAGGCCGGGAAAGTGGGTTGCCATTGATTGGATACTCCCGATAATCGTAGCCACTTCAACTTTGTCACGCAGGGTCTCGAAGGTGTCGTCTGCCCGCGCAATGGCTGAGGAGAGGTTGCAAAACTGGTGGGGGCGGAGGATAATTTCGCCACACGGGTTGGTGCCAAACTCGGCCACCTCGCGCCGTGCGGGGCGCATCGCTATTGCTGCTTCGCGGTTGAAGATGCCCGGCTCCCCCCGCCCCGACTCGACCATCTCGACAAACTTCTTGATAAACTCGATTTGCGTCAGCCCCCCCTCGGGCCAGACAGCGGAATTGTTCGCGTTCCATCGCTGGCTGTTTTCGTGGTCAAATTCGCCATTCTTGCATTGCAACATCTCGCTGTCGTCGTGGTCAAAGAGGCTGATCATAGCCGTTCTTCGCACACCGCCGCTCACCGCCGCATTGCCCACCGCGCACATCATATCGTGGGCATCTATCGGGCGAATGAAGCTGCCCTGGCGGGCAAGAATGCGCGAGCGAACAAACCGCAGCATGAGCCGCAACGGTTCGGGGCCCGAGGCCCGTCCGCCTTTTGTCCGCAACGGGGAACCGGCCGGGCGCAACAGCGAAAGGTCGAAGCGCATATCCCCGCCCTCAAACCAGGTTTCCAGCCCAAGCCGCAAGGCTTCGGCCCACCCCTCCGCCGAGTCCGGCACCACAAACACCGGTCGCTCGCTGCCGGTCTGCCGCTTGACCCGCGGGAAGTTCTCGACATAGCGGCTCTCAACAGAAAAGCCCACGCCACACCCGCTCATCGAAATGATGAGGGCTTCGACAAATGAATCAATGCTCTCGACGGGTTGATATGAGCAGTTGTAGAGGGTAATGTTGCTGCGCCGCGCCGCCGCCCCGGCCATTGCCAGGAGGCGCATCGAAGGCATGGCCCGCATATGGAGGATTGCCTGACGAACACGCTCGTAGGTTTCGGCGGGCAGGCGGGAGCCGGCCAGTTCGTGGAGAAAGGCCATCGTCCGATCTCCCGTCTCGACCCATGTCTCTCGCCGCCCCAGTTCGTAGTTGAACCGCGAGTATTTATCGAAAAACTGAAACTTCTGAAGCGGCGTGGGGAAAAACTGGTCTGATTCGGCAAAGGCCCGGCGCACCTCGTCAGGGATGGGCCGCTCATCACGCTTGCGGGCGTGTTCGGCGCGATAGAGAATATAGTGCTTGGCCGCGTCGAATTCGCCGGCTGCTTGCAGCACCATCTCGACAATGTCCTGGACCCCCTCAACCGTGGGGAGTGAGCCATTGGCTTTTGCTGCCAGGATATTGACAACGCGCCGGGCCAGTTCGGGAATGGGGGTTTGCGATGCTTGCCCCAGGTTGCCAAAGCAACGTTCCATAGCCCGCTCGATCCGTCCGATGTCAAAAGAAACAATGCGCCCATCTCGCTTGACAATCGTTTCTGGCACCGCGATACCGGCACGGTTGACATCGAAATACTCGCTTATCAGACATTCTCGCTCGGTTTCTCTTGCCAATCGGGTGTTTGTTTGTGTCATAGAATGCTCTCCCACAAAGTGTAAATACTATCGGGAGTAGTATACCCCCTGAAAAAAAGAATCCGCTACCACGCATAGAACCATTGCCCTGTTGGGAAACCTGGTTCCTACGCCCTCTTACCGATCTGGTAGAAACGGTAGTGTTGTTGATCCCGTGAAGTCGAAATCTAGTGAGGGAAAATGGTGCATATATACTATATATAGTGTCTTTGTCTTATGTGAGACGCTACATATAGGCCCTCGAACTTGTGTAGGATAGCATGGTTGAGAATAATTGTCAAAGAGCACGCGGAAGTCGGAAGTTGACACGTATATTACCCCACTCCCGGTGGAGGAATGGGGCAACACAGAAAGGAGCCTGAGTACGCATTGCGCTATTTCTTCCGTTCACCCGGCGTGCGAACAACCGCAGGAGCAAGAGCCGGGGTCGGGGATGAGTTCGCCAATCGTTCAACCAGTTCGGTAAACGCGCCCCCTGCTCGCCGCAGGTCGTCCCAGGAGCGGGCCAATGTTGCTTCGGCCTGGGGCATCACCTTGACCCACTGCTTGAACATTGAGACGGACGATTCCGGATGGGGGACGGTCTTGAAGGCTTCTTTGAACACCACTGCTGATTGTGGGGTGACGACAGGAAGACGTTTGTCCTCCGCCTTGAAGGGAGCTTCAACCGGTGCGGTTGTCACCTGGCGACTGGTGGCGATTTCTTTTTCGCGCTCTTTGAGGGCGGGGGCCTCTCGAAAATGTATCGCGGGAATATCTTTTACCGGTTCCTTGAGCTGGCCTTCGGCCAATGGGACCGTTGCCGTGGCCGCAACGGGCACCGCGGCGGGCGCAAGGGCCGGCGCAACTTCAACATCCGGCGCAGGCTGAGCCTGGAATGGCAGAGAGGCAAAGAGGTTTCGGAGCAGGAAAAAGATGCTCAACGATGCGACAACAAGAACAAGATGCAGGACATAGGTTTCGAGCAGATCCAGGAGCGGCAAGAGCATAAGCATCAAGACCAGCAAAAACGTTATCGCACTGGCGATCCAGTAGGCCAGCCGGACGCGGAGCACCTCCAGGTTATTCTGGGAGTGGCTTGAGAGCGCATTGATACTCAGCAACCATCGCAAAAGCTGCATAACAACCTCCTTAACTTAACCATGTCGCATGGGCTTCCCATGCCAAAAGGCGATGGGCTTGCATGCGTTCGACAATGCGCCTTTTGGCCATTATACGATATTTTCCCCCCCCGGCACAAGGGGCAATTTCCGTATGGGTGTAGTACCTTCGTCCTGTTTGCTGCCAGCGTGCCAGAGACTCCCTATTCGGGCGAACCCTGGCTCTCCCCGTTCGGGTGCAGCACCCGCGGCAACACCTCGTCCATATGGCTGACCAGGATGATCTCCAGGTTCTCGCGGGCCTCCGCGGGTATCTCGCGCACATCGGGAGCGTTCTCCTGGGGCAGCAACACGGTGTGAACGCCCATGCGCTGCGCGGCCAGCAGCTTCTCTTTGATGCCGCCAATCGGGAGCACTCTCCCATGCAGGCTGATTTCGCCGGTCATGGCAACGTGCTTGTTGGCTGGACGCTTCGTAATGGCGGAGACGAGTCCACTGGCAATGGTAATGCCGGCCGAGGGGCCATCTTTGGGCACTGCACCGGCGGGCACATGCACATGCACATCGTGGTTGCGCGAGAAGTCGGCGGGAATGCCAAGCGCATCGGCACGAGAGCGGGCGTAGGTCATGGCAGCGCGGGCCGATTCGCGCATCACGTCGCCCAGGTGCCCCGTGAGCGTGAGATTGCCGCTGCCCGGCACTGCGCTGACCTCGACAAACAGCACATCGCCCCCCACGGGGGTCCAGGCCAGGCCCGTGACAACGCCGACTTCATCCTTTTCAAGCAGCGATTCCTTGCGGAAGCGGGGCACCCCGAGCAACGCTTCCAGCATGTCCGGCGAAATTTCTTCGGGGATCTCCTGTCCCCGCGCCAGGCGGGTCGCCATTTTGCGGTAGAGTGCGCCGATTTGCCGCTCCAGGTTTCGCACGCCAGCCTCGCGGGTATAATCGTGGATGACGGTGCTCAAGGTTTGTTCGCCAATAGCGGGGCCCTTTTCGCTCAATCCCTGTTCGCTGCGCTGCCGCGGCACCAGATACCGCTTGCTGATTTCAACCTTTTCCCGCTCGGTGTAGCCTGTTAGCTCAAGCATCTCCATGCGGTCCAGGAGCGGGGGGGGAATGGTATCGCTGCGGTTGGCTGTGCAGATGAAGAGGACGCGGCTCAGGTCGAAGGCAATGTCGAGATAGCGGTCTACAAAATTGCGGTTTTGCTCCGGGTCGAGCAATTCGAGCAGAGCGGCGGAGGGGTCGCCCTGCAAGCCGCTAGACAGCTTGTCTACCTCATCAAGCATCAGAACAGGGTTGTTGGAGCCGGCGCGGTTGATGCCCTGGATGATGCGGCCCGGCAGGGCCCCGATGTAGGTTCGGCGGAAGCCGCGGATCTCGGATTCATCACGCACTCCGCCAAGCGCAACCCGCATAAATTCGCGCCCCAGGGCCCGGGCGATGGATTGCCCCAGGCTCGTTTTGCCCACGCCCGGCGGCCCCACAAAGCAGAGGATGGGCCCGCGCAGCCGGTCCTCTCCTTGCTCCTTTTGTTGCAGCTTGCGGACGGCCAGATATTCCAGGATACGCTCTTTGATCTTCTCCAGGTCGTAGTGGTCGGTGTCGAGCACCTCGCTGGCCTGGTCCAGGTCAAACTGGTCTGGGGTGCTCTTGTTCCAGGGGAGTTCAAGCAGCCAGTCGAGGTAGGTGCGGGCAACGTTGTACTCCGCTGCGCTCGGCGGCAGGCGCGAGAGCCGTTTCAGTTCGCGTTCGGCTTCTTTGCGTGGCTCATCGGGCAAGTGGGCCTCTTCGAGCTGGCGGTAGAGTTCGGCAATCTCCGCCCCATGATCGTCGGTTTCGCCCAGTTCACGTTTGATGGCCTCTAGCTGCTGCCGTAGGACATACTCACGCTGGCCCTTCGACATCTCTTCCTGGGCCTTCTGCCCGATTTCAAGTATTTCGCGTTCGCGCTCGACAAAGCTGAGCACACGCATGAGCCGTTCTTCCACATTGAGCAGGTCGCGGACCGACTGTTGCTGCTCCGGGCTGAGCACGAGGTTGGCCGCTATCAGGTCGGACAGAATGCCCGCCGTGGGCGCGTTGGCGGCAGCGGTGGATAGCTCATCGGGAAGCGTCTGGCTTTTCTGGACCACGTCTTCAAAAATTTCCAGCACCCGACGGCGTAGCCCCTCAACGCGCAACGGGTCGGCTATGGGCAACTCTTCCACGGCCCGCACCCGCGCCACCGGGTAGGGGGCGGTTTTTACAATCTGCTCAATTTCAACCCGCTGGAGACCCTGGAGCATCACCTGGATATTGCCATCGGTCAGGCGGAGCATCTGGCTAATCGCCGCCAGCGTACCGATTCGCCCTAGCGTTGCGGGGTCAAACGTTTCGGTTGGCTCGCTACGCCAGAAAATCGTGAGCCGCTTGTCGGCCAGCGCGGCATCATCAATCAACCGTGTCCAGGATTCGCCGGAAATAACCAGCGACATGATCATCCCTGGAAAGATGACGATGTTGCTCAATGGGAGAAGGGGGAGCATGGGCGAAGGGGAGTTGTCCTTGTTGTGCTTGGCCGGGAGCGCGCCAGCCTCCCGCGGCTCCTGGTATTCCCCAATGTGTTTGGTATCTGTTTCTCGAAGTGTCGTATCGTCTCTATTGTCCCTATTGTCTGTGGTCATACGTTCTGTTCCTCCCGGACATTTACAGAAATGCGGTGCGATGGCTTTTTGAGGATGGGGAGGGCAATTTGCAGCAAGCCATCATGGTAGCGCGAGGTTGTCCGAGAGGGGTCAATAGGCATATTGAGCGGTACACTGATTTCAAAGGGGCCCGCGTCAATCTCCATCCGGTGGATGCGGCGCACCCCGGCGGGCATACCAATTTGCCGCTCGCCCCGAATGAGCACAAGGTCGGGGTTTACTTCGATATGCATGGCTTCGAGATTTGCCGCCGAAATCTCCGCCATAATGATAATGGCATCTTCGGTTTCGTAGATGTTCAGTGCGGTTTTGTTGCATCCCTGATGCCCAAAAGCACAGTATTTGTTGCTGGAGAGAAAATGAAAGTGGATGTTGTCCATCGGGTTTTCCTCGTTTCTGTTCGTTTTTCTGTTTGTTTGTGACTACCGGCAGTATGCTTCTGTAGCAGACACTGTATTGACCGTGACCTGTGCGCCTGTTTCAATGACAAACTCGCTCAGCCCAACTTCCGTGTCGGGGTTGCCCCAGTCGTAGGTGTATCCCAACCGTGTCCAGGGATAGCCCCCTTCGCCATAGGACTGGCTTTTCAGCTCGTTAAACCAGGTGCGGTAGGCTGCATCGTCATCTCCCGCCGAGGCAGACGAGGTGGGGAAGTCCAGTTCAGCTTTGCT
This sequence comes from Chloroflexaceae bacterium, assembly GCA_034436975.1. GTDB lineage: Bacteria > Chloroflexota > Chloroflexia > Chloroflexales > Chloroflexaceae > JAAUSY01. The sequence goes on from DAOTUE010000206.1 coordinate 27,913, forward strand.
GTCGGTAATCTCAGGATCGGGTGAGGGACGGAAGAGATCAGCGGGGCCAACCCACATCTCAACAAACTTTGTCTTGCCATTGTCTGGGGGAAGCCCAAGAAGCTGTTCTAGCCGCAAGGTCAGATCAACATGATCGTCTTGATTGGCCTGTACGGATTGCGTGGAAAGATAATCGCGGCAAAAGGTTTGTACCTGGGGCGCGACCGTTACCCAGATTTCGCGGGTCAGGGTCATTGGTTTCCCCACCATCGTATCATAGCCATCCCAGGATGTCCAGGTAGCAACAAGCACATCGGACGTGCCCGGTTGCCCATCCCAGATGAGATCAGGATTATCGGCAACAATAGCCATGAGATCGTCGGACACTTCGTCCGGTTCGGCAATAGCGGCATCGCTGACCGCCTCCAGAAAATCTTGCTGGATAGCTGCTGATGCATCCGCCTCCGATTGGTCTCCTGCTGTTTCTGTTGCTACCGTCGTCTCTGTTGCGGTGGGGGGAACAGCGGATGTCTGAACTATCCACGCGACGATACCCAGCACAAAAGCCAGCAACACGACAACACCCACCCCCGGAAACAGAAATTTCCGTGACGATTTTGTTTCCATCGCTTCCTCCTCATATTCAGGGCTTCCTCATATTCAAGGTCTCATAGCCCCGCGCCCTTAATTACTGACCACCATCTGTTGTGGCAAAGCTGGCAACATTGCCTCAGAGCAATCATAACGGAAACAGGGCCGGTGTCAAGTCGCAATTTCATGCCTTCTCCGTTCCCACCAGGGAGTGTCTTGCAGTGGGACGGGCCGGATGGACGCGCCCCCCGGAGCGACACCTATATTTCTGAACAGACACGGACTGCTGAATCGTGGTACGATGGGAGTAGGAAAGGTGAGAACAGGCGGAGCGAACGAACGACTCCCCCTGTCACATCGGGCCGGTCCGCGGTGTTTCTCCAGTAGAATGGTGGAACAGGTGCAGCAACGCGGCAAAGGAGTAGGGAAGGGGTATTTGTGAACGAACCAGATGCCATCTTGCTTGAACAGGCACGCGGGGGCGACCATACTGCCTTCGATGCACTCTTCCTTCGCCACTACCAGCGCGTCTATCGCGTGAGCTATCATCTGACTGGCTCCCACGAGGAGGCGGAGGACCTGGTACAGGAAACGTTTTTCACGCTCTATCATCGCCCACCCGCCCCGAACACGGGCGACCGGCTGGCAACGTGGCTCTGTCGCGTTGCGCTCAACCGCGGCTACAATATGCTTCGGGGCAAACGCCGCGAGCGTGAGCGGCTTGAGCGAAACGAACGACTTGCACCGGCAAACGGGGTAAATGGGGCAACGACCGGGAATGGGGCCAGGCTTCTTTCCGCAGCAACAGATGCCCCCTACGACAACGCAGCACGGAACGAAGAACGGGCGCAGGCACGGGCCATTCTGGCGCGGCTACCCGAACGTCAGAGCAAGTTGCTCCTGTTGCGCTATGCCGGTTGCTCCTATGCCGAAATTGCGGCGATCCTGGGAGTTGCGCCGGGGTCGGTCGGAACGCTGCTTGCCCGTGCCGAGCGTGCGTTTGTTGCAGCAGGAAAAGAAACGATTGTCTGTTGTGAGGAGGGTATCCTATGAAGTATGCAAGACCCACAAAACGATGTTATCACGAGGGGACCCTGCGGGCCTGCCTGGACGACGAACTGAGCGGCCCGGAGCACGAGACACTCGCGGCCCACCTTGCAACCTGTTTCTCCTGCCAGGAGCGGTTAGCCGAACTCCGTGTCCACGCCGAACAGGTAGAGACGTTGCTCGCGCCGCCGGAGCCACACTCCGACCCGCGGGCTGTGCTCCAGCGAGTCTACCAGACAGCCGAAGAGCGCGGAGCGGCCCCGTCTGCTGCTGCATCCAGCCATTCTCCCGTTACCCGATATTTGATGATTTTGATAACTCATTTGATAACTCAATGGAGGAAAACCATGTCTTCCTGGAAACACGTATGGACAAACCGCTACCGGTTGCTGGCCGGCGTAGTCGCGCTCTGCGCCATTGCTCTGCTGCTGGCCCTCCCTCCGGTGCGGGCCGCGGCAAACCAGCTTTTGCAGGTATTCCGTGTACAAAAGGTGATGTTTGTCTCAATCAGTCCCGAACGGATGGAACAGCTACAAAACCTTGATTTTGACGAGCAAACGCTCTTTGTGGGGGAGCCGGAGATGCTCGAAGAACCCGGCGAGCCCCAGACGGTCGCCACAACCGCGGAAGCGGCCTCGCTGGCGGGCTACGCGGTTCACGAACCGTCTGACTTCCCCGAACCGTCAACCGTAGTGGAAATTATGGTTAATGAACCACAGACCGCTCAGTTTCAGGTCAACGTTGAGGCTTCCCGCGAGCTGCTTGCACTGGTCGGGGTAAACGATGTAGACCTGCCCGACGCGCTCGGAGAGCAGCCGATTGTAACCAGGATGTCTGCCTCGGTCTTGATACGCTATGAGGGAGAATCCTACGATCTCTCGCTCTACCAGTCACCCGGTCCCGATGTCTCCCTGCCCGAAGGGGTGGATCTGGCCATTCTTGGCAAGGCCGTCCTGCGGTTGCTTGGCATGGAGCCAGCACAGGCAGAAGCACTCAGCCGGGAGATAGACTGGCGCAGCACGCTTATTTTCCCCATCCCGCCAGATATTGGCGAGATAAGCCAGGTGACTGTTGGCGACAACCAGGGCTTGCTCATTGATGGCGAGTGGAGTGAGGATGAGCACCGGCACGGCCCCGGACATGGGCCGGGTGCCCGGTACCACCAGAGCAATGATAACAACGATGACGATACCCAATCCCACAAGGTGCTCTACTGGCACAATGCCGACCGTATCTATGTTCTTGTGGGAGAAGGAACAATACGCAACCAGCAGTTGATTGAGGTGGCTCAGTCAGTTCGCTGATGGCAGGTGATAGGTGGTAGGTGACAGGTGATGAGTGATCCTGTGTTCGGTTGATTGGCTACGCCCTCCCCCCCGCCGTGTGCGCCCCCCCCCCTCTCCCAGCAGGAGAGGGGCAAGGGGGAGAGGGCAGAACAGGTTGAGATTGCTTTCTCGCTCATATGGAACAAAACAAACAGGACAATTTCGTTGTAGAGACGAACGGACTCCAGAAATTCTATGGAGGCAAGGCAGCAGTAGACGATCTGACGCTCCAGGTGCCCAGGGGTGAGGTGTTCGGGTTTCTTGGCCCCAACGGCGCGGGCAAGAGCACTTCGGTCAAGATGCTCCTGGGGTTGATTGCGCCGACGGGGGGAAGTGCCCGTGTGCTTGGATACCCGCCTGGCCACCGCGGGGCGATGGTCCGCATCGGGTTTTTGCCCGAACATTTCCGTTTTCCCGAATGGTTGCGGGCCCGCGAATTGCTCGACCTGCACGGGCGGCTCTATGGGATGGAACGCGAAACCCGCCGCCGTCGTATCCCCGAACTGCTCGACCGGGTACGGTTGAGCGACTATGCCAACCGCCCACTCACCGACTTTTCAAAAGGGATGCTCCAGCGTATCGGCCTGGCGCAAGCCCTCATAAACGACCCGGATCTGGTCATTCTCGACGAGCCAACCTCGGCCCTCGATCCCTTCGGGCGTATGCTCGTGCGGCAGATTATCCATGAACTTAAAGAGCAGGGCACCACCGTTTTTCTCAATTCGCACCTGCTCGGCGAAGTGGAAGCCACCTGCAACCGCGTCTCCTTCATCAAAGCGGGGCGGGTTTTGCACACTATCGGACTGGATGAGTTCCACGCGACGCGCCTGGTTGTCGAGGTGCGCGTGGACGCTCTTCCCCCCGACCTGCCCGCGGCCCTGGCCCGCCTGGCCGGGGCAGAGCCAGTCGTTAGCTCTCCTCTCTCCCCCGCAACGCTTGAGTTGCCGCTGCCCGACGAATCGCTACTCCCCGTGGTGGCCGAGCAGGTGATGGCAAGCGGAGCGCGGCTCTATGGCCTCATTCCCCGCCGCACCTCACTCGAACAACTCTTCCTCGAAGTGGTGGGGAGTGGAGATGAAACAGTCTATTCCTGAGCAGGTGCAAGCTCCGGGGGAGTGGCTCCCTGGTGCTGGCGAGCTGTCTGGCATATGTCGCTGGCAACCGATGCCAGGTCGCCCTCGCTTCCAGGGATGGGAATAACACCATCGCCATAGAGGTAGATACCCCGCACCCCCCCATAGGATGAGACCAGGCGGTCCTCGTGGATCACGGTCTCATCGGCAGCTTTCACAATGCGTTCAATTGTGACATTCATCGAAGGCATGCTCCGTGCCACGAGCCGTACCGTGCAGGGGGGCAGGCGGGCATCGTGTCGCCAGACGGGGGCCGGCACGGGCGACGAGCGGATGATTGGCTTGTTGATATGCACGGTACGCTCGTTCTCATATCCCCAGAGCGAAACTGTGAGTATACTATCGCTGATAATCTCCGTGGTAATCAGCACGAGGTCGGTAGTATCATTGCGCCAGCGCAGATCAACATCGCCACTGCTGCGGTAGCCGCGCCCACTGGGGGTATAAACCGCCGAGTCGAGGCCGGGCGGGGTGCTAAAATCGGCCAGGGCCAGTGAGTGGGGGTGGCGTTCGAGCACATCCAACCCGGCCTCAAACACCGCACGGAAAAGGGCCGTGGAAAGATGGCAGATGCCCCCCGCGATAACCTGCCCGATAGAGCCATTGACAATGCCGGCCCCCTCGACGTAGCCAGTTTCGGTGGAAAGTTCTCCGACAATGTTGAGAAACGAGACTTCATCCCCTGGCATCACTCGCAACCCATCGAACTGTCGGGCGGCCAGACGGATATTGCGCATATAGCCCGACGATGAGCCAAAGTGCATAGAGGCAGCCCCCAGGACAATGATGGGCCGGGCAGACATCTTCAGACTGGCAGGGAGATTGATTGAGCGGACATAGTCGTGCCCAAGTGTCCCCACCTGGACGCTGGCGGGGGTGCCGGGGCGGGCCAGACGATACTCTAGCCGTGCCCGCTCGAAGTATTGTACTGTGCGGGCCGCGCCGGTCTCGTCCTGCTCAATGAATGCTTCGCTGATGGGGAAGCCAAAAATCGGGTGCCCGCCATGCTTCTCCCAGAAGGGGCGAAACTGATAGCTCAGGTTGTGCTCTGTTGCCGGAAAGAAGGTACTGATTGCACGGGGGGCGGGGGGGTGGGGGGCAAAGGCCGGATTGCCGCTATAGTCCCGCGTAAGCTGCGTTCCCAGGTCGGCTATCTCAACGCGCTCCGTGGGGTGGGGGGAGATTTTGAGACAGGCCCGCTCAAAACACTGCTGCACAACCCCCCCCTCCTCAAACGGTTCGGTTATCGGGAGACCAAAAATCTGCTCTCCCCCCTTTTCCTCAAAGAAGGCGAGAACGTTCCCTCCGACGTTGTGCCCGGTCTGCGGGAAATAACGCGACGGAACAAGAAACGGGATGGAAGCATAGGCCTGTGCAGAGGGAGCGGCCCCCACCCCGACCACCGCGAGGACCAGCACCAGCACCAGCACAAATTTGAGCGCACCACAAAGAAACAAAGAGCACAGCGGGAGATCCCTTCTCGTTGTGTTCTCTGTGTCTTTGTGGTGAAACAACTTGTCCGAAGATGGTCGCATCCCCACAAAACTATGGATTTTTCTGGATAAATTCCTCAATCTCGCCAATTTCATCCTCGCTCAGGCGAAATGTGCCCGCTCCGATAAACCCATCTACCTGTGCAGGGCGGCGCGCCCCGACAATTGCGCCGGTAATCGGGCGGAGGCGCAACACCCACGCGATGGCAACCTCGGTGGGTGGGCGACCGTGTCGCTCCCCGATGTCTTGCAACAGCTCAACCAGTTTGAGATTGCGCGAGAGCTGCGGCTCCTGAAACTCGGTGCGGTTGCGGCGGTGGTCGTCGGGCGGGAAGTTGGCGATACGCTCGCGGGTCATTGCGCCGGTCAGGAGGCCCAGCCCCATCGGAGAGTAGGCGATAATGCCGATGGAATTTGCTTCGCAATAGCCGATAATCTCTTCTTCGATACCGCGGTTGAGCAGCGAGTAGGGCGGCTGGAGCGAGGTAATCGGTGCAATGGCTTGAGCACGGCGAAGCTGTTCCGCATTGAAGTTTGATACGCCAATGTTGCGGACCTTGCCATCCTCTTTGAGTTCGGCCAGCGTGGTCCACCCCTCCTCAACGTCGGGGTCCGGGTTTGGCCAGTGAATCTGGTAGAGGTCAATGACATCTACCCGCAACCGCCGCAAGCTGTCTTCTACCTCTTGTCGAATGGTCTCCCGTTTCAGGCTGCCAATGGGCATCCCCTTGTTGTCCCAGAGAAGTCCGCATTTGGTGAAGATGTAGGGTTTTTCGGAGCGTCCGTGGACGGCCTGGGCGACAATCTCTTCAGAATGTCCTAGCCCGTAGATGGGCGCGGTGTCAATCCAGTTGATGCCCATATCGAGGGCCTGGTTGATGGCGGCAAGCGATTCCTGGTCGTCCTGCTTGCCCCAGGCAAAGGCCCAGCCGGAGCCACCGATGGCCCAGGTCCCCAGGCCTATCGGGGTAATGTGGAGGTCGCTGGTTCCAAGTTGTCGAGTTTGCATGGTTCCTATCCTTTCTCTCTCTCGGTTTCTTTTTGTTTCCTGCTCCTATTATAACGGGTATTTTCAACCGGATGTTGGCTTGCCCTTGCCGGCGGGGTGTGATAGGATCGGGGGGAAATCTATCCTCAAGCAATGAGGAACAGAGGAGCAGTCAACAACCACCTGCTGAAGCAGGTGGCTTGCCCTCGCCCGAAGGCAGGGCTTCAGGGGAGGTTGACAGCTCCCCACGGCTCCGTAGAACCGTATAGCGATTGCGAATAATGTTCGCTTGTACA
>DAOTUE010000207.1:0-122430 GCA_034436975.1 Chloroflexaceae bacterium
GCAGAGAGCAGCACCGTCACAAAGGGCAGAATGAGGATTGTCTGATAGTGCATCCAGGCCGCAGGCACCACAAGCACCATCAGCACAACATAGAGCGCGAACTGGATGGCGTAGCGGGCACTGGTGCGCTCCGCCCGCCGCAGCGAGAGCAGCATTGCCGCGACAACCGCCACGCCAAAGCCGATATACGTTGCCATTGTGACAACGGGATGCTCATAGATGGTTGAGGTGATGTCGGGGGCAAAAATGCGGCTCAGGAAGCCGTTGAGGGTCTGGTTTTCGACCCACGAGGTGCCCCCGCCAATGTTGGGAATGACCTCGAACAGGTAGACGCGGTGCATCTCCCACCCCATCACGAGCAGGGCCACGCCATTGCACACGAGCATGGCAACAGCAAAGCCGACAAAGGCCCGCCATTGTCGTTTGACCAGGAAGAACGCCAGCAGCAGAACGGGGTAGAGTTTGAAAAGGGTGCCAAGCGCAATGGCCGCCCCCGCCAGTCCGTCGAAGCCGCGCCGCGAGGCGACCAGGGCCAGCGTCAGCAGCAGCAGCAAGAGGATGTCAATTTGTCCGAATGCGACCGTGTCCGCGACAGCACGCATAGCGAATACCAGGAGCAGCGCGGCTCCCATCGGGGAAACCAGACGAATTGCAAAACTTCGCAGCAGAATGAGCAGAATGACAGAGAGCAGCAGCATATTGATGATGCGGTGCCAGAAGAGGATCGTCAGCCCGTCTTGCTGCACAAAGGGGAGAAAGAGCATGCCGTAGAAGGGCGGAACCTTGAAGACGTGGCCGAAGTGGTTTTCGTGAACAGCTTTCAGGTCGTAGAGCGAGCCGCCGCGGAACCAGTTTCGTGCTCCCTTGAAGAGTATCCAGAAATCGGGCCCGCCCCGCCCCTGCCAGGGGTCAAACTGGCTGGCCAGCAGGAAAACCACGGCAACCATGAGCAGGCCAGTTATGGGGATGGCCCAGAGGGGGAGACGGTAGCTTGCCGCCACCCAGAGCAAGCCCAGTCCAAGCGTCAGCACTGCAACCCCGCTATTGTCCATCACAAACTCTAGCATGATGAAGAGGCGGGCCAGGGCCGCCAGCGCAAGCACCACGACAACGAGCCGCTGCCACTGGTGGAGCCGCCCGCTATCGGCCAGGAAGGTGAGGCCAACAGCAATCAGGGCTGCACCTCCCCCCGCAATCCAGAGCGTGGGGGGGTAGGGGGCAACGTAGCGCACGCCGTCGGCGGTCATCACAAGCTGGTAAACAGGCATCAGCCAGTAGGCAATGCCCATCAGGATGAGCAATTTGAGGAAGGGGAGCCATGAGGTGGTGGTGTGGCGTTCGCACAACCGCAGCGTTGCCAGGCCAAGCCCCCCCCCCAGACCGCAGAGGACCGCCAATCGCATGGTGTAGGGGGCTATCTCCATTGGACGCTCAACCAGGAACCAGGCAACCACAGCAACCAGCGCGGCAGCAAAGAGCCACGCCAGCCAGCGGGCCCCACCTATCCCCCGAAAAAAGCCATAGGTTGCGGTGCTGCCAAGCAAGAAGGCGGCAAGTTGCCACCAGGGGGGCAGCAGCGGGAGACCACCGGGGTGCAGGAATCGGGCAATTTGCCATTGGGGGGGGAACACGGGAAACCCGTCTGTTGCACTCAGTCCCGCCTCGACCAGCACAAACCCCAGGTCGCGGCGGTCGGTGGGGGGGCGCACCGTGGTGCTCTCCAACATGACAGACAGCCCCCACCAGGCGCGGTCCTGCGGGGGCAGCAGCAACCGATAGAAGCGGCTCTCACGTTCGGGAATAAACGTCAGCCGAAACTGCTCGCCAACGCTTGCCGTAACCACGGGGTAATCGGCAAGCTGGCGCGGGTAGTGGTTCATCATATTGAGGCTGAGTACCAGCGGAGTATGCGCCGCGGCAAGCGGCAAATCGAGCCGCGAGCGGGCCGTGCTCCAGCGCATCAACCGCCCGGTATTCTCCAGCGGCTCCCGCTCGTGGGTGTCGTGGATGAAGCGCAGGTCCCGCGGGCCCACGGTCACGTTCATCGGGCCGACCTGCTGATAGGCGACAACGACAAGGACAAGGGTATAGAGCAGCAGGGTCGGGAGGGATAGGGCCGGGAGAACCCTGAGCATGGAGATTTTCATAGATAGTGTCGTCTCTTTGTACTCAATCTGGCTTCTGATAACGGTATCGCTTCGATATGTCTATATCTTGCCCCGGTTGCTGCCCTGTGCTACTATGGACTGCATAACGTATGTAATCGTTCACGGTATTTGGGCAATCCCTGATTCCTGGGTACGCAAGCGTCTCGCTTGCCCCGATGCGGGCGAGTCCCCCCTGCCAATCCCTCCCCCCGCTGGGGGGAGGGCAGGTGGGGGAACTGAACGATTACAGAATTTGCCTTGAAACTGCCAAAATCCTCCCCCGCCTGATTTGTATTTTATGCGGGAGGGATAGTCCCCAGCAGGGAACGCTCCCCGATCTGTCAGCGGTTTTGCAAGAAATCGCTGGTATAATTGGCGGAAACGAATATAGCGATGCATGATACCACCGCCCCCTATTCTACCACGCTTATCTATTGCAAGCGTTCACGGTGTTGGGGCAATCCCCAATCCCTGGGAACGCGAGCGTCTCGCTTGCCCCGATGCGGCCCCCGCCCAATCCCTCCCCCAACCGGGCGGACAGGTGGGGGGCCTGAACGATCACAAAAGAAAACACCGCCAACGTCTCCGTAGAGAACTGCTGGCGGTGTGCCTGAACGTTATTCGCTCCCTACCTTATCACAAGAGGCAGGAAGATGTAGGATTTCCCAGGGGTTGTGTCATCATCCTGCACCGTCACGGTGACATCGTCAACGTCGTCGCCGTCGTAGGCTGTGTCGTCGCTGCTGGCGGTGCCCGTCTCAACAACGCAGGTCTGGTCGCCATCTATTTCCGCGTCGTCAATGGCTGTCACGGTCACTTCGGCCCCGCTCTCCCAGTTGGAGCTATTCAGCACAACCGATTCGGCAGCAACGCTGCACTGGCTATTTGAGGTAGCCAGGCTTATTGTGACATCGGCAGTGGGTTCGCTGCTGAGCATAATGGTGAAGGTGTCGCTGCCGTCCGGCTCGCTCACGGTAAGGCTTGTCGGATTGACCTCAATTTCGCCCGGAGCGACTTCATCATCCTGAACCGTCACCGTCACATCGTCAACTTCGATGCCGTTGTAATCCGGGTCGCTGCTGCTGGTGGTGCTCGTTTCGATAATGCAGGTCTGGTCGCCATCTATTTCTGTGTCATCAATGGCTGCCACTGTCACCAAAACGCCATCCTGCCAGGTTGCGTCGCTCAGTTCAACAGTGGTGGGAGCCACGCTGCACTGGCTGTTTGAGGCGGCCAGGCTCAACGAGACATTGGCGGTGGGCCTGCTGCTGAGCGTGACAGTAAAGGTATCGCTGCCATCTGGCTCGCTGACCGTGAGACTGGCGGGGGCCACCCGCACTGCTGCTGCATCGTCGTCTACAATAACTGCCGTGACCTTCTGCTCCCCACTCTCCTGTGCGTTCTCAACGCTCACGATCTCTATGATGATTGTTTCGTCACCTTCGATGAGCGCGTCATCTACCGCCATAATGGTTGTGGTGCCAGTCAGGATACCCGCGGCAATGATGATCTGGTTGCTGGAAGTGACGTAGTCGGTGTCCGTGACCGTGCCGCTAAATTGCAGCGTTACCGTGACCGGCTCCGTTGTTGCCTCCGAGAGGGTGGCAGAGATAACCGCGGTGCCGCCATCTTCGTCTAGCCGGTCGTTTGATATATCGAGCAGCACAAACAGCCCCCCGTCGTCATTGCGAATGGTGAAGGTTGTGGTGTCGTGTGCTCCCAGTTGCACCCCTTTCGGGATGGTGCTCAGGCTCATCCCAATTGTTTCGTCGAACTCGGCCACATCATCGCCAACAATGGGGAGATTGACGGGCTTCTGGGCGGTTTCGCCATCGGCAAACGTGACGCTAATCGGGAAGGTGTTGGTAAAGTCGGCGGGGGTGGTTGCGGTGCCGGCGGTGCGGCTGATGATGGCCGACACCTGGCACTGGTTGCCGCCGCTGCGCTGCACCGTTGCAACAATGTGGTCCGACAACCCATCGTTGCCTTCGTCGCTCCCGTAGCTCCCTTCGGTGAAGGAGAGCGTGCCGTAGTTGACGACCTCTTGCCGCTCGTATGCACCGATGTCCACGAGTGCGCTCCCGTTGCCGTCGCCATCAAAGAAACGCATATTTCCAGCCAGGTCGTAGGGCAGATACTCACGCTGGTCGCCATCGCGGTCCAGGTCGAGCGTGTCGGATGGGACGGCGGTGGTGTTGCCCATCTCCAGGGCGGGCGAACAGGGTTGCAGGTGCAGGTTATCATCAAGCGTGCCGCTTATCAGGTCGCTCCCCACGGGGTCAACAAAGAGCGGGTCGGCATCTATGTTGCCCGTACCGGCGGAGCCGCCCTGGACAATGGAATACTGCACGTTGGCTGTGCCTGTGCCATCACCTGCGATTGCGTCGGGCGTGTTGCCCCACAGAATGCTGTTGTGCACCTGCGGGGTGCTGGACTCTGCATCGTACATCGCGCCGCCGCCGCCGCCACCCATTGCCACGTTGTTGCTGAAGGTTGTGTTGATGAGGGTCGGGCTGCTACCAACGCTGTTGACCATTCCGCCACCGACTAAGCCAGCAACGTTTCCGTTGAATACGACATTGACGAGGGTGGGGTTGCTGGTTGCGTTGGCCATTCCCGCGCCATATATTGCGACGTTTCCAATGAACCGCAGGTTTGTGAGGGTCGGGCTACTGTTGGCGTTGGCCAGACCACCGCCGCTGCCCTGTTCCGTGGGCCCATCTGCTCGCCCCGCGGTAATGATGAAGCCGTCGAGCACGGCGGTTTCTGTCACACCCGCACTGACGACCACATGGTAGCTGTTGTTGCCCTGCTGAGCTGCCGCGGCAATAACACCGTCGCCATCGGGGTCGGTGTCATTGTTGTCTATGTCACCACTCAGGATGGTCGGGTTGGCCTGCCAGTCGCGCCCACTCCACGCACTGCCCCCCCGCGGGAAGCCGCCATACACGGCAGTGCCGGCAGGCAATACAAACGAAACCGTTCGACTGATGGGATTTGTGGGGGTAGCGGGTTTGTAGACACCCGCAGCAACGCGAACTTCTGTCACCAAGGGGCACGCCTGCGCCACAGCAAGGGCGGCCTGCATATCGGTGTAGGCATCGGTCCAGGAAAGTCCGGTATGGCCCCCCGTTGCGCTGGCATCCACATAGAGCGTATGGGTAACAGGACATTGGGTTTCAAATGCGCCCATATCTACCGTTGCCACGTTGTCATTGTTACCATCTACTACCCGCGCCCCGCCGGCCAGGTCCACGGGGAGCGGTTCGGTGGTGTTTTTGTCGTTGTCCAGGTCGTGGGTATCCGGGGGAAGGAGGGCATTGTCGCCTGTGTCAATGGCAGGCGAAGCGGCCATGAGCATCAGGTTGCCATACACGTCGTCATCAGTGCCCCAGTTGCCGTCGGGGCCGGGGCCGGGGAGCGAGACAAAGCGTGGGTCAACATCTAATCCGCCGCCGGTGCCGCCCTGTACAATGGAATGCTGCACCGTCGTTGTGCTGCCCCCATCATCTACAATGCCATCAGCATCGTTGCCCCACACAATACTATTTTGCAGAGTCATGGTGCTGGCCGCAGTGTTGTACACCCCGGCCCCTTGCAGCGCACTGTTTCCAGCGATGCTGACATTGATGAGCGTCGGACTGCTCCCGTCATTGGCCATTGCCCCGCCGTCCTGCAACACGGTGTTGAGGCTCATTGCTGCATTGGCGATGGTCGGGCTTGAGAGGTAGTTATAGATACCGCCACCCTGATTTGCCGAGTTGCCGCTGAAAGTGACATTGAACATTGTCGGGTTGCTTTGATTGTTGTAGACTCCGCCGCCTTTGTCGGTTGCGCTGTTGCCGCTAAAAACGAGATTGCCCAGCATTGGGGTGCTGTTGTATGCATACATCCCCGCGCCGTCGTCGTGCGGGTCGGCTTCGTTGGCCTGCCCCCCCGTGATGAAGAAGCCGTCAAGCACGGCGGTTTCTGTTACGCCATTGCTCCTGACCACATGGTAGCTGTTGTTGCCCTGAATATCTGTTACCCTGGCGACAATGCCTCTGGCATCGGTTGTATCGTTGTTGTCAATGTCGCCACTCAGCACAGTCGGGTTTATTTGCCAGTTGCGCCCATCCATTATTGCGCCCCCCCGTGGGAAGCCGCCATACACCGCTACGCCAGCGGGCAGTAGGAAGGATGCGTCGCGGTCGGTGGTGTCGGGCGTGGGTTTGTAGATACCCGTAGCCACCCGGATTTGTTTCACCGATGGACAGGCATGGGCCAGGGCGAAACCATCGCGCACTTCGGTATACCCGTTTGCCCAGGTGGTACCGTTGTTCTGGCCCGTTGCGCTGGTATCCACATAGGCCGTGCCTATTGTGGGGCACTGGAACTCGTAGGCTCCCATATCAACCGTGGGGGTCCCGTCGCCGTCGCCATCTCCAATACGTGGGTTTGCGTCGAGGTCGCGCCCGTTCTGAGGTAGCGGCGCATTGTCGCCGGCATCAATGGCGGGCGAAGAGGGGAGGAGATGCAGGTTGCCCGGTACGTCGTCGCCCGTGCCCCACGCACTATCGGGGCCAGGGAGAGGGGGATGGACAAAACGCGGCATCACATCCATTGCGCCGCCAGGTCCTCCCTGCACAATCGAGTTTTGCACACTGAGCGTTATTGTGCTCCCGTCGGCATCCTCGATGCCATTGGCATCGTTGGCCCACACAATGCTGTTCTGCACAGCCAGCGAGCCGGTGCCGTCATTGTAGATGCCGCCGCCATGAGTGGCAGCATTTCCGCTGATTGTGACATTGGTCAGGGTGATGGTGCTGGTGTTGTTGACCATCGCCCCGCCGTTGATGGCGGTGTTGCCGCTCAAGACAACGTTGGTCAGAGTGATTGCACTGGTGTCGTTGAATATCCCCCCGCCGTTGACCTGTGCCGCATTGCCGCTCAGCATGAGATTCCTGAGCGTCGGGCGGCTGTCGGTGTTGACCATACCGCCGCCGCGGTTGTCGGTGCCGTCGCCGTTGGCCTGCCCCGCCGTGATGATGAAGCCATCGAGGACGGTCGTTTCTGTCACACTGTCGCTCTTCACAACATGGTAGCTGTTGCTGCCTTGAATGTTGGCCGCAATGGCAACAACGCCGTTGGTATCGGTGGTATCGTTGTTGTCAATGTCTCCGCTCAGGATAGTCGGGTTGGCCCCCCAGTCGCGCTCATTGAGCGTTGCTGCGCCGCCCGGCGGGAAACCACCATAGATGGCCACATCCGCGGGTAGGCTGAACGACGCATCGCGGTTTTGCGTGTCAGATGTGGGTTTGTAGGTGCCCGCGGCTACCCATATCTCATCGCCTGGCCCCGCCATTCCCAGGGCATCCTGGAGCGAGGTACAGGCATCGGCCCACGAGGTACAATCATCGTTCCCCGTAGCGGTGCTATCTACATAGGAGGTGGTGCCTGCGGCATACGTCACCTGCGGCTGTGGCAGGGGTGCGCCGGGCACCAGCGACAAGAACAATGCACCAATAATAAACAGGTTGATCATTGCCGGGTATTGACGAATAGACATACGTTACCTCCTCTTGTTTAACCATTTGTTTGTTTTCCCATTCTTTCGTTCTCTGCCTGAATCTTGCAAGAAGTGTTCATTTCAGGTAAAGAACATAATACACGGTTTTTACGACAGCGTCAAGTGATTGGTTTTTCTTGCATTTGTGGCGATTCTCGTCTATGCTTGCGCGTTGTCTGCATTGGTATCAAGAAGGCATGAGGAAATGCGTGAAGACATATCACGAGATACGCTGGCCTGACGTTGTGCGGGGGGTGCTTGTTGTCACAGGTATGCTGGCTCTGCTGCTCGGAGCAAACCTGCTCAGCCTGCACTGGCACAATGGACCTTATCGGTTTGCGATGGGGGACGGGGTAGACAGGCTGTTGATTGAAAATTTCTACCAGGTGGAAGAAGACCGTCAGGGGGTGCGCTATCGCTGGACGTTGGACCGGAGCAGCCTGAAGATCCGCGGCTTTGCGTCGGTGTCGAGTGCGTTTGTGCGGCTGAAGGTGGGTGGACTGCCCCCCGCGCTCACGCCACGCCCGGTAGCAGTCCACATCGAGGGGGAGCAGGTGATGACCTTTTCGGTCGGAGCGTTCCCGCGCACCTTTGCGCTGGTGCTCCCCCCCGCGGCCCTGCGTGATGGCTCGCTTGACCTGACGCTGCACACCGAGGCAACGAAGGTGCCGCCAGACCGCCGCAACCTGGGCATACGGATTGACGAGGTGGAGATAGGCTGGTTTTCCCCGGCGTTTCCCCACCCCCCGCTGCCGGTGCTGCTGGTGCAGGGGCTTATCGTGGCGGTCGTCGTGTTCCTGTTGTGGCGGGTTGCGCTGCCCCGCTGGAGTATTGCAGCAGTGGCAGGGGTGATTATTTTTGCGCTCGGGTGGATGAGTGGGAGCCTGCTTCTCTTTGCGTCTTCCTGGCAAACCCGCATTCTGGCCAGCCTGCTGGCGATGCTGCTAGTCTTTCTCGTGGTGTCGCCGCGGCTGCCAGAACGGGGGCAGGGGCAGGGGCAGGGACAATGGTTGCGCTGGCTCTGGCTGATAACGTTTGTTGCGCTAGGGGTTCGGATGGTCTGCATCCTCTATCCCTCCTTCGCCTCGCACGACTGGTACATTCATCTGCGGCGCATTGTTGATTTTGTCGGAGGACAGTTTCTCATCTACGACCACCCGGCAGAGTTCAGCAAGAAGCTGACGATTGTTCCCCCCGCGCCCTACTTGCTCTATACCCCGGCTCTGCTTGTTGTCAGCAATCCCATTGTGGCGATGCAATGGGTCTATGCATTTCTCGATAGCCTTACGACACTACTCGTGGGATTGCTGGTGCGACGGATTGGCGGCAGCGGGCGGGCCGCGTGGCTGGCGGCTCTGGTTGTCGCGCTCTTCCCACTACATTTTACCGCGCTGTGGTGGGGGTTCGGACCGCAAGCTATCGGGCAGCATCTCGTGGTTTTGCTCGCGCTCTTTGTAGCCCAACGCCACATTGCCCACAGCAAGCAATGGTCCTGGCTTGTGGCGGGGGGCGCAACCATTCTGCTGCTGTTCTCGCACATTGGCGCGGGCATTCTCGGCGGGTTCTGGCTGGTGGGGTTTATTGCGCTGGCGTGGCTCTTTGAGCGCAGCCGCTACCCCCACTGGAAGGGGTGGGGGCTTGTCGTCATCCTGAGCGGCATTGTGGTAACGTTACTGCTCTACTCCGAGGTGCTGGAGCTTCAGTTGCGGGGACTTTCCGGCAACGAGCGCATCAGGTGGGACGAGGACGATCTCTTCCGCGTGCCCTGGACCCTGCTCAGCCTCTACCCCTCGTTTCACCCGCTAGGGGTGGCGGTGCCCGTTGTGAGTATGGCGGTTCTCGTGTGGGCCACCCGTTCCATCCATCGCTGGCTTGTTGTGGCGTGGCTGACCAGTGCCGGGGGGTTCTTTGTCGTAGACCTGCTGACGGGGCTGCAGGTGCGTTATGCCTATTTCCTGATGCCGATGATAGCCGCGGGGCTGGCTCTGCTGCTCGACCGGCTCATCCGCCGCCATCGGGCCGGGTGGCTCATCGCCTGGGCGTTCGTGGGACTCGTCGGGCTGGCGGGCCTGAGTCTGTGGCTGGAGGGGATTTTGGGGGGGGTCAAGCCCTCGCTACGGGGGCTGACCCATTGACCAGATTGATTGATGGGATGATGGTATAATGAGGGTGTGCTTGATCTAGATTTACTCCACCACCACAGGAGCGTTGAAATGACCCGACGGGCGATTATCTCAACCCGGCCCTCAAAGGAACGATAATAATACGAACGGATACCATCGCGGGTGTTGCGAGGCGGGGGGCTGTGTCTGGATAGCCAGACACTTGGACTGGAGCTGCACCTTGTGAAAGGAACGCTGCGGTTGTTCGATCCAGAAAAAAGAGCCTACCTGCGAAGCTACCCGGAGGAGGTTGAGGCACGCAAGAAGGCCCAGGCCCGCGCACGAACTGCGGTGCAGGCCCGCACCAGAGCCAGAAAGCGAGTTGCCGAAGCCAGAGAACAGCGCGAGATTGCAGCCCGGGCCCGCGCCGAAGCGGAAGCACGAGCCGCCGAGGTTGAAGCCCAACGCGCCGAAGCCGAAGCACGAGCCGCCGAAGCCGAAGCCCGCATCCGGGAGATGGAAGCGGAGATACACCGGCTACGCAGCGGGCAAAACTAACCACGATGGGGCAAGAAATCTGGCGAGTGCTCCCCTGGAGCCGCGAGGGGGCAGAGCATCAGTTGGCAGCGGGCGACGCGCTCCTGTCCGGGCTGACCACAGAGCAACGGCCCGCCATGCGCTGGTATCACGCCAGCAAGACAGCCCTTATTGCAGGCATCGGACAACCGCTCAGTGACTTTGACCAGGCCGCCTGTCGAGAGCGCGGCGTTTCGCTCCACCGCCGGGCCAGCGGAGGGACAGCGGTTTTGATGACCACCGACCTGCTGATGCTTGATGTTGCGCTCCCCGCCGGACACCCTCTCTATACCCCCGATGTTACCCGCTCCTACCGCTGGTTTGGCGAAGTATGGGCCGCTGCGCTACACCAGTGCGGCATCGCTGTGCATTGTCTGTCGGTTGAGGTGGCGAGGGATGCACGGCAAACGTTGGACCCGCTCACCCGACGGGCCTGCTTTGGCGGCTACTCCCCCTACGAAGTGCTGGAAAACAACCGAAAACTGGTCGGGTTGTCGCAGATACGGCGGCGCAGCGGTGCGTTGCTGCAAGCGGGTATCTACCTCCACTGGCGGCCAGAGCAGCTTGTTTCGCTCCTCGCGCTTGCCCCCGACGAACGGGCCACCCTGACGAACCGCCTTTATGCACGAGCGACGGGACTAGCCGACCGCACCATCCCCCCGGACTGTCCATCCCCACCTGAATTGTTTCCCACTTTTGCTCCAGTTCTCCCCCCTCCCGTCACTGGACTCATTGCAACCTGGTCAGCGGCTCTGGAGACAATGCAAGGGATTGAACTCCACGAAACCACATGGAGCGAAGCGGAGCAGGACGCTCGCTGGCGGGCCATCTCGCGCTACACGCCGCTTCATGGTTCGGAATGAATCCTGGGAGCACAAGCGTCTCGCTTGCAGCGGGGCAGGCAGGATGCCCGCGTTCCCAGGAACGATACCCCTTAACGATACCCCTTATTGTGAACAGTTGCCGCTTGAGATTGCTTTGTGTACTTATTCCAAAATATGGTATAATTGCCTCGTAAGACCGGGGCACGGTCTTTAGACACGAACCTTCCCGGTGGGGAGGTTGTCTGAGAAGCCCAATCTTTCAGGAATAGGGAACTATGGAACTGGGAATAACAATTGGTATTGGTATTATCCTTCTCCTGCTCGGTATCTGGGGACTGCGCCGTGGGGTCAAAGCCGGCGTTATGACGCTCATTGGAACCTTGCTTGCCGTTGAACTGGTGGATCTCTGGCATGGCACCTGGGGAGAACTGCTCCAGGAATGGGTCGGTGCCGAATCTAGCCAAACCTGGGAATATGGGGCGGCTGTCGCTGCGTTTGTCGCGGTTGTGCTTCTGGTTGGATATGGGAGCAGTATGCTGCTTCCGGCACAGGGGCAAAAGAAAACGCTGGCAGACCGCGTCGTTGGCGGGTTGCTTGGCATCCTCAATGGAGCCTTGATTATCAGCTACCTGCTGCGTTACACCGTATCACTCCTGGAAAGCGAACCGGTCAATGAAGCCATTTTCTCTTCCACAACCTCACTCTTCCTCTATCAATGGCTTCCGTGGTTTTTGCTGGCAACGGTTCTGATGCTTTTCCTGGCTATTCTGGTGCGGGCAATCCGGTTTGTTCTGGCAGCGCGAAGTGCTATGATCGAGGCGAAGCTGGCCAGGCAAGAAATAACGAAAAACCGCCCGACATCCTCCGGCAAAAAGGACAAAGGGAGCAAGGATTCGTCCAGTCACTCATCATCCTCATCTTCTGCAAAAATAGATGAGAAAATTGAGCAACGGCTGCGAGAAGAAGGGTAAGGAGAAACGAGTCCGGCCTGCCCGGTAAGTCATAAGGGGGGTAGCGGGAGATCCGCTGGCCCAGTTGTGGCGATTCTCCGGAATTGCCGCATGCGCTACTTATGAGCAGGTGCCATTAAGCCATTAAGACGGACGGCCAGCTGGCTGTTGACCGTCATTTTGTTGCCCCTTCCTGACCCTCCAAACTCCTTATTGAATGGTCCTTGAGAACTCCGCCTTGCGCCAGTCTTGCAGAGAAAGCAACGGAAATAATAGTGGAGTAAGATAGTGAGGTACGGTGGTGGGCGATACTGGATTTGAACCAGTGGCCTCCACGATGTCAACGTGGCGCTCTAACCAACTGAGCTAACCGCCCGTATATTTTTCAGGATACTCGACGGGGGATGGGCTGGTCATGATCCTGCCCCCTACATTTACCTTATGGTGCAGAGTATACCAGAGAATGGCCGGGTAGTCAAGGATGCTACCCCATAACCCCATCACGAAACACCTGAGAACATTCAGAGAAGGCCACAAAATGGAATTGAAGACCATATTACCAATGAACAATTACCATACCAGACAGCAAACAACGAGGCAACAAAATGAATGAGACGGGCGATCCGGTGCAAACAATGGTACAATAATTTGAGAATGTTTGGGAATGTCTGGGTATCAGAACAAACGGGAAGGACCCTCTGATGCGACCACGCTGGCGCAAAGTCTTGAGCGATCTCTGGGGCAATAAGACCCGCACGATCCTTGTTGTGCTCTCCATCGCTGTCGGCGTGTTTGCTGTGGGAATGCTGACCGCCACCCGCGAAAAGCTCTCGGAGGGGTTGGCCGCCGACTATGCGGCGAGCAACCCGGCCAGCGCAATGCTCATGGTGAGCGACCCGTTTCTTGGCAGCGGCACGGGCACCGGCTTCGATGAGGATCTGGTGAATGTGGTGCGCCGGATGCGCGGCGTGGGCGAGGCCGAGGGGCGGCGCAAAATCACGGTGCGGCTGCGCGTTGGCCCCACCGAGTGGCGCGATATGCAACTCTTCGTTATCCCCGACTACGAGGACATCCGCATCAACAAGATCTATCCTGAACGAGGAGCCTGGCCCCCCGACGACCAGGAGATGCTCATCGAGCGGGCCGCGATGGGGATGACGCAGGCGGAAATTGGCGACGTGCTGACCGTGAAAACGCCCAACGGCAAACTCCGCGATATGCGTCTCTCCGGCGTGGTCCACGACATGTCCCAGATTCCCGCCTTTATGGATGGGCGCATCTATGGCTATATCACGCTTGAGACGCTCGAATGGCTCGGAGTGCCGCGAGAATACAACGAACTCTATATTACTGTGGCCAGCAACGAAAACGACCTGGAGCACATCCAGAACGTCGCCGAAGAGGTGAAGGAGAAAGTTGAGCGTAGCGGGCGGCCCGTCTACTACGTCCAGATCCCTGTGCCGGGCAAAGCCCCGATGGATGATTTTATGCAGGCCATCATTCTAATGCTTGGCATGCTTGGGGGCCTCTCGCTCATTCTCAGCGCATTTCTCGTTGTCACCACAATTTCGGCAATTCTCGCACAGCATACAAAACAGATTGGCATTCTCAAAGCCATCGGGGCCCGCCGCGGGCAGATTATGCAGATGTACTTTGTGCTGGTGCTGGCGTTCGGGATGCTGGCGTTGCTCATTGCCGTACCACTTGGCATTTTTAGCTCACAGAACTTCGCCCGCCTGATAGCTGGCATGTTCAATTTCGATCTCTCCTCGGAAATGCGCGTTCCCATCGGGGCAATCGTGTTGCAAGTGGTCATCAGCCTGACCGTGCCGGTGCTCGCTGCACTGCTCCCCATCATCAACGGAACCCGCATCACCGTGCGCGAGGCCCTGTTTGATCAGGATGGGCCAGGTGGCCGCCAGGGAGAGGGGCTGATAGATCGTCTTATTCGCATGATCCGCGGCCTTTCGCGCCCGTTGCTGCTCTCGCTCCGCAACACCGTTCGGCGCAAGGGGCGGCTTGTGCTCACGCTGACCACGCTCACGCTGAGCGGCACCATGTTCATCAGTGTTTTCAATATCCGCGATTCGCTTTTTCTCACACTTGATGACCTGATCAACCTGTGGCAATATGACCTCTGGATAACGCTAAGCGATACCCACCGTATTGAGGAACTGGAAGCAGAAGCCATGCGGGTGCCGGGCGTGGTCGAGGCCCGCGGCATTGGCTTTGTCACCACGCGCCGCATCCGCCCGGACAACACCGACAGCGATATACTGATGATTTTTGCTGTGCCCCCCGACAGCAACCTGATCAAGCCGGTCATGACGGATGGTCGCTGGCTGCTGCCCAAAGATGAGAACGCCATTGTGGTCTCAACCGAGTTTCTCAAGATAGAAGATGATCTCGCAGTGGAAGATGAGATCATCCTGGATATTGACGGAGAAGATACCACCTGGCAACTGGTCGGGGTGTGCCAGTTTATCGCTCCATTTGCCTTTGTCAACTACCCCCACTTTTCGCGGGTCAAGGGAGAGGTGGGCCGCGCCAACACCCTCTGGCTCATTACCCGCCACCACACGATGGGCGCACAGACGCAGGTGGCCAATGTCCTGGAGCAGTATTTCGAGGAGCGCGGCCTCAGTGTTAGCTCCATTACCAAAATTGCCGAAGAAAAAGTCGAGGTTGAGTTGATGTTCAATGTCATTGTGGTGCTGCTGGCAGTGATGGCCGTGTTGCTGGCATTTGTGGGTGGATTGGGCCTTATGGGCACGATGAGTATTAACGTGCTCGAACGTACCCGCGAGATTGGCATTATGCGGGCCATTGGCGCGTCGAACCGCGCTGTTATGCAGATGGTCATGACTGAAGGGATATTGATTGGCCTGGTGAGCTGGATGTTGAGCGTTGTGCTGGGTTTTTTCCTGAGTAAGCCAATGAGCAATGGGGTGGGGATGGCTCTCTTCCGTGTTCCGCTGGCCTACGGGTTTTCGGTCAGCGGCCTGTTCTACTGGCTTACCGTCGTTGTGGTGCTCTCGGCTCTGGCCAGCTTCCTCCCCGCCTGGAATGCCTCGCGGTTGACCGTCCACAGTGTCCTGGCCTATGAGTAGCCCGAACCGCAAAAGCTGTCACACGACCAGCAACCGCCGCATAGCGCACGGGGTTGCTGGTGCTGGTTTTGTGCTGTTTGTGCTGCTTTTCGTGTGGGGACTTGTCTTGCCCGTTCCCCCTCCTGACCGTCGTGGCTGTGCTGGCTCCGATGACCGCGCCAGCACAGCCAGCACAGGAGGAGTAACCGACGGTCTCTCCTGGCAATTGTTCTACCAGCGCAATGATAGCCTCAATGATAGCCTCAATGATAGCCTCAATGATAGCGGACACAGCAGCAGGATGTCTCCGCGAGTTGAACTGCGGGCCGTGGGGGATGTGATGGTCGGGCGGTTTGTGGCCCGCGCTGCTGAGAAGCATGGGATGCATACACTCTTTGCCCACGTCGGGCCGGAGAGCGAAACGCCGATGCTGACGGGGGATCTGGTCGTTGGGAATCTGGAAAGCCCGCTGACCGGTCGGGAGGGCCCGCTCCGCCCCGGCCCCTATCGCCTGCCGGCCCCGCCGGGGATTGCGCCCGTGCTGCGAGAGGCTGGCTTCGACCTGCTCTCGCTGGCAAACAACCACACGCTCGACGTGGGGCCACCCGGCCTGCGCGATACCCACGCTGCGCTTGTCGCCACAGGGATTGCTGCAACCGGCGCGGGGCCCGATGCGACCACTGCATATAGCCTGACAATCCGCCGCATCAATGGGCTGTCGCTGGCCCTGTTCGGATTCAACGATGTAGCCGACCCGCAGGACACGCCCGACGAGGGGGAGAACTGGGGGCGGGCCTGGCTCAACGAAACGGCTCTTGAGGCTGTCCACAGCGTGCGGAGCCGCGTTGATGTGGTGATTGTGCTGGTCCACTGGGGATGCGAATACGACCCGCATCCCACCCCCCGCCAGCGCGAATGGGGACGGCGGTTGGTGGCAGCAGGGGCCGACCTGGTGCTTGGCTCGCACCCCCACATCATTCAACCGGTTGAAATTGTTGATGTGGCTATTGATATTGATGTGGTGGGTGACGAGAAACCTCGTTTCCTGACGAGCGCGACTCGTCGGGGCGTTGTTGCCTACTCGCTTGGAAACTTCCTCTTTGATCAGCCCTACGACCCGGAGACCAGTGCAGGGCTTGTGCTGCGGGTATTGCTCGACAGCAAGGGCGTGGCGAAGGTGGAGGGGGCCGGCGTGGGTATGGTCGCTATGCAGGTTCGTCCCTTGCCGGCTCCCCCCGCTCCCCGGCTGGCCTGGGTGTGGGATGGAGAAAAAGCCACCCCGCTCTATGTGCCGCCCGATACTCCCATTCTGCCACGCCCGGACCGTCTGCCCGCCGATTTGCGCGGTAATGGTGAGCCATTGTGGGGCACGCTCAATGAGCAGGGCGTGGTTGAGGTGCGCGACGGGACCGGCCCCGATGCACCGCTTGTCTGGCACAACGAAGCTGCCGACTGGCGCATTACCCGGCTTGTTGCGGGCGATCCCAACGACGACGGGCGGATTGAGTTTGTGCTGCTGCTGTGGAAACCTGATGATGAAGGGATACTCCGTTCGCATCCTTTTATCATGGGCTGGCGTGGCGGGCACTACCGCATCATCTGGGGCGGCTCGGCCACCACCACCCCCATACAGGATCTTGCCCTGACCGACGTTGAGCACGATGGAGAACACGAACTTGTTGTTCTTGAAGGGGGCCGCCGGCCCGACGACATCGCCACGACTGTTTCGGTCTGGCGGTGGCACGGGTGGGGGTTTCAGCTTGAATGGCGTTCGCCGCCGGGTCGCTGGAACACCCTTGCCCTTGACGACCTGACAGGCGATGGGCATGTGGAAATAATCACCGCATTGCTCCCGGCCCCCAGGTAGTAGTACAATACGAGAAAGATACCGGGAAACGTGGTTTTCCCCCTGCGTGCCGGGGCCATTGCCAGCACGCAACACAAGTGTAAGGAAATGTTATGATACAGAACCAGCATACCCTCTCATCGGAAATGACAAAACGAGTTTCGCTTGCCAGTGGTCCCATCTTCTACCAGCAGATGGGAAGCGGCCCCCCCCTGCTGCTGGTCCACGGGTGGGGCGCGTCGTCGCGCTACTGGCTCAACTCCCTGCGGAACCTCTCAGATATACGCACCTGCTATGCAATGGATCTCCCCGGCTACGGCGAATCGCCCCCAATGGATGATAACGCCAGCACTGAACGGTTGGCCGAAGTCGTGATGGATTTTGCCAGTGCTGTTGGTCTCACCCACTTCGACCTGAACGGCCACTCGTTCGGGGGGGCGGTGGCCTTGCAGATGGCGGCCCGCTGGCCCGAGCGGGTGCGCCACCTGGTTCTCACCTGCTTCGGAACATTTGGAACGGAGGTCGAGCAGTTTTTGATGGGACAGGCCTACTACCAGATGGATCTTACTCTGACGATGTACAAGCCCTGGCTGATGCAGTGGCAACCCTGGATGGCCCTGTGGCAGCGTTGCGCGGCTTCGGTCGGGTGCTGCACGCTTTTTCCGCGGGCCGTCGCCATGCCCTTTTTCCACCGCCTTCCCTCCGATGGAACCATGCTCTGCGAAGGGTATACCGACTTTGTCTGCATGGATTATCGCTCATCGCTGGAGAGCGCGGCCAGCCTGGCCAACCCCTCGCTCCGTGATGCAATGCAGAATATCTCGACACCAACGCTGCTTATCGGGGCGCGCCAGGATCTCATGATTATGCCGTCGCGAGTCGAGGGGGCTGCGGAGATTATTCCCCACGCACGGCTGGCCTGGCTCAACCATTGTGGTCATATTCCAATGATTGAGTGTCCAGAAACATATCATCGCCTGGTTCGGAATTTTATCCAGCAGGATGAGCAGGCCTTTCTCGAAAGTTTGCTTGTCCATAAGGCTGATAGGGGATAGGGAATAGGGGATAGGTATGGAGCCAGAGGGCCAATCGGCGCAGAGTGATCTGGAGCGGGCGTATGAAGCCATGGAAGTGGCCCGCACCCGCCGCGACCCCCAGGGAATGAGCGCGGCCAATCGCGAGATTCGCGCCATCCGGGAGCGCATTCATTCCACGCGACGCAAACTGGCAAGCCTTGCAGCCGAACGTATCCACCTTATCGAGGTTATCGAGCGGGCCCGCCTCCAGCTTTTGCGCTACGAACGCCACCTTGAGGATCACGACCGACGCATTGCCAGCGTGCGCGAGGAGTTGCAGCGTATGGGAGGGCGGGCCCGGGAACACCCCAACTTCTCTTCGCAAGAAGAAGAGGATCTGGAACCGCGTGGGGAGTGAGGAATACCCGTATGACCTACAGTGATTTTACGCTGGCGCAGGTATGCAAAACGTTCGCGCTGGAACTCCGCCGCTCCCCCCTTTTTGCCGGGGTTTCCGCGGTCGCGGTTTCCTCGTGGTTGAGCGACTGGCTTGGTCGGAGCCTGCCCTTCGCATTTGGCAGCGAGAAAGCCCGCTCCGAGTTCCTGGTTGTGCCAATCCTCATGGCAAGCATTGAGCGGAACAACCACGCCCTATCAATCTATTCGGGCCAGCGTCTCGATGTTGCCCCCGACCAGGGGCTGGCGGGCGAGTGCGATTTTTTGCTGACACGCACTCCTCCCCTTCCCATCTTGCAGGCCCCCGTAGTCGCGCTGGTTGAGGCAA
Organism: Chloroflexaceae bacterium; assembly: GCA_034436975.1. Classification (GTDB taxonomy): domain Bacteria; phylum Chloroflexota; class Chloroflexia; order Chloroflexales; family Chloroflexaceae; genus JAAUSY01. The sequence goes on from DAOTUE010000207.1 coordinate 18,883, forward strand.
AAAAGCACGACATTGAAGCCGGGTTTGGGCAATGCGCCGCACAGATGGTCGGTGCGAGGCTCTTCAATGAGCGTGAGGGACACCCCATCCCCCGGATTTTCGGATGCGTGACCACCGGGGAAATCTGGCAATTTTTGAACCTGGAAGCCGACACGCTCACGGTTGACCACGCTCGCTACTACCTCGACAACCTGGAATTGCTTCTCGGTGTGCTAGACGCGCTGATCCAGGCTGTGCTCGCCACCCCCTGATACCCCCACCTATCCGTTGTCGCTCTCGGGCCAGTAGCAGTTCTGGCACACTTGCAATACGACAATCTTCCCCTGCTCATCCAACACGCGGGCAATGCGGGTGGCCAGCTGGCCACAAAACTGACAGGCTGTTGCCGACAACACAGCGGGCGAAGCGGGAGAGGACGGCGCGGACGGCGAATGGAACAACGACGGGGTATCCGGCTGGGGGTCGGTGGTTGCGGTACTGATGCTCAGGTTCGGATGTGCTTTTTTCAAGATGCTTCCCTTTCTGGAAAAAACTGCTCCAAAATTCAGCCACAGACATAGACAAAAAATAAACCTGTACTCGCTCTCATCATAGCATGGTTTTGAGCAATGTGAGGGTTTCCAACACATTTCTCCCCCAAATCTCCCCAGACCTGCCAGCCTCTTCCGCACCCGCCAACGCCATCTATTTCTCTTTCCCATAGGGTATCTATGTCCCAACGACGGGCAGGGGAAAATAGATTGGTCCATTGAGCAGTAGGCAAAAAGACTGTTTTTTTGATATAATAAAGTTCCTTGCTGCCATCCGTCACGATCCATTCACTACTACCATCCTATCCATCCACCCTCTATCGAAGCTGGCGGGTTGCATCGTGTTGGTCGCAACAAGAGGATTGAGGATTTATTGGAAATATGAAAGCCAGGAGGATGTATGAAACTGAAATACCTGACCCGTCTACCGCGTTCAGGGCTTACCCGTTCAGGGCTTATTGTGTTTGTGCTTTTTGTTCTTGTCAGTGTTGGTCTTGTTCCCGAACGTGTTCAGGCCGATGAGCCAGAACCATCAACAACACCGCGTGTTTTGTATGAGGATGTTCGCACCTCTACAATATCCCCCACAACGTCCCCCACAACCACCCCGACACCCACCGATATTGCCTCGACAACAACGGCAACCGCAAGGAGCCTCTCCCCTTCGCCATCGCCCGATGCTCCCGCCAACGCGGACACTCCCGACGAGGGCCCGAGCTACGGAGATTTGAAGCAAACCGACACACAGGGAGATATTACCCTGCGGGTGACATTGCCGAACAACATTCGGGCCGGCGACTATATCACCTATACCTTTGCCTACGATAACGTCACCCAGGGAGATATTTCGGGTCCGGTGCGGATTGAGGTGCTGTGGGGACGTTTTGCCACGGAAAAAAACACTGCTCCAGAAATCTGGCAGTATTGTGATGGCGAGACGACCTGCGATGTTGTCACAGAGAGTGTTCAGGGCAACGCGGTTGAGCGGAGAGGCTCGGTGCGGATGGAAGGCTCAATTGGAAAGGCTGTTTTCCAGTTGGAAGGAGCAGTCAAGGCGGGCGAGGGAGGCCAGTTTCAAGTACGGGTGCGGAGCAACCCGCTGACCTATCCGAAAACCAACCAGCCCGCCGTGGCTCCCTATGGCTCCGGCCTTCTCTACGTGGGTGGGTCTGGAAGTGAGATGAGCAAAGATACCAATACAACAACCGTACAAGGTCCCGTCTTCCACCTGAGCAAAGAAGCTGTCACCGAGGGCAGTATCTATCCACTCGATACCGCTACCTTCAAAATTGTGCTGGGCAATGCCACCGGCTCGCTCGATACAAACAACGAAGGGGTGATTCGCGCCGACGCAATTGCGGCAACCAACATTGAGGTTGTAGATACGTTTCCCGCGGACGGAGAGTTTGTCGAAGCCACGGGAGATTATCGCGTTGATGCTGAAAACAAACAGGTCATATGGAGCGTGCCCGGCCCGCTCCCCCCTGGCGAGACGACCGAACTGGAAGTGACCTATCGCAAACTTGACATCCCCGACTACTGCTCAACCTTTGTCAATGCGGCCCAATCCTACAGTGCCACCAGTGACCAGATGCCACGTCAGGACGATGGCGAACCCTACCGGGTGAGCCTGCCCGCCGAAGCCGCCTCGATCCCGGTGGCGGCCCCCATGAACCTTTCTATCACCCCCAATACACAGACCATCTACTATGGCGATGCGACCATGATCAATGTTGTGGTAGAAAACCCCTACCACGAAGACGTAGAGAGTGGAACGCTGGAGTATGTGTTGCCAGCCAATGTCTCCTACAACTCCGATTGCAGCGAGTGTCCCGCCCCCATCAGTGCGCCAGATGGCTCCTCGCCCGGCGGTACGGTTGTCTGGGATATGAGCGGCATCAAAGCCGGGGAAACGAGAACCTTTTCCCTGAAGGTGAACGGAACCTATGCGAGTACCTCGCAAAATGGGACCGCATCCGTAACCGCCATTGAGGGCGTGCCGGGGGAATGTATCAATAGCGTCACTGGCGGCACCGTCACGCTGCAACCACGTCTCTACCTCTCGAAGGTTGCCACTGATGATAGCCTGGTGCCAGTGAGTGGAGTGTACATTGCAGACCGTCATTCAGAATTTGGCTATACCATCAAGGTGGAGAATAGAGGGTCGAACGATGCAGTAGGGGTGAATGTCAACGACCTGCTGCCGGGCGAAGCAGCGGAAAACGCCTGTTTTACCTACGTTGAGGACAGCAATGGTGGCTCACCCGCGCCGGACTTTGTCCCGATTGATGACGAGTGTGGCAAACTGATGTGGGAAGATCTCACCGTTCCCGCCAACTCAACGGTTGAGTTGACCTATCGGCTCAAAGTTGATGGGCACTTCTATACGCTTGTCAGTCAGGGAGGCTATTGCAACAAGGCCAGTGCGGCCCGTGGCGATGAGGGGGTGGGGGTAGACAGTGGTACGAGTACCCAGGTTTGTGTGGCAATGGAACCGCCAATCGTTGTCACCAAAACCGCGAACAAAACGGGTGAGGATACCGTGTATCCCGGCGATGAAGTTGTCTTTACGCTGAGCATAGAGAACATCCATGAACAAAATAGCTATACGGTCGGGCTGTATGATGTGGTCGGCGAGTTCCTGCCCGAAGAGGCTTCGGACACCTGGGAGCAAGATAACAACAACGTGAAGTGGGAGATGGCTGAGCTGGGCCCTGGTGAGAAGCGAGAGCAAACATTGACGGTGAGGGTACCAAACTCCTGTTTTCAGGATGCAACAAAGACGTATTACAATGAAGCTCGTTTTACCATTCAATCGCTTCAGGAACAAAAACAGATTTTGCCTGCCCCGCGAGTGTTGCTAGGCATAACGGTGACGCGCCCGGGCCACTGCATCTCGACCCCCACCCACACCTATACCCCGGCCCCGCCCACACTAACCTTTACGCCTGTCCCGCCCGCCACGGATACCCCGCCCCCAACGCCGTTGCCGAAGATCCTGAAGTATTCCAAGAGCGTCAACCGTGAGGAAGCCAGTCTCTACAACGAAATCATCTACACCATTACCATTGAGAACAGCTACAACATTACGCGGGCGTATAATGTGCAGATCCTGGACCGTCTCCCGCAAGGGTTTGCCTTCAGTCACATTCACGAAGATACCGACATTCCCGGACTGGAGAAGCATGTTGAAGACAGTGCCCTGGGCGAGGAAGAAATTTCCTGGACAATTCCGTACATTGATCCACAGAAAACTGTGCAGATTATCTATGTTGCCCGAACCAGCAGAACCATTACCAACGATCCCAGTGTGGTGAGAATTGTTGCCCCTGTTGATGAGTGGGAGTCTAGCTTGCTCCCAAACGGAAACGATGTGGTACGGGTTAATGTGCGTCCGTTGATTGACCTCGTCCCCTCCCTGGTCGAGGGGTCTGAGGATTGCTACGAACCCGGCGACACGATAAACTACGAGGTCCGGCTGGTCAATAACGATAGCTTTACCGACTACAACAATACCACCGTCGTTATTACGCTACCACGCGGATTGGAATTTGTTTCTTCGCGCAAGCCGCCCGAAAAGCCTTTTGTCGAACCAGGCGAAGATGGCTATACCACGGTCAACTGGTATACGCTCTCGATTGAGAAGAGCGACGGGGTCAACCCGACACAAAAGGTGTTTCAGATAGAGGCAATGGTTACTGATGCTCAGGGGCAGCTCGGGCTTGATGTTTTCGCCAACAGCCTGGATGGAATGATCCCGCAGAAAAAAGACATCAGCCCCGTGGTGCTTTCGATGTGTGCGCCGCCGCCGGGCAATCTAGATATAAGTAAAAACGGCTCATCAATCGTCTATCCAGGTGGACGAGCGACCTATGCCATCCAGCTTTCCAATATGAATCAGCAGGAAACGCAGGGTATCTCGCTGACCGACATCCTGAGCAATCGGGAGCTGGTGGTGTCGGTTGAGATGTTGGGAGACACCCCGCAACCGACCTACTCTGCGGATCAGCGACGGATGACCTGGACCGACCTGACCGTTCCGGCGGCTCAGATGAAACAGGGAGAATTGCAAGCCGGCCTTCTCGAATTGGAATACCAAGTTATCGTGACCTCCGATAAGCAAGCGGTCGGACAGACGATTGGCAACCAGGCTCTTGTGGCCTGGCCCGCGGGGGTTTCCTTTCTCCATACCGAGGCAACAGAAGAAACGGATGTCATCTATCCGCCCAAAAACACCATCCGCTACTCCTTGCAGGCCGACCGCGAGGTTGTCGGGTTGGCAAACAAGATGGATTTCACTGCCACCCTGGAAAATGTCCATCCTGATGAGGATGCGCACATTGCGGTGAACATGATCATTCCAGAAGGCTTTGAACCAGTCGGGAGCACGCTTGATGATGAGAGCATCATTGCAACAACAAAGCCCCTTGATACCGGCGAAATGAAGGTGATCTGGGATATTCCCACGCTCTCGCCGGGCGAGCATACAATGGTCATCAGCTTGAAAAGCTGTGAGCGAGTTGGCGAGCAAAGCATCCGTATTGATAGCGTCGAACTCCCCAACGATACCCACGCCTACTGGACGGCCATCCCCAATGGGGAGGCGGCGGCAACGGTTGATGTGCAAGCATTGACCGACATTGCGCCTTCGCTGAGTGCCCCCCCCGCTGATTGTGTGGACCAGGGGAGCACGCTCAACTATCAGCTTGACCTTGAAAACCGAAACACAATGGTTGATTACGAGGTAACGGTTGCGGTTGAGCTTCCCATCGGACTGCGCTATGCTGGCAACACCGGCGGAAACCCTCTGGTCAGTACCAGAGCAAATGGAAAAACCCGCATCCTCTGGAGCACTGTTTCGCTGGAACGGGCCGCCAGCGACACCGAGCCAACGCAGAAAACACTCTCTTTCCCCTTCACCGGGGGGAACGTCTGGGATGTTCTCGGTATCCGCTTTTTCGCTTCCAGCGATGATGGGGCCATCTCTCTGCGCGAGGGAGCAGAGGAGATGGTTACGATCCAGGTGTGCCCGCCAGAAACGCTGGCCGTTGGAAAAGAGGGTCCCTATATGGGCGTGACGCTGAGCAGCAAGCCTGTCTACAAAATTACGCTCTCGAACACCGAGCCACAGACTGCCAGCAACGTGCTTGTGGTAGATGTGCTGCCCGATATTTTCGAGCCTTTTGGTAGCCCCGAACAGGTTGTCCATATGGTCGCCGATGATGAGACGGCCTATACCGAGGCAACACGGCCAGAGCCGACAATTGAGGGAAGCGGGCCCTATACGGCTACCTGGGAAGTGGACGTTCCAGGGGCAAGCGGGGACGATCCCGGTATGCTGGTGTTGAAGTATCAGGTCAGTATTGATGAAGGCAAGGTGGAGGGGGGGGAAACCTATCGCAACGAAGTAACCGTTACCTGGCCCGAGGGGAGCGAGCCTCCGGAAAGTACGGGGGGATATGAACTACCGCCAATTACTCCTTCCACAAATCCGCTTCTCTATCTGCCACTCATCCAGCGGTGATGCAGGGGTAGGTTGTAGGTTGTAGGTTGTAGGGGGTAGGGGGGATCACGGCAATCTGGCCATGGTCCCCGCCCGATGCCCCCTTTATTAAAATGAGGTAATCGTTCACCGTGTTCGGGCAATCCCTGATCCCTGGGAGCACAAGCGTCTCGCTTGCCCCGATGTGGGCACGCCCCCCCGCCCAATCCCTCCCCCTGGGGGGAGGACAGGTGGGGGGGGCCTGAACGATTACGAGATGAGAAGGTACGATGGCAAAGAAAGCAAGCAAGAGCAGTGTTGAGACGTATGAGGAGATGTACGGTCAGTTGGAAGTGCTGATTGAGCGGCTTGAGGCAGAGGTGTTGCCGCTTGATGAATTATTGAGTTTGTATGAGCAGGGGGTTCATCTGGCTTCGGCCTGCCAGCGGTTGCTCGATGAGGCAGAGGTGCGCGTGCAGCAGCTTCAGGATGGGGAGTAGGTGTGGGGAGTGCAGGAGAATTTCACTTCCCCCCGCACTCCCAGGGGGCCAGTTCATAGCTCCACCAGTAGTAGCCCCCTTTGATTAGCTCATTGACAACACTTATCAACCCATGCTCGTGCTTCCACCAGCTTTCGGGAGTATACACCGACGTTGGAGCCGGCGAAAAACGTAGCTCAACGCTACGTCCATCCTCCTTGCCCACGGTGTTCTCCACCAGGTGGTGGCGCACCACACACAGGGCCCGCCGACTATGGTACCAGCTTGTCACAACAATCAGTCGCTTGATGTTGCGCTGCTCAACCATTGCCACTATTGCCTGAGCATCTTCCCAGGTACTTGTTGATTTCAACAAGAAAATATCCCCGGCTGGTATGCCCTGTTCAATTGCATACTGTTTTCCCATCCGTCCCTGATTGAAGGATGGTAACTCTGGTGATGGCATGTCGCCAGTGTACCAGAGTTCGGGTGCCGCTCCCTCGTGGTAGAGCGTGATACCATGATACATTCGCTCGGGACCGCCGCCGGCAAGCACAACAATAGCATCGGCCTGGCTCAGGTCGGCGGAGGGAGGCACGTTGAGCCAGTGGCCAATGGCGGGGAGCCACAGTCGGGATGTAGCAAACAACAGCACGCATCCAACAAGAACTATCATGAATTCATAGAGCACAAGCCGCAGGATGGCGTACTGGCTAAACAATCGCGTTATCATTGTATTCCCTTTTTCGTCCTTGCTATCGCTTTGCAGTGCGTTGGTCTTAATCATACCATATTTTCCTGAAGCAGATGGACCAATGAACATCACTGAGATCAGCCTCCAGGCACTATCGCGCACCCTGACGGAATGAAAAACGGGTATTTTCAAGTGAGGATACAATTGTTGGAGATGATATGGAAAACGAGCGAAAAGGGTTGATATTGCTCAATACGGGCAACGGCAAAGGCAAAACGACAGCAGCAATCGGTCTCTTGCTGCGGGCCTGGGGCCGCGATATGCGCGTGGGCGGTATCCAGTTTCTCAAGAGTGAGGATGCCAACTATGGAGAATACCGGGCCTTCGAGCGCATCGGTATTGACGTTGCGCCGATGGGCGATGGGTGTACCTGGCTGAGCAAGGACCTGAAACAGACGGCGGCGCGGGCAGTCCACGCCTGGGAAGTCGCAAAGCAAAAGATTGTCAGTGGTGCGTATGATGTATTTCTGCTTGATGAGTTCACTTTTCCGCTACACTTTGGCTGGCTAGATGTCCACGAGGTGGTGGTGTGGCTACGCCAGCATCGCCCCTCGGATCTGCACCTGGTTATCACAGGGAGGCACGCGCCGCCGGAACTGGTTGATCTGGCCGACCTGGTGACGGAGATGAGCGTGGTCAAACATCCCTACACCGAGGGGATACTGGCCCAGCAGGGAATCGAGTTTTAGGGGCTATTGGCTTCTTCCGGCAATGCTGCCTGCTCAGGCTCAGGCTGTTCGGCCTGCTGTTCGTTCGCAGCGGGGGGAGGGTAGCGGCGGCTAAACCAGGCCAGCGCAATGGCACCGAGCGACACGCCGAACCAGAGCGTACAGAAGCGGATGATAATGGTTGCGGTGGTTGCCCCGCTCGCGCTCATCCCCACCATCACCATAAGCAAGCCGGCACTGCTCGCCTCGGATGTGCCCAGGCCACCCGGCAGAAAGGAGACCAGTCCAAAGAGCGTGCTTGCCGAAAAGATAAATGTTGCCTGGAGCAGCAACAGCCAGCTCCCTGGAATGTGCAGTCCTGTCAGCACATAGTAAAACGCCACACACTCGAACCCCCACGAGACGAAGCTAAGCAGCGTTGAAACAAGCAGGACGCGCCATCCGAGTAATTGCTGTGTGCTTGTATAGATCGTCTTAAACTTCGGGGCGACCTTGCCGCCCAGGGGGAGCCGCTCAACAATGGCGAGCAACCGTTCAAATAGCAGGCGGTTCTGGAGAATGAGGATACCTACCAGGCTGAGCACCACCAGCACCACAAAGCCGGGCCGCGCTGGCGGGTAGAGCGTCAGCCCCAACCCCATCAGGAGCAGCATCCCCAGACCATCGGTGAGCCGCTCGGCCAGCACAATGGGGGCCGACGCACTGACCGGCGTACCATTGATACGCCGTAGCAGGTACGATTTGAACACCTCGCCCACCTTGCCGGGGGTAACGGCCATCACCATACCGGCGGTAAAGAGTAGCCCGCTGTCGCCATAGTTCACCCCCTGGCCCAACCGCAACCGCCGCAGGTAGTAGTCCCACTTGAACCAGCGGAGCAGGTAGTTGAGCAGGGTCAGGACCAGAATGGCGGGTATCTCTATCCAGCGAAACTGGCGAAACGTTGCACCCACCTCGCGGAAATCGCTTACCAACCCCATCACAATCATAATGCCCAGACCAATCGCCAGCGTGGTCAGGATTTTTCCTTTGAGTGTTTTGAGCGTCACGTTTCTCCCCCCTGTCCCCTCTCCCCTCTCCCCTCTCCCCTCTCAAACGGCCCGGCCAAATTGCCGCTCAAGCTGGCCCGGCGTAAGCAAGATCATTATCGGGCGACCATGCGGGCAGGTGAGCGGGTTGTCGCATTGCTCAAGCTGCCGCAAGAGTTCGCGCATTTCGTCGAGCGAGAGTACCTGCCCGGCCCGCACCGAGGTATGGCAAGCCAGCGTGGTCAGCATCGTTTCGCGCCACTCGTCGGGCGTACTCCCTCCCTCTCCCGACAGGCTGTCGGCTATCTCCTGCAAGGCGGTCTGGAGATTCTCTTGCAGCAAAACAGCGGGAACCGCCCGTACACGCACCATACCATCTCCCCACGGCTCCAGCATAAATCCCCACGTAGCCAGCGTCTCGCTGTTGGCAAGCAGTGTTTCCACCGTTGCCGGCGGGAGTGTCACGGTCTGTGGCATCAGCAGCTCCTGTGATTCAACCGTGCCCGCCCGGTGCTGCTCGGTCAGTCGCTCGTAGAAAATTCGCTCATGAGCGGCATGCTGGTCTATCAGGTACATGCCGTCGGGCGATTCGGCGACAAGGTAGGTCAACCCCACCTGCCCGACAACGCGCAGAAGAGGGAGTTTGTTTGTCCCCGATTGTCGGGTGCGGGTGGGAGACGGTGCTGCCGGCGACTCATCCGGAGCATCACCGGCCCTGGCCTGCTCCTGAGAAGCTGTGGCCTCAGAAGAAAATAACCCGCCCCGGTCATCCTGCCCATCCTGCCCATCCGTCAGGGGAGATGAGGGGGATGGAGAGCGAATGGGGGCATCAACCTCAGCCGCGCCCTCACCCGGTTCCTGTGCTGCTCCCTCCGGCAGCGCGGGGGATGACGGGTGCGCGGCAGACATTGTGGCAGCGGTTGTGTCGGACACTGTGCCAGGCGTTGCGGTGGGCGTTGTGGATGCCGTGTCCTCACCAGACGGCTTCCCCACATCCCATCGGCTGTATTGCACATTCCAGGCTCCGCGCCCCACCCCCCACGCCGATGAGGACGGCTCCTGCGGTTGCTGGTCCATTCCCACCTGGCGCACCTCGCGGTGGGGCACCTGCTCCGCGGGGGAAGAGGGGAGTAGTTCGCTCCACGCCTGCACACCGGCATGCTCCAGCAAGGCTTCGCGCACTGCCCGGCCAATCAAGCTGGTGACACGCGATTGGTGGCGAAAGCGGACATCGCTCTTGGTCGGATGGATATTGACATCTACGGCGGAGGGGTGGACCTGAATATCAAGCACTGCCAGCGGGTGCTTGCCCTTCATCAGCAGGGTGTGGTAGGCCTCTTCGAGCACATGCACAAGCAAGCCGCGGGCCTGCAATGCACGACGGTTGACAAAGATATGGATCGCGTTCTTTGAACTGCGGGTCAGGCCAGGGGGCGAAACCAACCCACGGATGGTGATAGCGTCGGTGCTCGTGCCATAGTTGGCTTCAATGGGGATAAGCTGCCGTGCCGTGTCGAGACCATAGATCTCAATGAGCACGTCGCGCAGGTCGCCGTTGCCGCTTGTTTGCAGCGCAAGCCGTCCATCGAGCAGCAGCGTGAAGCGCACATCGGGATAAGCCAGCGCATATTGTTGCACGACCACGCTGATAGCCCCCATTTCGGTTGTGTCGGAGCGCAGGTAGTCGCGTCGGACAGGGGTATTGTAGAAGAGGTTTCGCACACTCATACTCGTGCCGCGTGAGCACCCCCGCGGCAACCGCGCCTGGATCTCCCCCCCCGCCACACGCAACTCGGTCCCCACCTCGTCCTCTTCCGTTCGGGTGATGCACACCACCTGGGCAATGCTGGCAATACTGGGCAGAGCCTCACCGCGAAACCCCAGGGTAGTGATGCGCCAGAGATCATCTGCCACCTGGAGCTTGCTGGTAGCGTGACGTTGGAAAGCAACCTCAACCTCATCAGCGGGAATACCGCAGCCATCATCCTGCACCTTGATCTCTTGTAGCCCCCCACCACGGGCCTCAATAGTGATACGCTGCGCTCCGGCATCCAGCGCATTTTCCACCATTTCCTTGATTACCGAAGCCGGACGCTCAATCACCTCGCCCGCGGCAATCTGGGCCGCAGCCGTTGGATCTAAAACATGAATAGGCATAGCATAGGGGATGCGTTCGCTACGATTTGCAAACCTTCCAACATTGGTTGACGAAATGCATCCTGGAGAGTAGGGGGCTCTGGTATGCTTGTTCGGGTCAGTGCCCTCGTCGGGGTAGCCGTTGGAGATGGAGAAAGGGTCGGTGTGGGAGATGCGGACATTTCTGTTTTTTCTGGTGCTCTTATGTCTTGTGGTTGCCCTCTATTTTCGCTCGCCTTAGTGGGGGATAGCTGGATTGTTGGGGAAACAATAGCAGTCTGCGTGAGCGATTGCACTCGTAATTGCGCCGTTTGTGTAAGCAGTAGCATTGATGGAGGAGCATCACCGGGCGAAGGCGTGACGGTTGTTGCTGTTGTTGCTGTTGTTGCTATGGGTGTCTGGTCTTGTTCCTCCCCTGACCCCGGTTCGCCCAGAAAAAAAATTCCGATAACACCGAGCAAGATCAACACCACGGCCCCCCCGACCAGGCCGAGGTGTACCCGCGGCGGCTGTGGCGGAAGCGGCGGAGTGCCACTCCCTGCAGCCCCCGGTGGCCTGGCATTCGGTTTCGTTGGCGCGTCAGACTCGTCCGCACGTTTTGCAGCACGGTCAAGCTGAACGGTTGGAGCATGGGATACCGTCGTTTCGGGGAGATCATCCGTGCCGGTTCTTGGAGACTGCGGGTCGAGTGCATCCACAATCCCCAGAGCCACCGTGATATTGTCCACCCCTCCACGATCATTGGCTGTGCTGATGAGGCGGCGAATAGCCTGCTCAGGTTTCGAGGTCAGGACAATTTGAGCGATTTCATCATCCTCAACCAGGCCATGCAACCCATCGCTTGAGAGCAATACAATATCGCCCTCTTGCAACGGGATGGTAAATATATCCACCTGTACCTCGGCCCGATAGCCAAGCGCACGAGTGATCATATTCCGATAGTTCAGATGGCGGGCCTGCTCGGCCGAGACAATCCCCGCCGCCACCTGCTCGGCCACGAGCGAATGGTCCCGCGAAATCTGGCTCATCTGCCCCTCGCGGATGAGATAGGCGCGGCTATCACCAACATTGGCCACGTAGAGCGTATTGTTGAGAAACAGAGCAGCCACACCCGTTGTGCCCATATTTCCCGGCCCCTGCTCGTTGATCCGACGGTTAGCCTCGAAAAACGCTTGCTCCAATGCAACAGGCCTGTCGTGATCAGTATCCTGGTAGTATTGCTCCAGGATCGTTTCTACCCCGATACGGCTGGCAATCTCGCCGGCCTCATGCCCGCCCATCCCATCACACACAACCAGGAGCTGCCCAAGCTGTTCGCTCTGGGCAGGATCACTCATTCCAAAGCTATCCTGGTTAACCTCACGCTTGAGGCCAATATCGGTCTCACCAGTGCAGCGTACTTTCATGAGCTTGTTTTGCCCCCTTGCTATCTCTCTGCTCAGTATGCTGAAAAGTATAGCATATTCTCCTACCAGGTGTCTACCTGTTAGAAGCGTCAAGATTGCGCCGAACCTCAACATCAAGCAATGGAGAAAGAGCTTCGGCCACCGGTTCGAGCGAACTGGCATCGGCCGCACTGTCAACGAGCCACGGCACATTCTCGTTGGTGATCAATTCTAACACAGCAATGGGCTGTGGACGCTTGAAAAAAAACGCAGAACTGAATGGTTGCGTGCTGAGCCGAAGATAAGCTATCTGGTCAAAGTCCAGAAATTGCTGGCGTTCGCGTCTGGATTTTTGCGAATACGTAATAGTCCGCGTGTCCATATCTACAGTAATCGTATTGGTTGTTCGGGTAATGGCCAGACCGCCAATAACCCCTAGCAATCCAACCACCCCACACGGAGCCGAAGCCAACGAGCTAACGAGAAAGAGGCCGATATTGACTCCTTGCAGGTAGGTGCTCATCCCGACACAAAAGAAGGCCAGCGCAACCAGAATCAGTATCCCCCCTACGGCGATAAACATTCGCCCGGCGTTTACATTGGCCTTGGGGCGCGAACGCAAAACAAGCAGGTTGTCAGTATGCTCTGCAATCGTATAGTATGGCTCCGTCCCCATCCGTTTTCCAAGTTGTTGCCGTCGGGCATATCGTGGTGTTGTTTCGGTCATAGTTCTCCACTTTGCACTATTAGTTCAGTCAATCTCTTCTGTTCCTTATGTGTCCCCTATGTCTTTTCTACCAGAAACCTGTCGAACCTGGTCCAAAAGTACCATACCCCTATAGGAAACTCAATCTATACAAACCCTGCTTGCCATGATACAATACAAAGCACACCTGAAAAACATTGCAAGGAACGACAAATTGTAGTATAATCATTTAGCCCATTCTAAAGACCTATGTTTGACCAGGAAACGTGGTACAACCAGATAGTAGATCGGCTCAACAGTTTTGCCCGCAACCCATTCCAGGATGTCCAGTTGAGCGGTGGGAAAACACTTTTTGGATTTCTGGCCGTTCGTGCGCTTGACCCGTTCCTCGAAGCCTTCCAATACGAGCCGATAAACGCAGTGCTGACGCTTGCTTCGATAACCAGAGGAGCCGGGGCAGATTACCTCGTCCGTCAGGCCGGTCGGTTGCGATTCCAGGGAGCGCGGCAGCTTGAGCGAGAACTGCCCACAAACCTTGAGTTGTGCGGTTCCATCGAGCAATTGATGGTGACATTGAACATGATCCACCTGGTCCGCCAGCGGTTGAATAGCACCCGCGATGAGTGGTTGCGTCATCAATTGACGGAAGAACTGGAAGCCTACCGCCATCCTGTGTTTGCCAAAGTGCGCCACCAGTTGGAAGACCCGGGCTGGAAACTGCGGCTTGAGGCCATTACCAACCTGAAACATCGCCAGGGCCACTTCACCCCGGCCGAACTCATCTTGCTGAGCGAGGGGTTGAACGATAGCTCGTCGGATGTGCGGGCGGCAGCGGCCCGCAGGTTGGGCGATTTTGCCCACACCCCTCCGACCCCGATGATCAAAAAGCTGGTTCAGGTGGCTATTCATGATTGCGATATGAAAACGCGGCGCGTTTCTGCCCTGACGCTTGGCAACCTGCGAGACCGTATCGCTTCGCCGGAAATCCTGGAATACTTGATACTCCACCTCTCCGACGTGGATTGCTTCGTGCGTTCTGCTACGGCAATGCTCCTGACCGAATTGGGCGATATGGCCAGCATTCCTCCCATTATCTCAAGGCTGGTCCACCTGCTCAAAGATAGCGATGAATACGCCCGCGAAGCGGCTGCCATTGCGCTTGGCCGGATGGGAACGGCGGCTGTCACCAAAGAAGTGATGTTAGCTCTCACCAAAGCGGGAGACGATAGCGAGTCGGCGGTGCATGAAGCTGCTGTTGAGTCGTTGCTGCGTCTCCGTCGCCTGCGCTCAAACCTACCTCCCGCTGTGCAAGAAGCAACCAAAACAACCAACCTGGCCAGAACACTGGCCGAATCCCGAAAAGCCGCCAGCGATACATCCTGAAGATCCCCCCGAACCAACCAGATCCTCCACTTCTCCGCCTGCATCTCCGTCGGACGGTGAGGAAAAACCTATCAGGCTGCACCCCGTCTGGTCCATTAGTTTCGTTTTCGTTCGTAGCCAGTTTAGCTAGGCTATCAAGGGCGTATAGTGGCGAATGGGGATACCCTGTTCGTGCAAGTAGGCCTTGACCTGGCCTATTGTCCAGGTACCAAAGTGAAATATCGAAGCTGCCAGCACAGCGTCTGCATTGCCTTCTACCAGCCCCCGGTACATATCCTCTGGCGAGCCAACGCCTCCCGATGCAATGACCGGTACACCGACCTGTGCGCTCACGGCTCGCAGTAGTTCCAGGTCGTAGCCAGTTTGCTGGCCGTCAGCATCCATGCTGTTGATGACGATTTCGCCGGCCCCTAGCTCCACTCCGCGGCGCACCCACTCGATAGCATCCAGTCCGGTTGGGCGCGGGTTGGCCCCCGTATGGGTAAAGACGGCCCAGCCGGAGGGGAAATGTCCCGTTTCGTCAGGGGTGTCATGTCCATCCCTTCCCTCCCATCCTTCCCTTCCATCCTTCGCCTTCGCTTTCGCGGGAACGCGGCGGGCATCTACCGAAAGGACAACACACTGGCTCCCAAACCGTTTTGCCCCTTCTTCGATAATCTGCGGGTTGAGAACGGCTGCCGTATTGATAGAGACCTTGTCGGCCCCGGCTCGTAGCATGCGGTACATATCGTCAGTTGTGCGGATGCCTCCCCCCACGGTAAGCGGGATAAATACCTCCCTGGCCGTGCGCTCCACCACCTCAACCATAATGTTTCGTTCATCACTACTGGCGGTAATATCGTAGAAAACCAGTTCATCGGCCCCTTCGGCATCATAGAAGGCCGCTCGCTCAACCGGATCTCCTGCATCGCGGTGGTTGACAAAAGAAACCCCTTTGACCACTCGCCCCCCCTTCACATCCAGGCAGGGAATAATTCGCCGTGTTAGCATAGGTTCTTACCCTCTCTGTTCACTTGCCGGGTCCTATTGTACCACAAGAAGGCGGGAACCCTTCACCTCAAACAACCTGTCTGCCGTCTCCCTGATGGCATATAAGAACGCAGGTTCTCAGTCTAAAGCGACTGAAGCGAATGAAGGCCTTATACCCCAGAGCTAAAGCACCTGGGTTTTACAGGCTACATCCAAAACCTGGTATAATCGGGGAAGCAGAGGATGCAACATCGCATTGCACCAATGACCAAATTAAACCCGCCGCAAGCAACCGCCCTTCAGGGCGGGTAGATAGGCGGGTTTAATTTGGTCACAAGAAAGATAAAATATCGGAAAAAGTTAAAGATCAGGTGGTCTAAATTTTATGGAGCAGAATATAGAGCGTTCTCCGATGCAGGAGGAAGGCAATCCGTCTCCCTCCGTTCCGTGGGGTTGGCGCGATATAGGTCTCATTGTGGTTATTATTGTGGTCAGCCTCTATCTAGTCGGGATGGCCTTGCAACTTGCAAATCGTTTTGCGTGGGTTGCGGTGGACAATACCATGACTTCTCCCATTGTCTACGCAACAATTACGCTGATCTACGGCTTATTGTTGGCGTGTATCTATCTATTCGGTGTGCGAAAGGGCGGATGGCGGCCCCTGGGCATCGGAGCGGTTCCCTGGGCAATCCTCTCCCTCACACCATTTTTGCTTGTGGCGGAGCTTCTCGGCATTATCGGAATGAACAATATCGTTGAGATAATGATGGGCAAGCCGTTTGAGAATCCGCAGGTTGAGTCCCTCTCAACGGGTCGGGCCTTCTCCACGCAGGAACTTGCTATGCTGATGCTGCTCATTGCCGGACTGGCTCCACTGGCCGAGGAACTTTTTTTCCGCGGTATGCTCTACCCGCTGTTGCGGCGGTGGGGGGGAGGCGTGGCGATTGTTGGGAGTGCGGTATTGTTCTCGCTGGTGCATTTCATTCCCATTCTTTTCCCATCGCTGTTTGTTGTGGGACTCCTGTTGGGGTTGCTGCGCGAGTGGAGCGGCTCAACCATTCCCTGCATTGTGCTGCATATGATGCAAAATGGGACGATGATTGTACTTCTTCATCTTGCGATGACGACGGGGGGAGTGCAGTGACCAAATTAAACCCGCCGCAAGCTACCACCCTTCAGGGCGGGTAGATAGGCGGGTTTCTCGGAAGGCTTTAGCCCGCCGAATGGCGAAAGACTTTGATGACGGCAATGCTTGAGGTACAATACCTTTTTCCCCACGGGAGAAGAGGGTTTTGAAGCCCCTCTCCGGCTGGGAGAGGGGCTTGGGGTGAGGGCTTCTGCTGCATCAGAACACGGTGCAGACTGACCTGCCCCTGAAAGCATCCCAATCCCCCCCCCAGTGGGGGGAAACCAGGCGAGGGGGACGGAATGATTCCATTCGTCACGCATCACTGGACCTAGCGTTTGAGCGACTTGCGGGCCGCCCCCACGAGGACCAGCAGCACAATGGCCCCAAGCACTGCCACAACAAAGCTCATGATATTGAACCCGAAATCAAACGGGGCACCAGTAAGAAACTGCATCAAGAGGCCACCCACAAACGCCCCGACAATGCCAAGAATGATATTGCCAAGACACCCCCGCTTGTCTCCGGTAATCTGACTTGTTGCCCACCCGGCCAGGGCCCCGAAAATAACCCACGCAATAATACCCATACATACCTCCTCAATTCCAGAACTCGATCCAGAACTCACTCCAGAAATAGATACTCCCATCTCCAGGAATGTATGATACCATGCCTGGAGAGTTCTTGTAACGCCTGCTTTTTTCTGCTACCATGTCATCATAACAATGCTCTTCGCTGTAGTGCCAGTGATGTACAGTGATACATGGTGCGTGAACGATTTACCCAGTTATTGCAAGGAGTCGTGATGAGTGCAAGTTCCCGAAAACGCCCGACGGAGAAACAGCCCGGCCCGCCCACCGAGCAGGCCCCCCACAACGAAAGTTTTCCCGCCGGCATGCAAGATGAGCACAATGGGCATGAAACGTTTGAGGTCCAGGATGATGCGCTTGTTGAGCAGCTTGTGACAGAGGACGATACCCCCGTGGATAATCTTTTCTCGGCAAAGCAACAGCGGTTGCTCGTTGAAACGCTCTATACCTCCTGGAACATGCACGATGACGGAACCCCGCGAGTGTTTCTGGCCGATACCAACGTCGGGCTTTTCTACGCCGTGCGAAAACCACCGCTCGTGCCCAATGCGTTTCTCAGCCTGGAGGTGCGCCCCCGAAAGAACATCTGGGAAAAACGCAACCGCTCATCCTTTCTCTGGGAATATCGCAAACCCCCGGAAGTGGTCATCGAAGTTGTATCGAACCGCGAGGGTGAAGAGGATGGCCGCAAACTGACGATTTATGCACAGATAGGGGTGCAATACTATGCAATCGACGATCCGGACGATCAGTTGCGGGAAGGGTTGTTGCGTATCTATACACTGCGTGGCAAATCCTATGTCCCAATGGCGCGGCGATGGTTGCCAAAAGTAGGGTTGGGCCTGACGTTGTGGGATGGTGTTTATGAAGGGTTTGAGGATGTCTGGCTCCGGTGGGTAGACCAGCACAAGAATCTCCTGCTCACGGGAGCGGAACAGGCCCGGCGTGCGGTGCTCGAAAGGGAACAGGCATTCCAACGGGCCGAGCGACTGGCGGCCCGGCTGCGGGCAATGGGCATTGACCCCGATGCAGAAAACGGATATTGAATGCAGACGAAACACCACCACGCCCACTGTTCAGCACACACCATCCCGCGTCATCCTGCTTCTGACCCGCCTCTGGTGCGGGGAGGATTTCGCGGGCCAGACATTCCCGACCAGGCCATCATCGAAGCCTGCATCCACTGTGGGATGTGTCTCTCCTCCTGCCCCACCTACCGCGAGACCAGCCTGGAGATGTCCTCTCCGCGTGGGCGCATCACGCTGATGAATCTAGTCAGCGAGGGACGGGCCGGTCTCAACAGTGCCATTTTTCAGCAGCAGATGTCTCAATGTTTGAATTGCCGCGCCTGCGAAGCTGTTTGCCCCAGTGGGGTACAATACGGCACCATTCTTGAGGCAAGCCGCGCCCAGATAGAGCAGGCCCGCCAGTCCCGTGGGGGCCCGCTCTCCCCCCACCCCTGGCCCCTGCGTCTGCTGCGCCGCGTGGTTTTCGATGGCCTGTTTGCCGATATGCGACTGTTCCGGGCATTTTCGGCGGTGCTGGCCCTCTACCAGCACAGCGGCCTGCAATGGGTGGCCCGCCGCAGCGGCCTGCTACGATTGCTCCGGCTAGACGAGATGGAGCGTATGCTCCCCCCTATGAATAGGGTGCAGGACTTTGCGCGGGCGTGGGGCCAGCGGTATCGTGCCAGGGGGTCGCGCCGGTTTACCGTGGCACTCCTGACCGGCTGCATTATGAGCACCGCTTTTGCCCACGTCCACAAGGCAACCATACGGGTGCTCCAGCGCAATGGCTGCGATGTACTGTTGCCCCCACACCAGACCTGCTGCGGGGCCCTCCATGTGCATAGTGGCGACCTGGAAGGGGGGCGCAGGCTGGCCCGCCACAATATCGCCGCCTTTGAATGGGCCGAAAAAACAATGGCCCTCGACGCTATCATCGTCAATGCGGCCGGGTGCGGGAGCATGCTCAAAGAATATGGACACCTGCTACACCATGACCCCGCGTGGCGCGAGCGGGCACACCAATTTTCCGCAAAGGTGCAGGACATCCACGAGTTTCTCGCCGGTATCGAACTCAACCGCGCCGACCTCGGCCCCCTCCCCCTCACCGTCACCTACCAGGAACCATGCCACCTGGCCCACGCGCAGCGCATCACCATCCAGCCGCGATTCCTGCTCGAAGCCATCCCCGGCCTGGCTCTGCGCGAAATGGAAGAGAGCGCACGCTGCTGCGGCAGTGCCGGGGTCTACAATATCACGCAGCCACAGATGGCCCGCCAACTGGGGCAGCGCAAAGTTTCCCACGCGCTGGCGACCGGAGCCGATGTGGTCGCCACGGCAAATCCCGGCTGCGCCATTCAGCTTGTCAGCGAACTCAACCGACGCGGCAACAATACCCCCGTTCGATACATTGTCGAACTGCTTGACGAAGCCTACCAGCGTTCAGGTCTATGTTCGTGCAAGTGCGTTTCATCCCAGGGCTGAAGCCCTGGGCTTCCGCGCCTGAAGGCGAGCCTCTGTGAGCGAGCCTGGCACTACCCCTCTTCAACGCAAATCTCGCCCTTTGTCACACCGCGCAGGGTACGGAACAACAGCACAATGATGACCAGCGTGATAATGCCAAACAACGTATAGGAAAGACCCAGGTAGAACGTGGTATGCACACTGGTATAGGCACATTCGCCCGCCGCCTCCGCGCAAGCCCCTCTCATCAGCTTCATCATAAACATCGAAGCAATCGTCATTGCCGCGATGGGAAAGGAATAGGCCCACCAGGAAAGGTAGAACTGTATCCGCGAAAACATCTTGATCTGGAAGACGAGCAGGGCAAAGAGAAACAGCGCAACATAGTAGAGCACCAGCGCGAAATGATCCAGGTGCTCGTGGGTCAGCTTGCCATAGGAAATAAAGCCAACCGCTGGCGGCGCAATCATAATGAACAGGGTGGGAATGAGCCGCTCCGGTAGCGGGTGGTGAAAGATCAACCGATTGAAGAGGAGCGTCATCAGCACAATCCAGAACACAAACCCGACGCTAAAGAAAAACCACGAAATCTGCATGAACCCGTGTTCCGAGCCAGCAACGGGCACAATGATATTCCCGACCACAGGAATAAACCAGGCAGCATTGAAGTGGGTAATCTGAAACTTGGGATGTTGTATCCATACCGAGATGATGTACAGGGTAAGCAGGGCGTGGAGCACTGTCCCCGCAACCCAGAGTGTCAGCGAGGTTATATGGTCAATCCCGAATGTTGCAATGCTAAAGAGGAGCAGGCTGATAGAGATAGTGGGAAAGAAGCTGAGCCGCACCGGGTGGTTGATTTCTTTGATAACCTCGCCGGGGAAGACTGCCAGTTTGATAAGATAGGTCAGCAGTATGAGGACAAACAGCACAACGGTAAACCCAAGAATGTAATTGCTGATGCCGAGATTGGCTAGAAATGGTGGCTTCAATATCATCTCTGCACGTTGGAAGGCAATGGTAAAGCCTGTCAACCCCAGGATCATGGCAAAGAACGAAATCGGGAAATTCATCAGGCGAAGTTTAATCCTGGTTCCGATGCTCTCTTCGGGGGCAGCGGGCGCAGCAGTGGCAGGCGAGCCGCCCCCCATCTCCGCGTGCAGTGCTTCGCCAGGTGTTTGATTACTCTCTGTCATAGGAACTCCTTACCGTACATGGTTTCCTTTTTCCTTTTTATTTGAATAAACAATCCTTTCCCTTAGATGCACAATGTCGCCCAGAGGTTACGGGAGATACGAAATTTGCGATCGTTCGCCCCCACCTGTCCTCCCCCCAGCAGGGGGAGAGATTGGGAGGGCGAGCCACGCCCGCGTCGGGGCAAGCGAGACGCTTGCGCTCCCAGGGACTGGGGGGATTGCCCGAACCCAGTGAACGTTTACGAAAAGTGCGTATTTTCAAGGGAGGGAAATGATTTGCCATACATGAAAGTATAGTTCCAGATTTCCCCCCTTGTCTCCCGGTGGCAAGCAATGCTAGAATACAACAAACAATGACCTTGTGGATCACAAAAAAAGATCGTTGAGATATGGTTTATCTGGCTATGCCCTTGCGAGGTGCAAGGGCGATGTCTCTCTGCATAAACACCAGCCGGTAGCATGGTAAAGTAAGGAGACCAATGACATGGAGCAGGTATTACAGGATCTGATTGCCCTGACCGGGCTGACGGAAGAGGATTACCAGACATTGCGGGCGTATAGTGCGCAAACGCAAAAATGGACCGATGAACTGACGCAGGCGTTTTACGATACGTTGTATGGATACGTCCCCACCGCGCACATTTTCCGCGAGGGGGAGCGGCCCGACCGCGAAGCCACGCTCATCAAATGGTATCAGGAAGTCACCAGCGGGAACATTGATATGAATTTCTGGCGGCGGCAATGGATGATCGGGCTGGTCCACATCCCCCGCCGTGTAACCGACCCGTTTATGATCGGGATGATGAGCAGAGTCCAGCAAATCTTTCTCCTGAAATGTCTGGAGGAGTTTGATCTGGCAGAAGCCAAAAAGATCTTCGGGGCGTTCAAGCGCGTAACGGACACGGTGACGGGGTTGATTGCCGAAGGATATTTCTTGAGCTATGTGGAGGCAACCGAACGGATGACAGGACAAAGCCGCGCCCTGACAGAGCGGTTGGTCAGCCTGGAAATCAGCAAGATGACAGAGGAGACGCGGAAGCAGCTCTAGCCACAATCACATGATAGACCTGATTATCCCCAACTACAATGGGGCGGCTCTGCTGCCCTGCTGTCTCGATGCGCTGCGGGCCCAGACGCGGCACGATTTTCGGGTGCTTGTGGTAGACGATGGGAGTAGCGACGATTCGCTCCGCTTGCTCCACGAGGACTACCCGGAGGTGGACGTATTGTCACTGGGGCGCAACCGTGGACTGGCCGCGGCAGTCAACGCGGGCCTGCAAGCAACCAGCGGCAAGGGCGAAGGAGACATTGTCGTATTGCTCAACAATGACACCGAAGCCCACCCCCGCTGGCTTGAACACCTGGTCGGGGCCCTGGAACGCTACCCCACCTACGATTTTGCCGCCAGCAAGCTGCTCCTCTTCAACCAGCGCGACCATATCCATTCGGCGGGCGATTTCTACCAGCTCAACGGGGTGCCGGGCAACCGCGGAGTGTGGGAATATGACCACGGGCAGTATGACATGGTGAGCGAGGTGTTCGGGCCCTGCGCGGGGGCGGCGGCCTATCGCCGCTCTGCACTCAAGCGGCTCCAGGTGGGCGGGCGTGTCTTCGATGAAGATCTGGTGATGTACTGCGAAGATGTTGATCTCAATGTGCGGGCCCGTCTCCACCATATCCGCACCGTCTTTGTGCCGATGGCCATCGTCTACCACCGTCTGAGTGCCACGGGGGGGGGCAGCCTGGCAAGCTACTACTGTGGGCGCAATTTCCCCCTGGTGTGGGCAAAAAACCTGCCCGCGCCGCTCATCCGCCGCCACCTCTGGCCCATGCTGGTGGCCCAGGCCGGCTTTGCGCTCCATTCGCTCTGGCATATCCGTGAGCCAGCCGCCCGTGCCCGGCTCCGCGGCCAGCTCGCGGCCCTGCGAGATCTTCCCCTTTTTCTACGTAAGCGTGGTACAATACCAGAAGGGACAGAAGTATAAAAGGAGTTTCCGTGTCCACCGAAAAGCCTTATCTATCCATTGTTATACCGGCCTACAATGAGGAACACCGTCTTCCGCAGACACTCGCCGCTATTCTCGACTACGCCGAACGCCAACCCTATGAGACCGAGGTCCTTGTGGTGGATGATGGAAGCAGCGACACAACCGCCAGCCTTGCCGAACAATACGCCGGTGTCCAGGTGCTTCGGCGCGACCACCGCGGCAAAGGGTTTGCCGTGCGAGCGGGTGCGCTGGCCGCCCGTGGCCAATACGTCCTGCTCTGCGATGCCGATCTGGCCGTCCCCATTGACGAGTGGGAAAAACTCCTGTCGTATCTCTCAAATGGCTACGACCTGGCCATTGGCTCCCGCGAGGGCATCGGCGCAAAACGGATTGGCGAACCCTGGCATCGCCACCTGATGGGGCGCATCTTCAATATGATTGTGCAGGCTATCGCGGTCCCAGGCATTCAAGATACGCAATGCGGATTCAAAGCTCTGAGCCACGCGGCAACCACGCATCTCTTTCATCGAATGCAAATTTATGGTGAGCACGCTCGCCCGGTCGAGGGGGCCGCCGTCACCGCCTACGATGTCGAACTGCTCTTTCTGGCCCGTCGCTCGCGCTACCGCGTGGCGGAGGTCCCCGTCCACTGGCACTACGGCACCGAAACAAAAGTAGACCCCCTGCGCGACTCGCTACGAAATCTACGCGACGTGCTCAAGGTGCGTTTGAATGACTGGCGCGGGCTATATCGGTCTGATGCTTCGGCTCTCTCGCAACACTCCGAACCGCGCCAATAGCGAGAATATGCCAATAGCCTACCCACAGAGCAACTCGACAGAGCGACCCCGCGTAACTTGCTCGTAACCCTGAAAGATACGATTGTGTGCATGAGGGGGAAAGGCAACAGGTGAAGGAGAGAAGCATAGGAAGGAGTGTTCCCTATGAATATCATTGTTGCCAGCAATCATCTCTTCTGCCGCGAACTTTCATCATACCTGCTGGACCAGGCGGGCTACACAGTGTACGAAGCCAGCGACAGCACCACGCTGCTCGATATTCTCTGTCAGATTCCTATCCACCTGGTGTTGCTCGATACCGATATGCCCGGACTGACCTGCCCGGAGGTCGTCCGCTCACTTGAGCAGCAATCGCAGGTCTCTTTTGTGTTGCTCTCAAAAGGGTCATTGAACAATTCGTGCTCTTCTCCGCCGCCAGAAACAGCCACATCCCGGATTGCATCGTGCTTCAAGACACAGAACAGCTTGAATTGGCCCTATGTGACGGAGGATATGCTGGCGCAGGTACGGGCTGCGTTGTTGCCGGCCTCGTCCGCTGTTGCGGCTGTGGCCAGCTAATTTGCAGAGGGAGGAGGAAAGCACAAACCTGAACAGAACTATCTCATCTTCATCAGGAAGGCCATGGTTGAGATTTCACGTTGTCCTGTCATCTGTGCCATTGGTTCCATCTTGAAACACGGCAGCAATGCCATCCTGGATCGTGCTGTAGAGAGCGATGCCCCCCCCGGCCTTGCACAGGTCCACGAGTTCCTGTGCCACGGGCGACTGAACCCCCGTCACAAGCACCTGTGCCCCAAGTATCCGCACGGTCTGGATGGTTCGGAACATGACTGCGGCAACATCGCCCCCCATTTCTTGCATCCCGGACAGATCGAGGATGACCGTTTCGGCATACAACCGTGCGGCCCCCTCGACAAGTGCTTCCATTGCAGACTGAGCCTGTTGCACATCCACCTTGCCGACCAGCGGGATAATGAGCAATCCCTGCACAGCGGAAGCCGGACGGGGTGAGCCATTTCGCACGATTCCCTGCTGAGCCTGCGCATCAATCAACCGCTGTTTGAGCCTGGCCCATTCCACATCCAACTCTTTTTGCTCTGTTACATCATGCAACACCCCCATATACTGCTGAACAGAGCCATCGAAATCGCGGAGGAACACCCGCACCTTATCGAGAAACCAGACCCAGTGTCCATCGCGGTGCTGGAGGCGGTATTCCACATCGAGTGTATCTTCATCACGGAGAGATGCAATATCAGCCTGGATCTTTGAGGTGCGTTTCAGGTCATCGGGGTGAAACAACTGCTTGAGCAAGGATGTTCCCATTGTCTGGAGTTCTTCCCGCGTGTAGCCCAGCTTGTGCCAGATCTCTCCATTGGTATAGATATTTACCTGCTGCTTGAGATCGTACACATAGACAATATGTGCTATTCGATTGAGGATCTTCTGTTCCCATTCGAGGGCATACCGATGGTCGGTAATGTCGAGCATAATACCGAGGTAGGCCGTTACGTTCCCCTGCTCGTCACGGAGAAACGGGGTGTCGCGGCTGATCATATAGCACCAGTTCCCATCCTTATGCTTTATGCGGTACTCAATCTCATACACCTCGCCATCGGCAGCGGCAGCAATGCGCTGCTGGTGGACGGGAATATGATGGTGCAAATCATCAGGATGCATCAACCAGACAAACAGATTTCCCCCCATCTCCCGGATCTCATCAGGCGTAAAGCCGAGCGTTACCCCTACTTCCTTGTTCACAAAGAGATTTCGCTGGTTGACCAGGTCATAGACATAGATCGAGTTCGGGCATTTCTCAATCATTGCCTGATACCAGCTTATATCTGTCATTGCTGCTGCTATTGCCATTGCCGTGCTCCTGTTCCTGTCCTACCGGGGATACAATGGGGGATGAGATTGTCTATTTCCCGTCCCCCTTTCTATCATACCATAACTCTCTATTCTTATGCCGGCTTTTCTGCAACGAATATCATATACGCCAGGGTTTCGTTGACTTCTTTGACAACCTTCCACCATGCAAAGAAATTATTGGTCTGTTCCTCGCCATAGGTAGCAATCAGACGTTCCCGTGCTTCAGGGTTCTGGAAGTTGTTGAGCGAGGCGGTATTGGTCGGGCGGATGGTATTGATGGTGACATCGTGGCAGGTTATCATCTGAAGCCCGGCTCCCTTTATCTCAGAGATATAGGCATCCCACGCGCCAACTTCGTTGACCGCGAAGGTGGGATAGGTGATTTCGATTTCGCGCTCTGTCATCGGGCGGAGCGTGACAAAGTCGGGCACAACAACCCGCCCCCCCGGACGCACCACACGGGCTATTTCCTGGAAGACACGCGGGCGCGAGGGCATATGAAACATACACTCAAACGCCAGCACCGCATCGAACGAATTGTCCTCAAAGGGCATATTCATTGCGTCAATCAGCTCGAACGAGAGGCGGTCGGGGCACGCGCTCGCCCGGGCCCGCTCCTGCGCCAACCGCGCCTGTTCCTGACTTATCGTAATCCCTGTCATGTGGGCCCCGGTCTTTTCGGCAATCTGGATGGCGGGCCGCCCGGAGCCACACCCGACATCAAGCCCACGCTGACCCGGCCCCAGTTGCAAATACCCACCAACCAGGTCGGTAAAGGCACGCTGAGCCGGGGCCATCGTAAAGGTCTGGTCCAGGGGATTGGTCCAGTAGCCAAAGTGGGCACTATCTCCCCAGAGTGTCTCGAAGAAGGGGTTCATCTTATCGTAATACTGTCCGACATCGGCTGGAGTTGGTTTTTCCATACTTTACGCTCCTTATCTTTCTGCTTCCTCATCCCCTCAATTATGCCGGCTTTTCTGCAACAAAGATGATGTAGGCCAGCGTTTCGCTTGCTTCCTTGACCCGCTTCCACCCCTCATAGAATTCTACCACTTGATCCTCGCCATAGACCTCGCCGAGTTTTTTGCGTACATCGGGGTCCTGCAAACTGTTGAGCGAAGCGGTATTGGATGGGCGAAGCGTGTTGATCGAGACATCGTGGCAGGTGATGATCTTCAACCCTGCTTCTTGTAGTTCGATGATGTGATCTTGCCATGTTGCGATCTCGTTGATCTCAAACGTCGGGTAGAGGGCATCAATTTCATCATCGGTCATCGGGCGAAGGAGGGCCGAGTCGGGTATCACAATGCGCCCACCTGGACGGATCACCCGGGCCATCTCCTGAAAGACGCGCAACCGCGAAGGCATATGGAAGATACACTCAATCGCCATTGCTGCATCAAACGAATTGTCCTCGAAAGGCATATCCATTGCGTTGATCAGCTCGAATGTCAGTCGCTCCGGACACGAACTTTTCTGCGCGTTTTCTCTGGCAAGTCGTACCTGTTCCGCACTGACGGTAATCCCGGTCATATAAGCTCCGGTTGTTTCGGCAATCTGGATAGAGGGCCGCCCGGTGCCACAGCCAACATCAAGACCGCGCTGGCCAGGCTGCAACCGCATATACTCCGCCGTCAGGCTCGTAAAGGCTTTCTGGGCCTGTATCATTGTGAAACTCTGATCCGAGGGATCGGGCCAATATCCGAAATGAACACTATCACCCCAGATTGTCTCGAAGAATGGAGCCATCTTGTCGTAATACTGTCCGATTTGTTCGGGGCTTCGTTTTTCCACCAATACACTCCTTCCTGACACTCTATATTCACCTGCTCTATACATTTGAAATCATACCATAGACAACAATGGTTTCTGCTGGAAAAATAGTTCAGGTTTAGAAGGGATATTCCACAAAAAGATTCCAGAAACGTTGCGCCCCGGCCCCCACCCATCTGGTCTGTGGTAGAATATGGGGTATGTGCCGTCTCTTGCTTTTGCTTCCCATTGTGCTGATGATGCTATTGCTGGCTGCCTGTGCGCCGGGGCGTGTGGGAGAAGGCCTTACACCTTCGCCTGGTCTGCCAACCCCCGCTAATGGTTCTCCTCCCACATCCCCGCAGCCCCCCCCCCCCACCCCTACGCCCACAGTTCCGCCACCACCGGAGTTGCTGGACCGCGCTCTGGAGCAGCGCAGTATTCGTGACGATGTGGGGGCCGCCCACGATTTCCTGGCCTTGCTTGAAAACTATCCGCAGGTTCCCGAAGCCCGCCGCGCCCGCTACTATCTTGCCGAAAGTTTTGCCCGTCGCGAACGCTGGACCTCGGCTGTCTCGGCATTTCGAGATTTTGTTGAGGAGCCAGTGCAGGATAGTCTCACGCCGCCGGCCTTCTTCTGGCTGGCCCGCGGCTATGAAGAAGCCGGCAATGGGGCCGGGGCTGTCGAAGCCTATGCCCGCTATCGCCAGTTCAATACGGTCCTCGAACCCTACGCGGCTATCCGTCAGGCAGCGCAGCAACGGGCCCTGGGAAACCTGACCGAAGCGGCCCGCAATTATGAGCACGCCGCCACGACAGACATTGACCGCGGACAGCGGGCCGCCAGCTACGAGCACGCCATCGCCATATACCAGGAAATTGGCAACACAGACAGGATGCTACAGCTTTATCAAGCATTGCTCGATCTTGCTGAAATGCCGGGCTACCGCGCCCACATCCTGGCAGAAGCGGCTCACCTGGCAGAAACGATGGGGCAAAACGAACGGGCGCAAGCATGGCGACGCGGGATTGTCGCCACGGCTCCCACGGCTCCCCAGGCAATCTCTGCAATTGATACGCTGATTCAGCAAAATGATCCGCACCTTTCCCCGGCTGCGGCGGCGCGGGCCCTCTTTGCCGCCGGACGCTACGATACTGCCCGGCCCTTTTTCGATGCAGCCATCGCGCAGGCTGCGCCGGGCGAGGAGCGGCTGGAGTTGCAACGGATGCGGGCAATGGCCCTGCGCTCACTGGGCAACTTCTCCGAAGCTCTTGAAGAACTGGCGGCAGTTAGCGGGGCCAGTCCCGACAGCGAACCCGGTCGGCAGGCCCGGCTGGACTGGATACAGACACTTGGGCAGAGCGGCGAAACCCGGCAAGCTGCCGAAGCCTACCAGCAGTATGCAGCAACCTATCCAGATGATCCGCGGGCCCTGCAGTCCCTCGACCGTGCGGCCCAATTGCTCAACCGGCTGGGCGATACCGATGGGATGCTGCGCGTCTGGTTGGAACTGGAGCAACGCTACCCGGACAACGAGGTATCGGCCTACGGGTTGCACCGGCACGCCCTCTGGTTGTTTCGCAGCAACCAGGCAGACGCAGCACACGATCTCTGGCAAGGCATAGCGAATGGGCGTGAGGGCTACTGGAATGCGCTCGGCTCCTACTGGGCCGGGCGTGCGGCCCGCCAGCAACACCAGCACGAGCAGGCCAACGCGCTGTTTGAGGCGGCTCACCGGGCAGCTCCTGAATCCTACTATGGTGCACGCGCTGCCGAAGTATTGCAGATAACCCGCAACCCGACGCTTCCGCTTGACGCGCCGATGACCGAGCAGGACTGGGACGAACTGGAAGCCTGGGTAGCGACATGGTCGAACGATGCCACGCCGTCGGCAAAAGAACATAGTTACCCCCAGGAGATGCTGGAAACCGGCTATGCCCAACGGGCCGTCGCACTCAACCAGGTGGGGTTGCAAACCGAAGCTATCGCCGAATGGAACGGGGCCCGCCACCTCTGGGAAGAGAACCCTATCCACTTGATGCTGCTGGCGCGGATGGCCCACGAGCACGATGTGCCATATATCGCGCTCCTGACAGCGCGGCAATTGATCGCACTCGCCCCCCCCGATGCGCTTCCCGCTCATCCCTCCCTGCGCCGGTTGCTCTACCCGACCCCCTACCCGGACCTGGTCGCTGAACAATCGCGCACCTATGGCCTTGATCCCCGACTACTCTACGCATTGATACGGCAGGAGAGCATGTTCAACCCTTTCGCTACCTCGTGGGTGGGGGCCCGTGGATTGGGGCAGGTGATGCCTGCAACGGGCCAGGGTATCGCTGCACAGCTTGGGGTAGAACCCTTCCACATTGATGACCTCTACCGCCCTCATATCAGCGTGCGCTTCAGCGCATACTACCTTTCACAACAGATTGCTATGATGCAGGGGAGCATCCAGGGGGGGCTTTCGGCCTACAATGGGGGGCCGGGCAATGCGCAGCGATGGGCCGGGGGCAGCACATCCGTGAGCGATGCCGACCTCTTCACCGAAGGAATTGACTACAACGAAACAAGAAACTATGTCAAACTGGTCTACGGCTACTACGAGGCCTACCAGGAACTCTATACCTGGCCGTGAGCCACGCCCGCTCGCAAGCGGTCCGGAGAGGGTGCGGGGTCCGGGGTTCAGGGTGGAGGGTGCGCGGGCATCTTGTCCGCCCGGATACAAGCGGGACGCTTGCACTCCCAGGGGATTACCCCCCGAATCTGAACAGGTACGCGGCCCACCCCTTTTGCTGTTTCGATAGCGAACTGGTATCATACAATTTTAGAACGGGTTGTCGTTCAAGCATGTATGGAAAAAAAGCGCAAGAAAACACGCTTTTTCCAGGACCTTTTGCTTGATGAATATATCACTGATAACAAAATTATCGTTAAGGAGGCACAATGGCAACAGGAACACCGACGATGACGGGCGCGGAAGCGTGGGCAACACTGCAAGAAGGAAATATGCGCTATGTTTCGGGAAAAGCTATCCACCCCAACCAGACAATCGAACGACGAAAAGAAGTTGTTTCGGGTCAACATCCGTTTGCAACCGTGCTGACCTGCGCCGACTCACGAGTTCCCCCCGAATTGCTGTTTGATCAGGGCATTGGCGATCTCTTTGTGGTGCGGACGGCGGGAGCCATTGCCGACCAGGGGCCGGTCCTGGGAAGCATTGAGTATGCGGCGGAACATCTGGGGGTGCCGCTCCTGGTTGTGCTGGGGCACCAGTCGTGCGGGGCCGTGCAGGCCACCTTGCAGGCGGCCAGCAGCGGGGGAACCTTGCCCGGTCATCTTGGCAGCATATCCGACACGATTATGCCGGCTGTCCAGGCCGCACAGGGCCGCCCCGGCGACCCGCTTGATAACACTGTGCGAGCGAATGTGCTGGAGCAGGTAAAGTTCCTTTCCACATCGGAGCCAGTGCTCGCGAAGCTGGTTGCTTCGGGCAAACTCCTCATTGTGGGGGCCTACTATAGCTTCCAGAGCGGGAGCGTCGAGAAAGTTGAATCGGTGGGATAAGAATAAGGAATATAAAACACAGACGAGAGCGGATTGAGATGAAACACTATCGTATTGGACTGCCTGGATCGTGGCTGATTGGCTGGATGGGGGTGCTTTTTGTTTTGCTGGTGGGGATGCAGGCCATGGCCCACTCCCCCCAGACAACGGTATTGCCCGAACCCCAGGCAACAATGCCGACAGTTCGACCCTTCGGGGTTGAAACAAATTCGGGAAGAATAAACCAGGCGATTATCCAGCAACGGGCCGGCGAACTGGGGATAAGCTGGCTGCGGCTCAACACGTTGAGCTGGCGCGACCTCCAACCAACCGAAGAAACCCCGCCAGAAGCCTGGAACTGGGAAACGCTGGATACCTTTACCTATGAACTTCAATCTGCTTTCGACCTGGGGTTGACCCCCATGATTATTGCTGACGATTTTCCCGACTGGGCAGTTATTCCCTACACCAACATATTTACCGGCGAGGAAGGCAACATTGCCCCATGTGCGGCCCTGAAGGAAGCCTATTTTGATGACTACGCGCTGTTTCTTCGCGAGGTGCTTGCTCGCTACAAGGAACAGATGCGCGGAGCCGATGGAAATATCTACCTGGAACTGGGCAACGAGCCAGACGTTGACCCCTCACTCATTGGCCTGGAGTTGCAAAACCTCTTCGGGTGTTGGGGCAATATCTCCGACCCCTATTATGGGGGGGAGCACTATGGTGAAATGCTCAAGGCTGTTGTGCCGCTTGTCCGCGAGGCAGATCCGGGCGTGCGGATTATCATCGGAGGATTACTGCTGGACCGCCCCGAAACCAATGTGGTTGGACGCGGAAAGCCGGAAAAGTTTTTTGAGGGAATGTTGCGGGCGGGAGCCGGCGACTATTTCGACATTGTGGGCTACCATGCCTACCCCTGGTATGACTTTCTCGTTGGACTTGCAAGCGATAGCGACCTCTACGATGGCCGTTGGAGAGACTGGGGGGGGATGACTATAGGGAAGGCCCGCTTCCTGCGCCAGGTTATGGCAGACTATGATGTAGAACGCCCGCTTATGCTCAACGAGATGGCCCTGCTCTTCTGGGGGGGAGATGGCGATCCGGATTTCTTTCAGAACCAGGCCGATCACATTGTCCGGGTGGTTGTGCGGGGAATGTCCGTTGATGTGCAGGCCTTTTCGTGGTATACACTCCATGCCTCTGGTTGGAACTCCTCCGGATTGATGAACAGAGACAACACCCCCCGTCCCGCCTATCACTCCTACCAGCAACTCATCAACCAGACCAGCACCAGTACCATGATGCCGGTTGAAGTCCCAATCTATGGTGATACGGTTGAGGCCTATCAGTTTGGAGGCGGGGAAGCCCTGGTGGATGTGCTCTGGAAACGTCCGCCTCCACCGGGAGATAATGCCGCGCTTGCCGCGGAGGTGTGCAATAGCATATCAGATCATCTCGATTGGTCGCGTTGCCAGGCCTATTTCGGCAGTGGCTCAAAAATAGATTTTCTCAATCTTGTGGCGAAGACAGCATCCAGCGGAACCACCACAGAGCAGATCTATGAACCATTGAGCCAGCGTCTGCACGAAGTTTCGCCGCCCCCGCTGGCAGGATATGCCGCGGCGGAAACCGCCGAGGTCGCTGTTCCGAAGCCATTTTTTATTGCAGCCTACACCCGCGATGGAGTTGCTCTTGCCCCGACAGACGAAACAGAGATGGAGGTTTTTCTTCCCATAGGAATATCGCCCACCTACATTGTGCAACAACCCCTTGATGGCCCGACCCCCACTGTTGCATCCTGTACGCCCACCGAGAGCCACAATACTGCCCCCACAACGCTTGCAATAACGGGAACTCACTTTGTCGCCGGGGTTGAGGGGTTTTTGCAACACCCGACAACCCATGCCACCTATGCGCTCGAAGCGGTGACACACCTCGGCCCGAACCATCTTTCGGCCGTAGTACCGTCGGAACTTCCCCCCGGCTCCTACAATGTGCTTATTCGTTTTCCCCGTGGCTGGACAAGCAAACTGCTCCAGGGTTATCGGGTGCAGGCTAATGCACCGGTTATTGCCCGTGTCTGGCCAGGTCAGGGCAGGGCCGACCAGTCCAACATTCTTTTCATCGCAGGCGAGCACTTTTCGGAGCGAGCAACTATTCAGGTTGGCGACATCAGCATCCCTCCCACGCTGACAATGGTGATACGTGAGACGCTCATCCGGGCAACCCTTCCCGCTTCGTTTCTTGCTCCTGGCACCTATGGACTCACCGTCACAAACCCCGACACGACACAGCATACGCTTGCTCAGAGCATAACGCTTGTCTCCCCCGAAGACCGCGATCTTTCTGGCAATGATGGTCAGCTCTGGACTGACCCGGTTTCGCCGCGAACAGGGATGATGACGCGCATCGGGATTGTGGTCCAGCACTGGGGACGTAATCCCCTCAATAGTGATGTGCCGGTCACATTCTCGCTGGAGAACGCAGAGGGAGAGCACGTTTCTGTGGGCGAAGCCATTCTTGCTGCTCCCATCTTGAGCGATACGTCCAGAACTGCCGTTATCACCTGGACCGTCACAATGAGCAAGAGCCACACGCTCTATGCGGTTATTGATGCAGCGAACACGATAGAGGAAACAAACGAAAACAATAATACCATAGCCCGCCCACTCTTTCTGTTGCCCGTTGCAAGCGATCAAACCGCACCGGTCGCCCGCCTGACAATCAATGGGGAAACCGAGGGAGCAGAGACAAGCGACCCTGGTATCATACTCAACGTTCGTGCAACAGACCAGTTTTCCGAGAGCATCGAAGCATCCCCGCCAATGGAAGAAGCCTGGTTGCTCTTTCAGGAATATGAATATAGCCAGGGAGCCGCGCAGTGGATAGCCGCGCAACATTCGGAAACCTGGGTCAGGGCGCGTGGCGATTCCTCGCTGCCCTGGCAACTCATCCCCTCGGAAGGAAAAAAATACCTGCTGGTGTGGGTTGCCGATGCTGCAGGAAATATATCGCAGCCGGCATCCGTTGCCGTCACCTACCGGGACACCACCTCAACGGACAACAATGGTGACAGGAATATGGACCCGCCAGACCAGCCGGGGGGAGAGATGACCCCGCCGCTCCCACTCCCGCCAGAACTGATGCAGGGAGGTTCTGCCCATGTTGTCTACTTGCCGCTCGTGTTGCGTTAGGATGATTCAGAGAGAACCGAAAGACCGAAAGATAGAAAACGTAATTATTGGGAGAAAAATTGTGTTCAACGGGAAACAACGCCGCTGGCTCCTGCCCCTGGCAGTTGCCATATGCATCCTGATCACGGACCAGATAAGCAAACACTGGATTGTTCAGGAACTGGGCCCCACCCCCCTGACGAAATCTATTTCTCTGATAGGAGACTGGTCTCGGCTGGTCTATTCACAAAATACCGGTGTTGCCTTCAACCTGTTTCCGGGCATGTCCACGATATTTATTATCACCTCACTCCTTATCAGTGCCGGGGCAATCTACATCTACTGGGTTCATCTTCCCAACCACAATGTCCTCATTCAACTCAGCATCGGGTTGATTCTTGGTGGAGCGTTGGGAAACACGGTTGACCGTATTCTGGTCGGGTATGTCATAGATTTCATCCAGGTGGGCTGGTGGCCCGTTTTCAATGTGGCTGATAGTGCCATCACCACGGGAGCTATCTTGCTGGCTCTCTACCTCCTATTGGCAGATTTGCGAAGGTAGCGAAGGTAGCAACTGGCGGGGCAATTTCGGTGTTGAGAAGCAGAGATGGTATAATAATACCAGCAGGGCAAGCATTGCACCCAAGACCTGTGGTGAAAAGGGGAAACCAGCAGTCAACGACCACCCGCTGAAGCGGGGTGGCTTGCCCTCGCCCGAAGGCAGGGCTTCAGGGGATGTTGACATCTCCCCACGGCTCCGTAGAGTTGCAAGCAATTGTTGCAAGCGTCTTCGGGTTTTGCGCATGCGGGGAGCCGCGGGAAGCCATTGTTATAGGCAACATCGCTGATCTGTTGCTGGACACCCTGGAAGGTATACAGCGTATCGCGCACGTCGGGTTCATCAGGAAGCGAGAGCAACCAAATTGTCTGTCCAGGCTACCAGTCCTGAACTGGTCGTCCCCGGTAGTGGCTACGTCGGGACGTAAAACCGCCTGTGGACTGCGTGTTAGACGCTCATGTGAGGGCGCAGTGCAGAATGAAGCAGGAATTTCGGAAATGGACAAAGCATACCTTCGGGTACATTTGAACACATAGAAAGTAGCAGTAGTGCGCGTTGTAGTGGAAAGGATAATGGCGGCAATTCCCCACACCCGCTGAAGCGGGTGATTCCCTTGCCGCCTCTTTCTATGGAACGATCATTACCTGCTCTGCCAGCCGATGTCAACGCCGAGCGTGCAATGCTCGGCTCTATCCTGCTCGAACGCGATGCTATCATTGCGGTTGCCTCCTGGATGCAGCCTGAATACTTCTATCTCGAAAAACATGCCTGGATTTACGAAGCCATGCAGGCCTGCTACAACCGTCGTCCAAGCGTGCCGCCCGATATTTCAACTGTCTCCGATGAGTTGCGGCGGCGCGAACGGCTCGACCCTATTGGCGGCATTGCCTACCTGGGGGAACTCAGTGCCGAGGTGCCAAACGCCGTCCATGTGGAATACTACGGACGCATTGTTGAGCGCACGGCCCTGCTGCGGCGGCTCATCCAGGCGGGGGGGCGCATTGCGGCCCTGGGCTACAACGAGCGCGAAGAGCTAGAAACCACCCTCGACAAAGCGGAACTCGAACTGTTTGCCGTATCGCAGCACCGCACAAATCAAGACTTTGTGCATATCCAGAGCGTCATTAGCGACTATTTCAACCGCATTCAGGACATCAAAGAGCAGCGCGGGGAAATCGTTGGTCTCACAACCAGCTACATTGATCTTGACCGACTGACGGGAGGTCTCCAGCGTTCCGATCTCATCATTCTGGCGGCCCGCCCAAGCGTGGGAAAAACAGCCTTCGCGCTCAACATTGCCCACAACGTCGCTGTTCATCACCATTACACGGTGGGGATATTTAGCCTGGAGATGAGCCGTGAGCAGCTTGTCCAACGTCTGCTGGCAATGGAAACCGGTATTGATATGCAAAAACTGCGGACCGGCAATATCCACGACCACGACCTGCAGCGGGTCATTGACGCAATGGGCACTCTTTCGTCGGCTCCTATCTACATTGAAGACTCGGCGGGGCTGAGCATTATGGATGTGCGCGGCAAAGCACGGCGGCTTCAATCGCAGGCGCGCATAGATTTGCTCATTGTTGATTATTTGCAATTGATGAAGGCGCAACGCAGCGAAAACCGCGTGCAGGAGGTGAGCGAGATTAGCCGCGGCCTCAAGGCCCTGGCCCGCGAGCTAAATACGCCAGTGATTGCTATCAGTCAGCTCTCGCGGGCCGTCGAAGGGCGCACCAACCATGTCCCGATGCTCAGCGACCTGCGCGAGTCTGGCTCTATTGAGCAGGATGCTGATCTCGTGCTTTTCATCTACCGCGACGATCTCTACGACAAAGAAAGCGACAAAAAAGGGATTGCTGAGATCCACATTGCCAAGCATCGCAACGGGCCACTGGGGGTTGCTCCGCTCCGCTTTGAAACAGCAACCACCCGCTTTCACAACCTGGAGCACCACCGCACGGTAGAGGGATATTGATGCTCAGGTGGCGGCCAGGTCGGCCGCGGAGCGGGGCCGCCGCCAGAGATAGTGGCGTACCTGACTCACGAGAATATCGCGGGTCATCCCAAGCTGCGTTTTCCAGGGGGCCGGGATCATCCGCTTGTGCATATAACTATCGAAGGTCAATCGCTGAACATCTTCGCTGGCGCACATCTCGGTAAACACTTCCATCTGTCGCTCATTGCCATAGCCCCAGACTTCGAGAAAACGCAGAAAGGTATACATTGCACGGTAGTCTTTCCACCATTGCCGCTCGTAGGCCCGCAGGTTCTGGGCCGAGGGAACATCAAGATATTCCGCCAGCACCTCTGCTGCCATCTGTCCGCTTTTCATTGCCCAGTAGATGCCCTCGCCGGACGTTCGGGCGACCAGGTTTGCCGCGTCGCCCACAAGCATAGCCCGGTCAAACGCCATATGCTTGTCGGGGGTCATCGGGAGGGCGTGGGCCTCGCGGAGCAACACGGTTCCCCCGTCAAGCGCATCACCCAGGCGGGCTTTGAGGTTGTTCAGAAACGTCCGCGCCCGTTTTGCGTGTTTTCGCCCAAGCCCCACCCCCACGGTCACATGGTCGCCCTTCGGAAAGACCCATCCGTAGAAATCGGGGCTAACCTCGCGCCCAAGATAGAGGTCGGCGGTCGTCTCCCAGCGGGCCATCTGCTCTGGCGGCAAGGCGATACGCTCTTGAATGGCGACAGAATCGGGGCGCGGCTGCAACCCCAGAAAGCGAGCCGTGGGCGAATAGGCTCCGTCGGCTCCGATAACTGCATCGGCCTGGAGCATCCGCTCGTGCCCCTGCGGGTCGCGGTAGGTTGCCTCAACCCCGCTTTCGGTGATGTAGAGGCGGATAAGTGTGCCTGGTATGAGCGTTGCGCCCTGCTGCTGCGCCCGCTCGCGCAAAAACCCGTCGAACACCTCGCGCCGCACCATCGCCACATAGTCCTGGTCTGTTGGCTCCGAGCCAGTCACAGGAAACCGCACCTGCCGCCCACTGGGGGAGACAACCAGACAGTTGAGCACTTTCCGATCAATCAGGTGGTGTGGCAGATCAAACTCGTTGAAGGCGGCCGGTGGCACCGCGCCCCCACACGGCTTGGCTTTGTGCAGTTCCCGCTCCAGCAGGATCGTTTCAATGCCTGCAGCCCGCAATGTTGAGGCGGCCACCGAGCCACCAACCGACGCACCAACAATCAATACCCGTTGCGCCATAGCACCCTTCTGTATCCATTATCGTTCTATCCGTCTATCGTTTTATCCGTCCATCGTTTTATCCGTTATCGTTACCAGACCAATATGTTTCCAAACTAGAACGCCAGCCCGATTGCAGCAACCAGCATCCCCCAGATAGAAAGCTGGATGGCCGTGAGATTGAAGAAGACCGCGTTATTGTCGGGGTCCTCAATAAACCGTTTGAACGGGATGACTTGCGCGGCCAGGAGCAGGAGCACCAGGGTTGCCGAAACGGGGTTGCCCCACCAGAAAAGCAGCGCAACCACAACAACCTGGGAGAGGGCCATTTTTGCCACCACCAGCCATGCGGCTCCCTTTTTGCCATACATTACAGGGATGCTACGTATGCCCATTTGTGCATCGCCTTCCATACTCTTGAAGTCGTTCACGGTCATAATGCCGTGGGCACTCAGGGAGTAGAGCACGGCCAGGAGCGCACTTTTGACAAAGGTTGGACTTTCCCAGAAGAGCGGGGTAGTCATTGCGGCGTGGCCGGCGAGCCAGGCCAGCCCCTCGTAGGAGAAGGCAACAAGCGCATTGCCAATCCACCCGTTGCGCTTGGCGCGAAAGGGCTTCAGGCTATAGGCAAGCGCAAACACAAACCCGATACCAACCAGGAGCGCAACTTCGGGCCCGAGAACAAAGGCCAGGGCTGTCCCCAGAAACGTCAGGATAAACGCAACAATGCGGATATGGCGCATTGAGACCAACCCCGCCGGAATGGGACGCGCTGGCTCGTTAATTGCATCTACGTCTCTATCACAATAGTTGTTTATGACCTGGGACAGACCACACAGGATCGGTCCGGCCATCAGCATACCGAGCAACAACCGCCCGATGGGTCCGGGCGACAGCTCCAACGCCCTGCTTGCCACTGCCCCACACAGAAAGGCCCACGAGGGGGCCATCCAGGTTACGGGGTTCATCAGGTCGAGCGTTGTTTTGAGTATCGCACGGGTGTTTCCCTGAGATCTTGATTGCGCGGCTTGCGACGGTGAGGTCGCAGGCCGCGCAACAGGTTGCTGCCCTTCTTGGGGCTTATTCACGTCAAAACCTTTCCGCTACTGCATACCACGCAATTGTGACGGCAGTACCGTTTCAGTCAGTTCATCTTCGTGGACAACAACCCGCGGGATACCCTGACGTGCGTGACACGTCACACAACCAGGCATATTGTAAACTTCACCGTTGATCGCACGATAGTGCCGGCGGCCGGAGAGATACCCAACTCGCGGCAGATCGTTCGGGCGAGACGGCCACGCCAGTTCCCCGATATTCTCAGACGGTGGGTCCCACTGCCCGGCACCGCCTCCAAAGAAGCTGTCCAGTACCGCAGCATTCGGGCCCGGGTTTGCCAGTTCCTCCGGCGTGACATCTTTTGCAATCGCACCGTAGGAGTCCCAGTTCTCGGCCATAAAGGTCATCATGAGCAGCATACGCTGTGCTTTGAGCCTGGGAGAAATGTATTCGCCATTGAGCGGATCGGCCTCTGACACGATTTCGTAGTTGTAGAAGTTGCGTGGGTCGTGGCAGTAGGTACAACCCACGCCCAGGGCCCAGCCGTTGGCATTCATCACGTTGGTCTGGATTGTCCCCTGGTCAATGGTTCGTGGCTTCTCAAACGGCCAGACCATCGCCAGCGAACCACGCCCACTCTTCGGATCGATGGGATCGTAGGGGTGCCAGACGCTATAATTGTACTTCAGCCACAGCACTGCGTCTTGCAGCATCATGCGACCACGGACTTCTTCTGGTTTTTCTTCAGGAGTAATGAGCGGCACGCCGTTTTCATCCAGCGGGTCGAGATTGACGCGCTGCGGCGGAACACTCTTGAGAAACTCGTCGGTCACACCTTCCATATTGGTCGGTGTCCCACGGCCATTCCCAAGACCGCTATGGCAGGTTGCACAGGTCACATAATTCCCACGCCAGTAGGGAAGATTCACAATGTATTGCGCGTTCAGGTCATTGACCAGGCGCATCATATCACGGGCTGCAATTTTCTGTTCAAACGTATCCTCACTAAAGAGGTAATTCCCATCCTCGTCTGGGTTGACATCGTGGCAGTATTGACACCCGACCGCCATTGCGCCAGAGACCTGCTGCTGCATATAGGCCCAGGTTTCAGCGGTATCCAGTTCCGTCAACACCAACATGTTCTGCGGCTGAGGAGACTGGGCAATATACTCCGAACCTGCCTGTACCCCCTCCGTCCAATTGTCCTCCCCATACCAGGCCTCGCGACCATCCGGGAGGGTTTCGCCTTCGGGTACGTTTGGCGGGGTTTGTGTGATACGGGTCAGGTTCTGTGCAGGAGCATAGGGAGCGGCCCACCTTGCCTCCAGAAGGAGCGGATGGAAACCCGTTTCAGCCCAGAGAGCCTCATAATCTTCTACTGACGTAAGTCCGGCAGTAATCTCATTAAACTTATCGTAGTTGTACACATACGCGATGTCGTGGATAAGCCAGATACCTAAAATAGCTATCCACACTATCCCCATCATGACAACGACAGAAACGGCGACAACCAGTTTCCGGAATTGTCGTTGACTCAGCTTCCACATGGTTAGGGCCTCCTAAGCTGATAGCTGAACGCCTGCTTCAGTACGTTTCCTATCATACATCCCCAGGTCAAACCTTGCACCTTCGGTACAGGCTATTGTGGCAGGCGTTTTCCAAAAAAGAACAACACATAACCGCCAACAGGAACTACTACTACTGCTGGCGGTCATGCGGAGTTCCTGCACCCAACTATAGGTTGGTTTAGATCGTAAAGTACGCAATCGCCAAAGTGACTTTGTCGGCCAGCTCCTGCACGAGGGCTGCCGGCTCCATCGGGATCGTCACAGTCAGCGGATTGATCCAGTTAAAACGGGGCGAACTCAGCAACACAAAGTGAAGCAACAGAGTAATCATCAGACCGACAACAGCACACGCAACGCCGTTGGTCCGAAATGGACTACGTGGAGCCATAACACACTCTCCTTACTTTACAATGAAGTCGGTACGGGAACCGCCTGAATAGCCGCAATACCCCAGTGTGGCCTCCAGAGGAAGCACAGGGTGTGAACGACCAGCGAAATGGTCAGAAAGCCATAAATTGATTTGGCATAGATGTCGTGCATCAGCCAGTCCTGGTTATTGAAGATGCAGCGCCAGCGTGGTGGTACCAGATCATCCCACTCGTCTTTTGGCTTATCCATTAGAAACTAACCTCCTCGATTTCAAACTTACCAACTAGATTACCTAAAAGAAACCGTAGGCAAGTCAACGATTGCCTTCAGGGTGTACTAAGGTAGGTACAGGCTTTCTCCTCATCCGCTACGTAGGCAAAAGCGGTTTGGATTAAGTACACCGCTACCTTGACGTTCGCTATGATTATATAGGAAGCAACAGAATTTGTCAATAGTTGCTCCTGAGTCAAAATACCCCTTCCAAACCGCCTTTGCAAAACCTGTTTTATCCCAACAAAAAGCGACAAAACGAAGTCGCTATGGGTTCCGATTTTGCGTTGACTGGGCCAAACCGGCTCAAAATTCCTTTGACGAATTTTTCCCAGAAGCACTTTTTGTTGTTTTTTGTGACAACAATGGGGAAAATTCGTTTCACGAAGAGCCACCGCGTGAAGAAGCAGGCAATTTTTGCCCCTGCATGCCCCTGCTGTTCGCCTCTGTCTGGCATCATATGCCAAAAAAATCGTACTCGTTCAGACCCCCACCTGTCCTCCCCCCAACGGGGGGAGGGATTGGGAGGGGGGCGCGTCCGCATCGGGGCGGACAAGATGCCCACGCTCCCAGGCGTGAATGTCTCATCCTTCCTGTTCCGGCGGCACGACCACCGAAAAGAGAGCCGAATAATCTCCCTCGGACAGTTCCCCGCTGGCGGCAATATCGAGTATCTGCCGTAGGCCGGCAATGTCCGCCGTGTTGAGGCCGAGCGATGCTGCTTCGTGTTCCACCAGCAGCATATCTTTCAAAAGGTGTTTTGTGGGGAAGTTGGGGTTGGCAAAGTTGCGCTCCTGCATCCGCGGGAGTTTTTTGTCGAAGGTGGGCGCATAGAGTGCGCTCTGCCGCAGCACGCCCATAAATGTTTCAACATCTATGCCGTGGCGCAGCACCAGCCCCAGGCTGAGGGAGAATGCCCCCGTGAGCGCGCCGATAAGGTGGTTCAGAGCCAGTTTGAGTGCAGCGGCCTTGCCCACGGGCCCGATATGCAGCGGGTCGGGCCCGAAGGTGGCCAGCAGCCCGCGCCACTGCTCCACCTGCGTGGCGGTGCCGCCCATCATCACTATCAGGCTCCCCTCGTTTGCCTGGGGGATGCTGCCAAGCACCGGGGCTTCCAGATAGTCGCCCCCGGCGGCAGCAACCTCGCTGGCGAACTGCTGGCTTTCGCCCGGCCCGATGGTGCCCATCTGGATAATTGTTTTTCCGTGCAGGTGGGGGACTATCGTCTCGTTCAGCACAGCTTCGCGGATGGCGGGCGCGTCGCTCAACATCAAGATGAGGCAATCGGAGCCAGCGACAACGTCGGTGGAGCTTTCGGCTATCGTGGCCCCCTCACTGCGAAGCGGTTCGACCTTTGCGCGGGTGCGGTTCCAGGCCAGCAGCGGGTGGCCCGCGGCACACAGCCGCCTCGCCATCGGATAGCCGAGCAACCCCGTCCCAATAAATCCTACTTGTGTGGGCGTTTTCGTAGTCATACAAACATCCTTCTTTACTCTTTTCTTTCTTTCGATGCGCGGGTCTTCAACCTGGGCAAAATGGGTGGTGATGGGATACACCATCTGGTGGGACATAGGGGGTATCCTTTCTCATTTCTCATTCTGTTCTCATTCTATTGATACCTACCACCATCACATTATGCTGCATCAGGACCCTGGACGCAACCCGGATTTTTAGATGCAATTGCCCGGCCCCTTCAAAACCCTTGTCATCATTGCTCAGGTGGTATATAATGAAACCATTGTGGGGAAAAGTGGTGGAAAGTGGGGAGAAGTGGTACAGGATTAAAGCAAATGAACATTTTTTCTAGAACTTTGTTGGTTTCAAACGTTTGTTCGTAGTTTTATCCTGTTCGGGAACCTTCTTTAGGGCAACATGTTTGTAATCGTTCAGCCCCCCACCTGTCATCCCCCTCCAGTGGGGGAGGGATTGGGAGGGGATGGCTGTGCTCGCATCGGGGCAAGCGAGCCGCTTACGCTCCCATTCAAGGGCCAGTCAATGTGTTTCTCGGAGAATACGAACACACGATAGACGACAAAGGGCGGGTCGCCATTCCTGCACGGTTCCGCGACGAGCTGCGTGAGGGGTTGGTGTTGACCCGCGGCTTTGATCAGTGTTTGCAGGCATTCCCCCACTCGACCTGGAAAGCCCTGGCCCAGCGCATCAGCGGGCTATCGCTCGGAAACGAAGAAGCCCGCAACCTCCG
The DNA here is from genome assembly GCA_034436975.1 of Chloroflexaceae bacterium. Taxonomy (GTDB): domain Bacteria; phylum Chloroflexota; class Chloroflexia; order Chloroflexales; family Chloroflexaceae; genus JAAUSY01. The sequence continues at coordinate 62,127 of DAOTUE010000207.1, forward strand.
CCGCCTGCTCTTCTCCGGAGCCGCCGAAGTTGAAACCGACCGGCAGGGGCGGATACTGGTGCCCCAGAATTTGCGCGAATACGCCACCCTGAGCGAGCGGGTCATTGTTGCCGGGTTGCATACCTATTTCGAGTTGTGGTCGGCAGAGCGGTGGCAGCAGGTGCTGGCAAATCTTGACAGCAGCGCGGGAGCATTTGCCGAGCAACTGGCCGACCTGGGGATCTAAAAATACCAATTCGGTTTCTGAAGTGCAAACAAGCTCCAGGGAGCGCGGGTATCCTTGCCCCGATGCGGACGCGGCCCCCCTCCCAATCTATTCCCCCGCTGGGGGGAGGACAGGTAGGGGGATTATGCTGTTTTGAAAGCAAATCGGTATAACCCTGTCCGTCAAGATTGGCTGGCTATGACAGAGAGAGCATACAACCATATGCCAGTGCTGCTGGACGAGGTAGTAGAAGCCTTACAGCCTGCCGCCGGCAAATGCTATCTCGATGCGACCCTCGGCGGTGGGGGGCACGCGGCGGCCCTACTCCGGCAGAGCCAGCCGGGGGGAATGCTCCTCGGCATTGATGCCGACCCCGCGGCCCTGGAAGCCGCAGCGGCCCGGTTTGCCGCACTCTCAGACAACATACCGCCAGCAAGCTACGTCCTTCAGCATGGGCATTCTGGCGATATGGCAACACTGGCCCGAAACCGCGGGTTTCACCAGGTTGATGGTATTCTGCTGGATCTGGGGGTGTCCTCATTTCAGCTTGATGCTCCCGAACGCGGGTTCTCGTTTGGGGCCGATGGCCCGCTCGATATGCGGCTCGACCCGACGCAGGGGCCAACGGCCGCAGAGCTGTTGGAGAGGATGACCGAGCAGGAGATAGCCGACATGATCTACCAGTATGGAGAGGAACGCTACTCGCGCCGCATTGCGCGGGCCATTGTTGAGCACCGGCGCAAGCAACCGATTGAGACAACGGGGGTGCTGACCGACCTGGTGCGGCGGGCCCTCCCCCACCCGCGGGGACGTGGACGGGGGAGCGGGAGTATCCATCCGGCAACGCGGGCGTTTCAGGCTCTCCGCATTGCTGTTAACCGCGAACTTGAACACCTGGAGCTGGCCCTACCCCAGGCTGTTTCGCTGCTGCGAGCGGGGGGCCGTCTGGCCGTCATCAGCTTCCACTCACTTGAGGATCGTATGGTCAAACAGTTTTTTCGGGCCGAGTCGGGCTATGGTGGCAGCGAGGCTCCGGAGCAACCGCCCCGCCTGCGTATTGTGACAAAGAAACCCATTCAGCCAGGCGAGGAAGAACGCCAGGCAAACCCGCGCAGCCGGAGCGCAAAACTGCGGGTTGCCGAACGAATTGAGGAAGAGAAGGGGGAAAAGTAATCGTATGGCTTTGTACACTCCACAGATGTTTGCACCGCGTCGGGTCGCAGTGCGGCGAAAGGTTCTCACCCGCTATCTGGCGTTTGATGGGAGCCGCTATTTTTTGCGTGTTGTGCTGTTTCTCTGTCTGATGAGTCTGTTGACCCTGGCCCAGACGGGCATACTTGCAACCAGAGGGTATACCGTGGCCGAACTGGAAACCCGACAAACAACCTTGCTACGCGAGCGCGACCTTCTCCACGCTCGCTATGCAGAGATGCAGTCGCTTGAGCGGGTTCGTAGCCGCGCCGAAGCTCTGGGGTTGCGTCCGATGCGGCGGGAGCAGGTGCAATATATTACGATTCCCAATGGTGCTCAGGATATTGAGGGAGGGAGTCTGGCAGATAACGCCGATACCGATACCAATGAAAGGGAACGGACCGGCGGGATAGTGTCTCGCACTCCTGTTTCCGCAGATATGCGAACGGTGTTTGCCCGCTGATTGCGGGGATACTATGCAGGATCATGCCAGGAGAAAACCCGATCAGGAGCGGGCAACGGCGGGGACGCAGCCGGCCAAGCAAAACCAGGTGGTTATTGCTCCCTGGCGCATCTATACTGTTCTGGGTGTGAGCGTGCTCATTGTGATGGTGATTGTGGTACGACTGGTTGATGTCCAGGTTGTGCAGCATGCAACGCTGCTCCGGATGGCACGAAACGAGATCAACCGCGAAATTACGATTCAGCCGGACCGAGGAATGATTACCGACAGCCGCGGGAATGTGCTGGCACTGGATGTGGAGCGCGAGAGTGTGTGGGTCAACCCCTCGCAGATTCAGCCCGACCGCGCCCCCCGCCTGGCCCTCACCCTCTCAACGCTGCTCAGCAAGGATGCCCGCGACATTCTCCGAACCCTGACGCGAGAGGATCTCCAGTGGGTGCGGTTGGCCCGCTGGCTGAAGCCCACCGTCGCCGAGCAGGTGGCTCTGCTCAATGAGCCAGGGCTACACCTGGTCTATGAACCGCGCCGGTTTTATCCGCAGGAAACATTTGCAGCCCATGTTATTGGAGCGGTCAACTACAATGGGGATGGCTTTGTAGGAATCGAAGGATACTACGACGAATACCTCAAGGGGGAGCCTGGCTCGCTGCAAGCCGAATTTGACAGCAGTCAAAACCCTATTGCGATTGCTCCACAGCACAGCCGGCCTGCACGCAATGGGGGACGGATACAACTCACGATTGATCCGATGGTGCAATATGTGGCGGAAACGGCCCTCCAGGATGCGGTGCAGGAGCACGAAGCCGCAGGGGGCAGCATTCTTGTGATAGAACCTTCGACGGGGGCCATCCGCGCAATGGCAAACTGCCCCCCCTTCGACCCCAACCACTATACCGACTATCCGGAAGCAACCTATGGGCGCAACCCGGCTATCAGCACGCTCTATGAGCCTGGCAGCACCTTCAAAATTGTTACGGCGGCAGCGGGGCTACAATCGCGTTCGTTTACCGCCGATACGTTCGTGGACGACACGGGCATTATCAATCGGTTCGACATTCAGATACACAACTGGAACTCCCTGGGCAACGGCATGATCAATGCTGCCGATATGCTCTACTATTCCAGCAATATCGGCGCAGTGAAGCTCAATGAACTCACCGGTGCCGACCAGTTTTACCCCATGGTGTATGATTTCGGGTTTGGCTCGCCCACCGGCATAGACCTGAGCGGAGAAGAAGCGGGACTCGTCCACGACCCATCCTCGCCCCTGTTCGATCCGACCCGGTTTCTCATCAATTCGTATGGGCAAGGCATCGCCGCTACGCCATTGCAAATTGTGCAGGCGGCGGCCGTCATTGCCAACGATGGGATATTGATGAAGCCCTATGTGGTGGCCCGCCGTTGCCGCGAAGGGGGAAGCCTCGATGAGCAACGGGGAAATGCTGCGCTGGCCTATGACGAAACGTGGGAATGTGAGGAAACCAACCCGACGGTGGTCCGCCAGGTGGTTGAGCCGGGCGTTGCGTGGACCATCCGGCGCATGCTCGTGCAATCGGCCAACCACTACGCCCCGATTGTCTGGCAATTGCGCAATGGGAGCCTGGCCGACCAGTGGCTTGTGCCGGGCTACGAGGTGGGAGCCAAAACGGGCACCGCTTCCATCCCCACACCCGGCGGGGGATACGACCCTCGCTACGTCATCGGGTCCGTGGTGGGGTTTGCCCCGGCGGAGGACGCTCGCTACGCGGTGCTGGTAAAAATTGATAAACCTGAACGCGATGCCTGGGGGTTGGCTTCGGCCGTGCCGGCCTTCACCCAGGTTGTCGAGGAATTGATGCGCTATGAGCGTATCGCGCCCGATCCGTCCCTCTTCAGCCCTGGCCAGTGAATGGCAACTGTTCAGAACCGGGGGAGATTTTCCGGGAGCGCGGGCAGGATACCCGCCCCGATGCAAGCAAGATGCTTGCGCTTCCAGGGTGTACCCCCAATCGTGCAATCGTGAACAGGTACCGTGAATGATACGAGACGAATCTATGCTACAATTTGCTACATTGGGGCACGGTTCCGGTATAAGGGAAATGCAGGTGTTTGATCTGGCATACATTCTGACTGGTATTCAATCGGGGGATGCGCGGCGAGTGGAAGACCTGGCCGGGCCATCGGGGCATTGCTCATTTTCTCAGGTGGTATTTGATTCGCGTGATGTGGTGCAGGACGCACTCTTTGTTGCCCTGGCAGGGGAACGGGCCGACGGACACCATTTTCTGCCCGACGTGGCAAAACGGGGGGGGCGCGGTGCGCTGGTGCAGCGCGAGGAACTGGCACAGCGCAAGCAAATGCTCGAACACTTCCCCCACCCGTGGGTTGTTGTTGATGCAGAGCAGGGGGAAGTAAGCGAAGGAGGAGCAGACAGGGAAGCACCAGACAAGGGAGAGCATGAAGGTGAGGATTGTCGCTTCTTCTTCATTGCGGTAGATGACCCGCAGGCGGCTTTGTGGCGGCTGGCAGCGTTCCATCGCTCCCACTTCTCGCTGGATATGGTGGGGGTTACGGGGAGCGTGGGGAAAACCTCGACCAAAGAGAGCATCGCGGCCATGCTCAGTCAGCACTATCGCACGCTGAAGAGCGAACGAAGCTACAACACCGGTATCAGCATTCCCACAACGCTACTCAACCTGACCGCCGAGCACCGTGCGGCGGTCATAGAACTTGGGATGTGGGCACGGGGGGAGATACGCGAACTGGCGCAGCTTGTCTGCCCGAATGTCGGCGTTGTCACGAATGTGGGGCTTTCGCACCTGGAGCGGATGGGGAGCATTGAAGCCATTGCAGAGGCAAAATCCGAACTTGTGGAAGCCCTCCCGCCCGACGGCGTGGCCGTGCTCAATGGCGATGATGAGCGTGTGGACGCAATGGCCCGGCGCACCTCTGCGCGAGTGGTGCGCTATGGGGTGTATGCCAATACGCTGGATGTCCGGGCCGAGAGAATTGAGAGCTACGGGTTGCAGGGCATAGGGTTTCGCCTGCACTACCGCGGCGAAACCGTGGCGGTGCGCTCGCCGCTTGTTGGCCACCACAACGTGTATACCGTGCTTGCGGCAGCAAGTGTGGGGCTGGCCCTGGGGATACCCTGCCAGAACATCATCGCGGGGCTGCAAGAAGATCTCCCCTATGCGCGGCTGCGTGTGGTGCAGGAAAGAGCCGAAGGAGGAACTTTTACAATCCTTGACGATAGCTACAACGCTTCGCCAGCCTCAATGCTCGCCGCGCTCAATGTGCTGGACGAATGCAGCGGGCGGCATATTGCCGTGTTGGGAGACATGCTGGAGTTAGGGATGCTTGCCGAAGAATCTCATCGTGTTGTCGGAAAGCACGCGGCCCTTGTGGCCGATGTGCTTGTTTGTGTTGGGAACAATGCACGTTGGATTGCCGAAGAGGCCCGCTATCGGTTGCCCGATACTCACGCTGTGGAAGAAGGGGATGATGCTATCGCGCTGGTGCGTTCGCTCGTCCGGCCTGGCGATGTTGTGCTGGTCAAGGGGTCGCGTGGGCTGGCAATGGAGCGGGTTGCTGATGCGCTGGCCTGGTCGGGGCATGGAGAGGCGGGGGGTAGGAGACGGGAGAAGGAAGATTGATTGTTTGTAATTGTTCAGGGGGGGATAAATATAATCCTTCAGAACAAGGAGTATCGCTCCTGAGATCGCGGGTGAAGCTCCCCCCTCCCAATCCATCCCCCCAGCAGGGGGAGGACAGGTGGGGGACTGAACGATTACGATTGTTTTGTCTCAGGAGAAGGACCTTGAAGCTACTGCAAGCAGTGCTTGTTCATGATATTGCCCGTGCGTTGCTGCTTTCGGCAACTGCTTTTGTGCTTATGCTGGTTGCCGAGGGCGGGTGGATACGGTTTGCGCGGGCGCACAATATCGGCAAGCAGATTCGTCTCGATGGGCCACAAAGCCACCTGAAGAAAATGGGGACCCCCACAATGGGGGGCATTATGATTGTTGCCACGGTGGTTGTGCTGACCATCCTCTTCAACCTTGTGGACCGCTGGTCCATTTTGCTTCCTGTGGGGGTGCTTATCAGCTTTGCTGTGCTCGGAGCGATAGATGACTGGAAGAGTCTGACAGGGTCGCGCTCAAAAACGTATGGGTTTACCGTTCGATACAAGTTTTTGCTGATGATTGGGATTGCATTTGTTGCGAGTTTGTTTCTCTATTTGCCCGAACCCTACGGACTCAATCACTCTGGTCTCGTGCGTATCCCGGTTGTGGGCACGCTGGACATCGGGTTGTGGTTTTTGCCGCTGGCAACGCTGCTGATTGTCGGCACGGCAAACGCGGTCAACCTGACAGATGGACTGGACAGCCTGGCCGGGTGGAACCTGATGCTGGCATTTGCGGCATATGGGGTGATGACGTTTCTCTCGGAGCCACGGCTCACAAACTTGATGGTTTTCAGCTATACGCTGGTGGGGTCGTGCGGGGCGTTCCTCTGGTACAATGCCCACCCCGCACAGGTGTTTATGGGCGATACGGGGTCGCTGGCCCTGGGGGGCGTGCTGGCCGTGGTTGCGCTGCAATCGCAGCAGTGGCTTCTCCTGCCCATTGTGGGGATCATCTTTGTCATCGAGGCCCTTTCTGTCATGATCCAGGTCAGCTATTTCAAATGGACAAAGCACCGCTCAGGAGAAGGCCGACGCATCTTTAAGATGGCCCCACTCCATCACCACTTTGAACTCCTGGGGTGGAGCCAGCCACAGGTCACACAGCGGTTCACACTGATAGGCGCAGTAGCTTCAATGGTCGGGATTTCGCTGGCCCTGACGTTTGCTGCGGATATGCGCCCGCAGGAAGTTGGACCTGTGGATGCAATTGTAACGAGCGGGCAGGACGCACTCAAGCTGCTCAGCAAGCATTTACCATGAGATCCTGTTTATGAGAAATCAATATAACTTCGGGCAATACCATTCCCCCGCCGCTGGCGCGGCACCCCCTCTCCCAGCGGGAGAAGGAGAAGGGGGGAGAGAGAGGAATAGGAGAAAGGTAATCGTTCACAGTGTTTTGGCAACCCCCAATCCCTGGGAGCACAAGCGTCTTGCTTGCCACGATGCAGGTGCGCTCCCCCTCCCAATCCCTCCCCCCGCTGGGGGGAGGACAGGTGGGTGGCTGAACGATTACGGAGAAAGAATGATTTCTCCGTGAAAGAATGGGGAGGTTATGAAGGAAGCGGGACAACCAGAATATAGGAGACCGGTGCAGGTGCGGCTACCGCTGGCAAAGGGGCCGGCGTGGGCGGCGTGGGTGTTGCTGGCCACAAATGTCATGATCTATCTTCTGTCGCTCCTGCTCAGCCTGCTGCTGGTGCCGGGGGGGGCGGGGAGTGCGGGCAGCTTGCTCAGTCCCAACGGGATCGTTCTCTTTCTGATGGGATGGAAAGACAACGTGCAGATCTTCTTTGAAGGAGAATACTGGCGATTTCTTACCTCAATGTTTCTGCACGGCGGGCTGATGCATATCCTGTCAAACGGGTTTGCGCTCTATGTGCTTGGCCCCGATGTGGAGCGCATTTACGGGACACCGCGCTTCCTGACGCTCTATTTCCTTTCGGGGCTGGCGGGGGGCGTGGCATCGTATGCCTTTTCGTCCAGTCCATCGGTGGGGGCAAGCGGGGCGATTTTCGGACTGGTAGGGGGGCTGGCCGTGTTTTTCTATATCACGCGCCACATTCTGGGCGAAATGGGGCGCAACCAGCTCCAGTATATCGCTATCATCATTGGTATCAATGTCCTCATCGGGTTTAGCTCCGGCGGGGTCATAGATAACTACGCCCATCTTGGCGGCCTGGCCGGGGGCGCACTCTGTGGGTGGCTCCTTGCCCCACGCTACCGCGTGGAGGGGGGGCGGTTTGCGCCGGTCGTGGTGCGGGAGATGCGGGTGTTGGGATGGGCGGGAGTGCTTGGCTTTGTGACTCTGCTCGGCGTGCTGATGTGGTTCATTCAGCCGCCAGTAGCTCTGCCATAGCGACAGAGAGGGCAATCGTTCAGCCCCCCACCGCTCCTCTCTCCAGTGGGGGGAGAGGAGCGGTGGGGGGCATCGGGGCAAGCGAGATGCTTGCGCTCCCAGGGTTTCCCCTTAAACGTGAATACGTCCTGACGGGAAAGAGCAATAGCGGGAAAACAGCAATCGCATGGTGTTCGATACGACAAACCGAAAACCTGATTATGTGCTCCTGGTGGTCGTAGGGTCGCTCGTTGCGCTTGGCATTGTCATGGTCTATAGTGCCAGCTTTGTCGAAGCGCATATACTGCAAAAGCCCCACTATTACTACCTGCTGCGCCACGGCATCGCGGCGGTCATCGGAACAGCAGGGTTGCTCGTTGCACAGCGCATCCGCTACCAGGTGTGGAAACGGTATTCGGTACCCCTGCTCGGACTGTCGCTACTGCTGCTTATTCTCGTGCTCATCCTGCCCGAATCAATGACGAAAGTAAATGATTCTCGCTCGTGGATACGGTTTGGCGGGGGGCTATTCAGTTTTCAGCCATCGGAACTGGCAAAACTTGCGCTCATTATCTACATTGCAAACTGGCTCTCGCAGCGAAGCGACCGGCTGAGCAATGTGAGCTACGGGCTTATTCCGCTGGCGGTCATCCTCGGTATTGTGTGCGGACTGGTGATGCTGGAGCCAGACCGCGGGACAACGCTGGTCCTGCTGATGATAGCCGGAGCCATCTACTTTGTGGCGGGGGCAAACCTGGTGCATATTCTGGGAGCAATGGGGGTCAGTATGGGGGCGTTTTTGCTGCTGATCACCCTGGCCCAACACAATATGCGTATTGAAGCATTCAAAGATCCGTGGAAGTATTATAGCACATATGGCTACCAGCCGATCCACGCCCTCTACGCACTTGGGAGCGGGGGCGTGTTTGGCGAGGGGCTTGGGCAGGCACGGCAGAAATTCCAGTGGCTCCCGCAGGCCCACACCGACACGATTTACGCTATTCTGGGGGAAGAACTGGGGCTTATCGGGACGCTGGCCGTGCTGGTAGGCTTTTTGCTCATTGCCTGGCGCGGCTACCTCATTGCAACGCGAGTTTCCGACCCGTTCGCGGCTCTGGTGGCTGTGGGCATAACCTCCTGGCTCTTCTTCCAGGCAATGGTGAATATCGCCGTGACAACCTCGCTCATTCCCTTCACCGGGCTGACGCTCCCTTTTTTGTCGTATGGGGGCACATCCCTTATCATGGGTATGGTCGGCGTGGGGGTATTGCTCAGCATCTCGCGCCACGCCAGCCATGAGGAACGAGCAGAACAAAAAGAGAAAGCATCGTATGAGCATTTTCCAGCGATATTGCGTTCACCGGCCCTGGTTCACTTTGTCAAAAGAACACACGAGGTGGCCTCGCTACTGCCTGAGTGGGGGCGGAACCGGGGGACACGTCTACCCCGCTCTGGCCGTGGCGGCGGCCCTATCGGGAACACCCGCAGGCAAAAACGAACAACATCCCCCCGGCAGCGGCGACAGTGAGGAGGAGGGGGTAGAACAGCGTGAGCCTGAGATTGTGTATATCGGAAGTAGCGGGGGAATGGAACAACGCATTGTAACAACAGAAAGCAACCTGACCTACCGTACCATTCCAACGGCGGCCCTGCGCGGGCGCGGCCCCCTTGCGCTGCTGCGAAATGTGGGGCTGATACTGACGGGCACGCTGGCGGCGGCGGTGCTGCTGCGCGAGATGCGCCCGTCGGCAATTCTGGGCACGGGGGGCTACGGGTGTGTGCCAGTCTTTCTGGCGGCCCGGCTCCTCCGCATCCCCACGCTGCTCTACCTGCCCGACGTGGTGCCAGGACTGGCGGTGCGCTTTCTCTCGCGGCTGGCAACACGAGTCGCGTGTAGCACAGAAAACTCGCACCCCTATTTTCGTGCCATCCAGTCCTCATCCTCTAGCAATGGCGAAAAGAACACTAGCGACAGGGGAATGAGCAAGTTTTTTGTAAGTGGCTACCCCGTGCGCGAAGCGTTGTATCACCAGGACCGCACGGCCTGCCGGAAGTTGTTCGGACTGGATGAGCAAAGCCTGGTGCTATTGGTCTACGGGGGGAGCCGCGGGGCCCGCAGCATCAATCGGGCTGTGGAAACCCTGCTGCCCGACATCCTGGAACTGGCACAAGTTATCCATGTGTGTGGGCGCGAAGGGGACGAGGTGTGGCTCCGCGCTGCCGCCGAACGGCTTGCACCGCGGCTACGAGCACGCTACTGGCTTGCGCCCTACCTGGAGAGCAGCGAACAGCACAACGAGAAGGACAAAAACAAGAAGGACAAAAACAACAACGAGATTGAGGCGGATAATCGGCAACGGCCATCGGCAACGATGGTCGCTGCGTTTGGCGCGGCAGACCTGGCCCTGTGTCGGAGTGGAGCATCGGTGCTAGGGGAACTCCCGGCCCTGGGGTTGCCCGCCGTGCTCATCCCTTACCCCTATGTCCACCAGGACGAAAACGCCGAGTACCTCGTGCGACACAGGGCGGCCATCAAAATTTCGGATGCTGCGATGTTGGGAGAGAAGAAACCACAGGAAGGCCCATTGTTCAGAGAGCTATATCGGTTGCTCAAAACCGATACCCACGAGCGATTGCAGATGGCCAGACAGAGCCGCGCCCTTGCCCGTCCCGATGCGGCGCAACACCTGGCAGACGCGCTCCATCAACTGGCAACACTGGCAACACTGGCAACACTGGCAACAAGGAGTATTAAATGGAAGTAAGTATTACCATCAACGGATTGGTTTTGATCATCATTCTGGCCGCCTACGGTGGCTATATTGGCTACAAAAAGGGGATACGGTCGTTTCTCACTATCACGCTGTTGAGTTCCGTTACCTACCTGCTGCTGGTCAGCGGAGGAGAGCAGGTTCTCAATTATATCAATCGGCTCTATACCAATTCGCCCAAAATGCTGGCGTTTCTCATTGGGAACGATCCGGGGAGTGCGCAAAGTTTGCCGCCGCTTGATATAAACCTGGCTTTCCCCCCGCTGGTGAGTACCGCACTCTTCATTATCATTGTTATCCTTGCGTGGGTATTCAACAACAACTTTCCCTGGTACAGTAACGCACCAACAGAACCGCTGGCCAAGCCACTTGGAATGGTGAGCGGCATTGTGCTCACGCTTATCTGGGTCAGTGCGCTCACAACGTTCTGGCGCAGGCTGTCGGGCGAAACTCCCACCGAGGGGGTATTAAACGACATTCTCAGCGGGTTGCCCGATATTACAATGGTCGTCCCGTGGCTCATTGCACTTTTCTTTGTCGCAGTGCTGGCGACAATTGTTGCAAATTTGCCCAAACTCTGGAAAGCCCCGGCCCCTCCCAAGAAGTAGCGGGTTATGGCCGGGAGGTGGTGTTCAGGGGGGCAGGGTTCGGGGGCAAGGGGGAAAAGACATGGAAATACAAGATTTTCATAGGCAAACGGCGCACACCCTGCAAGCAACCTATGCTGAAAGCGAAACGCCTCCAGAAGGTTGGCAGGGGGTGTTGATGTGGCACTGGGAACAGGCCGGGGAATATAGCGAGGCTATCCGGGTTGTGCTGGCGAGGGCCCAGCACCACACGGGCAATCTGGAATTTCCCGAAGTTCGCCGTTGGATTGACCACGGGCTGAAATTGCTGGAGCGTATCTCTGGCTCCGAGCGGCTCAAGCACGAAATGCAGACCTACGCGCTCACAGTGGCGGTGCTGGAATTTGAAGGGAAATTCCGCGAGGCTCTGGGGTATGCACAACTTATCTTGCGCCTGGCTGAAACAGAAGGCAATATCGAAGCCCAGGGGCGCGGCTATCTCACGCTAGGGCGGGTCCACCGCGAACTGGGGCAACTGACCTTTGCCGAAACCGAACTGCTCCACGCATTGCAGATGGCCGAACGCCACCAGATGCATGAACTGGAGTGGGAGGCGCGGTTTCACCTGGCAAAGGTGCATCAGCTCCAGGGGCGGCATCTGGACGCATTCCAGCAACTCGACCTGGCCCATCGCCGCGTCACCACGGTCAGCGACGGGGAGAGCCGTCTGGCCCGTGTCTGCACTGGCATCGGCGACATCTACCGTGTGCTAGGGTCAGGAGAAGAAGCCCTCCAGTTTTATCACCGTGCGCTGAAGGGCGAAATTGGCACCAACAACCGCCTGGGGCAGGCCATACTCTATGAGAAACTGGCCCTCTCGCATATGGAGTTGGACGAACTGTTTGAAGCAATGGAGTGCATCAACGAAGCCCTGCAAATTCGAGAAAGTCTCGACGACAATCTGGGCAAGGCTCGCTCGCACAGCATTATGGGAACCATTCAGCACCGACTCAAAAACTACCATCTGGCCCAGGAGCATTTTGAAAGGGCCCGCAGCCTGGAGGCACACCTGCAAAATCGCCGCGGGCTGACGATTGCGCTGACCAACCTGGGGGATGTCGCCCGATCTACGGGAAACACCGATCAGGCTCGTTTGTATTACCATGAAGCATTGAAGCTCACACGGGAGATTGGCGACCGCGTCGGGATGGCGCGGGTGTACGAACGGATAGGCGATGCGTTCCACGATACGGGAGACCGTGAGCTGGCGCAAAGCCACTGGCAAGAGGCCCTCCAGATCCGTGACGATATGGGACACTATGACGAAGCACAGGCCCTGCGAGAACGACTAGCAACGTGAGTGGTACAATGAACAAAGATACGAGGATCATATCGGAGGCGGATCTCACAGCCGTTGCTGCCCGCTTCGTGGGCAATGAGCCGCTGGCCCGCCATACCTCGCTCCGCATCGGGGGTGCGGCCCGCTTCTTCTTCGAGGCACGGAACATTGAGGACCTCCGCATTGCCCTGCAATGGAGCAAGCTCCATTGTGTGCCGGTGGTTCTTCTTGGCGGCGGGACAAATGTCCTGGTATGCGACGAAGGGTTTGATGGACTGGTTATCATCTACCAGGCACGAAACTGGAATATCAAAGATTCTCGTGCAAAAGCAGCCGCCGGGGCCGAAGGGGTGCTCTATGGCGAGGCGGGGGTGCCCATTGGCCGGCTGGCCTGGAGCGTGGGCGGGCAGGGGTGGTCGGGTCTCGAATGGGCCGCCGGGTTGCCGGGCAGTCTGGGCGGGGCCATCTATGGAAACGCGGGGTGCTATGGGGGCGATATTGCTGGCATACTCCGCCGCGGGTGGGTGCTGGTTGGCGACACGGTGGAGGAGTGGCCGCTCGAACAGTTTGATTTCGGCTATCGAACGAGCCGGCTGAAGCAACAGGCTGCTGCCAGCAACAACGCACCCGATGCACCGGACCGGCCCGCCGTTGTCCTTGCGGCCGAACTGCAACTTGTGCGGGGAGATACCGCCTCGCTGATGGAGACGATGAAGAACATTGCGACCAGACGCAAAGAGGCAACACCGGCTGGCAGTTCCTGCGGGAGTGTGTTCGAGAACCCGCCAGATGCGCCTCCCGCCGGGCAATTGATAGACCAGGCCGGCTTGAAGGGAACACGCATCGGGGGGGCAGAGATTAGCTCGCACCACGCCAACTACATTGTCAACCTGGGCGATGCCAGCAGCAGTGATGTGCTGCGCTTGATTGCCCTGGCGCGGGATACCGTTCTCAATCATTCTGGCGTTGCGCTGGAACTGGAAATACAGATAGTGGGAAATTGTGACACGGAAGGAACAGGATAACGCACAGAGCAGGGCCCGTATGGGGCCCGCCAATAGGCAAGAGACGCGACCCGACACCCGCGCACGGGTGGAGGCGCGCCGGCGGCTGCGAAAAGGGCAGCAAGGCGAGCGTGCGCGGGTTGCTGCGGTTCGTCCGTCTCCTGCTCCGTCCTCCCCGTCATCCACGTCCCCCTCTGCGGCGCAGAAGCCAGCGACGGATGCGGGCCTGTTCCCCCTCAACCAACCTATTCGGAACCCGCTCCTGAAGAAGCAAGCGCGGACCATTCGCAAGCGTCCAGGCCCGTCGGCGGCAGCGGGCACGCGCCAGCAAGCCCAGGTGAAGCCCGGCCCGCGGCGGGTGCTGCTGGCCTGGCTGAAGACGGGCCAGCTTCTCAGCCTGGTGCTCTTCCTGGGGACCATCGGGACCATCGCATACCTGTTCATCTCGCCACAATTCACCATTCAGCAGGTGGACATCGAAGGCAATACTATTTTGCCCAACAACACCATTGCCAATCTTGCCAGCATTGAAGACACCTCGATCTGGTTTGTCAATCGGAACGCTATTGCATATCAGGTGCAGCAAAACCCCTACATTGAACGTGTTGGCGTTGGGGTTGCGCTGCCAAACCGCGTGGTATTGCAGGTTGTTGAGCGACACCCCGATGTCTACTGGAAGCAGGGGCCGTTTTATTATCTGGTTGACCACGAGGGGAATGTGTTGGAGCAGGGGGAGCCGCCACAATCTCCGGACACGCTGGTTGTGGTGGATACCACCGGCGTGGTGCGCGAGCCGGGCGACCAGGTTGACCCGGACGCGCTGCGGTTGGCCCACGCGCTCGCCTTCCGTCTGCCCTCCGAACTTGACCTCACCCCCGCCTTCATCGGGTGGGATTTTGCCATCGGAGTCTACATTCGGCTTACCGGAGGACAAACGGTTATTTTTGGGCAATACGACAATCTGGAACGCAAACTCCAGGTGCTCCATTTTTTGCTCAATGAGGGAACTCCGTTTACCTACCTGGACCTGCGTCCTTCAACTCCGTTTTACCAGAACAATGAGCACCAATTGTCTGGCAGCGAATCGTAGCAACAAGAGACCGTAATGGGAAGCGTATGCAACCAACCATAGTAGGAATAGATGTCGGAACAACAAAAGTCTGCACCATTGTGGCACAGCCGCAGGGGGGCGGCCAGCTCAACATTCTGGGGGTGGGGCAGACGGCCAGCCGCGGGCTGGATCGTGGCGTTATCGTTAATATGGAAAACGTTGTCAACGCGATAACAACCAGCATTGAGAAAGCCGAACGACTCAGCGGCTACCACATTGACAGCGCGTTTGTGGGGGTGGCGGGCCGCCATATCTCCTCGCTCAACAGCCGCGGCGTTGTGGCCATTGGTCAACCCGACTACGAGATTTCGCGCCACGATGTCGCACGGGCCATCGAGGCAGCGCAGGCCATCGCCATCCCATCGCAACGCGAGGTTATCCACGTCATACCCCGGGCCTACATTCTCGATGGCAACGAGGGTATCCGCGACCCGGTGGGCATGAGCGGCTTCCGCCTGGAAGTGGAAACCCACATTGTCACTGGCGAGGTGATGGCCATTCAAAACCTCATCAAGAGCGTACAGCGGGTCGGGGTCGAGGTGGAAGATCTCATCCTCCAGCCGCTCGCGTCGGGCGAAGCTGTTCTTACCCCCGAAGATAAAGATCACGGGGTTATCCTCGTGGATATTGGCGGCGGCACCACCGACATTGCTATCTTCATTCAAGGGGGCATCTGGCACACCTCGGTGATTCCTGTCGGCGGGCAACACTTCACCAACGATATAGTCTATGTGCTCCACACGCCCCACAACACCGCCGAATATCTCAAGCTGCGCTATGGCAGTGCGATAGCCGAACCGCCCCCCGAAGGCGAAGAAGATCTCATTGAGGTGGAAACCCTCAACACGGGCGAACAACAACAGATTAGCCGCCAGGTGCTCAATGAGATTCTCCAGGCCCGCGCTGAGCAGGTGGTTGAACTTATCTACAACGAGATCCAGCGCAGCGGCTACAGCGGGCTGCCCCAGACGGGCCTGGTGCTCACGGGTGGGAGTTCGCAGCTCCCCCGCTTCAATGAGCTGGCCCGCGATATGCTTGGGGTCCCCGTGCGAGTTGGCGCACCGGGGGACCTGGTCGGCCTTTCCGAATCACTTGACAGCCCCCCCTATGCCACAAGCATCGGGTTGCTGCGATGGGGCTTTCGTCAGCGGATGTCGCACGGGCGTATGGCACCCAATGGTTCGCAGCCAGAAAACACGATTTACACCCGCGTGAAAAACTGGCTCAAGGCATTTTTGCCATAGGGAGAGACGTTGAGAGACAAACGTTTGAGATACATGAGATACAGGGGTTAGAAGTTCTGTTTTGTTTCGTTCATGAGAGAAAACGTGAAAGCGTGAAATCAGAGGAGGTAGCATGGTAGATCAAAGTATTGGCGGCATCACGCCATTGGAGCATTTTGCACAGATCAAAGTGATTGGCATTGGCGGCGGGGGCTGCAACGCTGTGGACCGGATGATTGCCGATGGGGTGCAGGGAGTAGACTATATCGCGGTGAATACCGACGCACAGGCCCTGCTCCATTCGCTCGCGCCGGTGCGGGTGCGCATTGGCGACAAACTGACCCGTGGCCTGGGCAGCGGCGGCAATCCGGTTATCGGGCAAAAAGCCGCTGAGGAAAACCAGGAAGACCTGTATGAGCAGATCAAAGGGGCTGATATGGTCTTTGTTACTGGCGGGATGGGAGGCGGCACGGGCACCGGAGCCTCGCCCGTGGCGGCGGGCATTGCCCACGACCTGGGGGCCCTGACCGTTGGCGTGGTCACGCGCCCTTTCACCTTTGAGGGGAGCCACCGCCGCAAGGTAGCCGAGCAGGGTATTGAGCAGCTTCGCCCGGTTGTTGATACGCTTATCGTCATCCCCAACGACCGGTTGCTTCAGACCGCCAGCAAAAACACCACAATGATCCAGGCGTTTGAAATGGCTGATAGTGTGCTGCGGCATGGTATTCAGGGCATTTCCGACCTGATTACGCAGCGAGGCTTGATCAACGTTGACTTTGCCGATATTAAAACGGTAATGTCTCAGGCCGGCTCCGCACTCATGGCTATCGGGATGGGTAAGGGCGACAACCGCATGACCGACGCGGTCAACCAGGCCATCGCCAGTCCGCTGCTGGAAGTCAGCATTGATGGGGCCAAAGGGGTGCTCTTCAATGTGACCGGTGCGGAAGATCTGGGTATCCTTGAAGTCTACGAAGCCGCCGACATTGTCGCCAAAGCGGTTGATCCCGATGCAAACATCATCGTCGGGGCAACGATTGAGCCAACACTGTCCGAAGGTGAAGTCAAGGTGACGCTGATTGCCACCGGGTTTGATATGGACCGGCCCAATGTGCAGCGAACCCGCTCCTACCCTGCCGTAACTGCACCGAGCGAAAAAGCGCAGCAACCACAGCCCGAACCGGCCCCCGCGCAGCAGCAGACAGAGCGCAAAACACCGGCCCCCCGCCCGACCCAGGGACTGGGCGGCGGCGAGGATCTGGAAATTCCGCCCTTTCTCCGCAACCGCAACCGCCAGCGGTAGGACGATGGGCAAACCATATTCGGATAGACTGGTTCACCACAAAAACACGAAGGACACAGAGGGAGTCAATCCCTTTCGGTGTTCTTTGTGGTTTTGTGGTTTTCTTGTTGTCACTGTTCGAGCACATCCAGTATGAGCACGAAGCAAAGAAAACACCCCTATCCTGCTCACCTGCTGCTGTTCCTGGGTCTGCTGGTGCTGCTGGTTGCCCTGCTTGTGGGGGCATATGCGCTCCGCCCGACCGTGCGGGTTGATGTGGGTGATTACTACGATCAGGCCTTTGTCCAGAACTTCCACGCACGCGAGGTAGACGCGGCAGGCCCCGGCCACGCCTCCCCCTGGCCCGCCAATCAGCAGACGCTTGAACTGCCCGGCGACGCGACTGGCGATTTGATTGTCACTGTCTATGCCGCAGACGATCAGCCAGACGGGAGCATCAAAGGGCTTGCCCTCTCGGTCAACGGGGAGCGCATCGCCGTTCCGCGGGAGGGGATGCACGAGGGAAGACCGTTTCTCGTGGGGCTTATTCCGGCGGAGGTTGCCAGGGCTCCACGGCTGCGGTTGCGGCTGGAGCCGGGGCTACGCGAGGGGCCCACCCCACCGGCGGGCCTGGCCGGGCGCGTCGTGCTGGAGCCAGCACGGACCTATCGCTGGTCGCGGGGGGAGAGCGCGGTTGTGTTGCCGGGGTTGGGGCGGGGGGCGTGGTTGGTTGAACTAGATGTTATTGCGGCCCACCCGCGGGGCCAGCCGGTCAATGCGCGGGTAGTGGCCAACGATATGCTGTTCGCCCCGCTGCCAGATGACCGCAACCCACGCCGGGTGCGGTTGCTCGTTCCCCCCGACGCAATGGGCAGCGGCGACTTGCGCCTGACCTTACAGGCCGACACCTACCGCGACCCGCGCCCGCTCGGAGTTCTCGTCTCCGATATGCTCGTGTCGCCCATAGCGGCGGGGAGCGGGCCCTCTGCGGTACTCTGGTTGCTGCCCCCCTGGACAATCCTGCTTGCCAGCGTGGTGATTGTGGGGGTGCTGGTCGTCTGTCTGGCAAGCCTGGGAGTGCCGCTGTGGGGGGTGGGGGGTATTGGTGCGGCGGTCATTGCGCTGGAAGCCAGGGGACTGGCGTTTCACCGCTTCCCCACGAGCATAATGCTGCCGGGGATTGCGCTGCTGGCCCTCTGGAGCCTGGTGCTGCTGGTTGTGTTGCGCCCGCTCGTGCAGCGTCTCTTTGCGTCGGGGTGCGTGTCGGAAAACCCCTCGGCAAATGGGACAACAGGGGCGACAGAGGCGAGAGGGATGACAAAGGCAACCAACATCCTGCTGCTCCTCTTTTTTGCTGGCTACTGGCTCAAGGCCGGCGCAATGTTCTACCCCTATTTTGTGGCTATTGATGTTCACTGGCATATGGACCGGGTCCGCCACATCCTCGACGGGGGATTGCCGCTCTACTACGGCACAAACAACCCGCTCAACGAATCCACGATGCCGCTGGCGGAGTGGGGCACAGAGAAGCCCGTTATCCCCTATTCGCCCTACTACCATATGTTTGCAGCAGGGTTTGTGCTTTTCCCCTGGTCGCTGGAGATGAGCGCAAACATGGTCAGCGTGCTGCTTGATTGTCTGCATGTCCCGCTCATTGCGCTGCTGGCCTGTGGGGGGGGGCTGAGTCGGCGGGGTGCGCTGCTGGCCGCCGCGCTCTACGCTGTGCTGCCCGTCAACTTCCTGCTCCACTCGTGGGGCAATGTGCCGACAACATTCGGGTTGTTCTGGGACCTTGCTGCAACCGCGTTCATCGTTGTGGCGTGGAACCACCTGCACCGCCGATGGTTCTTTGTCTCCTTGCTACTCCTATTCCTTGCTGCGCTCCTTTTCTATACCGTGGCGGGGGTGTTTATGGGGTTGTTCCTCATCTTCTTCACACTGCTGCTGTTGCTGGCACGTTTTCTCGCTTCGCGCCGGGCCGCGCAGCCGGCGAAGCCAGGAGCGGGCGCGGGGGCCGGACTGCGCCCGATGTGGCTTGCGGCGGTGGCGGCCCTGGCTCTCTCGCTGCTTGTCTACTATGGGCAGTATATCGGCCCCATCGTTGAGCACACTATCCCCTACTTTGCCCGCTCGCTGACCAGCAGCTCTGAGGAGATTGGCAAAGCCGAAGATCTCGCGCTCTCGGTCTACCTGGCCCGCCACCTGCGGTTGTGGGATTATGGCTTGCTTGTGCCGTTTGTGCTGGCGAGCGGCTGGCTCGTGGTGCAGGGCTATGCACTCTGGCGCGGGGCGGGTAAGGTTGTTTCGCACGCGCCGATGCTCCGGCTGTGGGCCACCGTGGGGGGATGGCTGGCTCTCACCTGGCTCTTTGTTCCGCTTGCCTACAAGGTTTCAATGGTTGACAAGCATTTCTTTGTGAGCATCCCCGTGATGGTCATTGCCAGTGCTGCGGTGGTGGACCGTTTCTGGGGGCGGTGGCCGGTGCGGGTGGCAACGGTGCTTTTCTATGCCTACCTTGCGGTTGCTGCGCTGGATTTGTGGGTTATGCGGGTGGCTACGGTGCGGCAGTGATAGCATTTTGCTCTCAAAACCACACGGGAAAAAAGTGGGGCAGGAGCATAAAACCCGATAACATCCCAGGTGATGCGATGCTGGCAAACTTTGTGTAATCGTTCACCCCCCCACCTCCCCCCGGCTTTCAAGGGTAGGTCAGTCTGCACAGCGTTCTGATGCTTCAGAAGCCCTCACCCCAAACCCCTCTCCCGCTGGGAGAGGGGCTTCGGAACCCCCTTCTCCCGTGGGGGGAAGGAGTCCGGCGGATGCGGGAAGTTCCGCGGTAGCCGACTCTGATGCGTTGGCGCAAGACCTACCCCTGAGAGCATCCCCCCGGTGGGGGGAGGGATTGGGAGGGGGGCGCGCCCGTGGCTTTGTGGTTTCCTCCCTTATCTTTCAATGGGTTTCCACAGCCGCACGCTCCCATCGAAGCTGGCCGAGGCAAGGCTCGCATCGGGTCCGAAATCCAGGCTCCATACCGAGCTGGTATGGGCATACAGCGTGGTAACTTTGTTCTCCGAGCGAACATCTCCCCCCGGATCCGTGCTCCAGAGGATAATGCCAAAGTCGGCATTGCTGCCGGTGGCGAGGATATTCCCTTTCTCATTGAACGCCAGAGCCGTCAATACCCCCCGGTGTCCCTGAAAGATAGAAAGTTTCTTTTCGTCTTTGTCAATGCGCCAGAGGCGGACCGTGCCATCGCCCCCGCCACTCACCAGGAGCGAACCCGCCGGGTTGAAGGTGACAACATTGATCCCCTGCAACACATCTTTTCCTTCGGCGGGTGTTACCTCCCACAGAAGCACCACACCGCCCTTGCCCCCGTCGCTACTGGCCGAAGCAAGCAATAGCCCATCGGGGCTGAAGACCACCTCTTTGACCGGTAGCCGGTGCCCTTCTAGCACAGCCTGCTCCTCGCCCGTGGCGACACTCCACAGCCGCACTGTTCTATCATTGCTGGCCGAAGCAAGCAACGTCCCATCCGGGCTGAAGGTAACATGCGCAACCGGAGCAGTATGGCCCGTGAGAACTGCCTCTTCTTCGCCCGTCTGCACATCCCACAACCGCACGGTGTTTTCAGGCCCGTTGGAGGCAAGCAGGGTGCCATCCGGGGAAAAGTCCAGGCCCACAATTTTGCCTGTGTCAGAGATAATCCTGGTTTTTGTGTGAGTTGCAACATCCCAGAGGTAGATATGGTTCTCGCTGCCCGAAGCCAGCAGCGTCCCATCGGGGCTAAACCGCACCTGATAGGCCAGGTCGCTCGGAAGAAACGCTTGCTCTGTCTCGCTGGCCACATGCCAGATTTGCACGCTCCCATCCTGACTGCCCATCGCCAGGCGTGTCCCATCGGGCGACCAGGCTACGCCCTGGACAACATCGCCGCGGCTCTGGTAGACCTGTTGTTCCTGACCCGTGGAAACCTGCCACACCCGCACGCTCCCATCGTGGCTGGCCGAAGCCAGCATCTCCCCATCGGCACGAAAGGCGAGATCGCGCACCATTTTCTGATGGCCTTCCAACATCGTCTGCATCGTCCCCGACGCAACCTCCCACAGGCGAATGGTGCCATCGTTGGCCCCTGCCGCGAGAATGCTCCCATCGGGGGAGTAGGCCAGGCTATAGACCCCTCCGCGCTGGCTTTCGAGCACCTCAATATCGCCCGGCCCACTGGCCACCTGCCAGAGGTTGATACTGCCATCAGCCGTGCCAAAAGCAACAACCTCTCCATCGGGACTGAATGCAACGCTCTGGGGAGGCCAGAGGTCGTTTTCAATAACCGCCAGCTCTTCGCCCGTCGCCGTATTCCACAGCCGCACCGTCTTATCGTTCACAAAGCCAGAAACAGAGGCAAGCTGTGTCCCATCGGGACTGAAGGCCATATGGCTTATCCAGCCTTTGTGCCCTTTCAATACCGTCCGATCCTTGCCGCTCTCCATCTCTCGCAGGTGAATGTTGCCATTGTTATTGCCAATGGCAACCAGGCTCCCATCGGGACTGAAGGCGACGCTTTGTATCCACCCGCCGACGTTCATTCCCTGGAGAAAGGGACGGGGCGGAGCATTGAGGTTGTCGGGCGAAAATAGATACACGCCCACCGAGCCAGCGACCGCCAGCATATCATCATTGGGCGACCAGGCCATATCTTCGAGCCGGCCATGCCCCAGAATAGCCACCTGTCGCAGACGACTGGCCCTGGTGGCCGAGGAGCCACACGAGGCCAGCAGCAGGGCAGGCACCACAATAAGCAGGAGAAATAATGCCAACCGGAGCCAGGGTGCTCGCGGCCTGAGCGAACCTCCCGGTGTATGGCTATGGAGACTATCGGGGTATATGTTTTGTCGAACCATTCGGATTTTGCTTTCCCTTCTTTCGCTTTCTGAATTCCCAACCATTCCAGACCCTGGCCAATCTGCACGGTGTCTCGTGGGGGGAGACCGGCCAACGTCTGCCCTATTGTACTACATGCTTACGATTTGTGATATATCACACCCATCCTTTTTTCACAAACACCTACCAAAATGATGGTAGAATGCATACAGTGATCCCTTATTTTGCGAGAAAATCGCTCCCTATCGGCCCGCCAGATAATCAGCCAGATAGGTTAGCTAGTATAGATAGCCAGAAAGAAGCGTAGTTATGCCGAACAAACTCTCCGACCTTGTAGATATACCCACGCTCCAGGAAATCCTCGATGCGTTCCATGAGGTGGTCCCCATTGCCTCTGCCATCATAGAGCCGGATGGCAATGTGCTCACAAAAACAGGTTGGCAGGATATTTGCATTGCATTTCACCGCCGCCACCCGGAGACCGAAACTCGCTGCCTGAAAAGCGATGCCTACATTGCCGAGCATCTGGAGACCGGCGAGGAATATGTAGTCTACGAGTGTGCCAATGGACTGGTTGATGCAGCCAGCCCGATTATCGTTGATGGAGAACACCTGGGGTCAGTGTTTGTTGGCCAGTTCCTCTATGAGCCTCCCGATGTCGAGCGGTTTCGGCAGCAAGCAAAAGAGTACAGCTTCGATGAGGAAACCTACCTCCAGGATCTCGCCAATGTGCCGGTCGTCCCCAGAGAGAAGCTCGCCCCCGTGCTGCACTATCTTGGGGTTTTTACCCGAATGTTGACAAGCATAGGAATGCAACGGATGCGGCAGAGAGAGCTGGAGCAGGAACGGGCCGACTTGCACCAGCAGATTATAGATGCGCAGAATGCTGCTTTGCGCGAACTCTCCGCCCCGCTCTTGCCCATTTCCGAGCGCGTTGTCCTCCTGCCCCTCGTTGGCAACATAGATACTTACCGCGTTCAGCAGATTATGGAGACGTTGCTCGAAGGGGTGGCCCGCTACCGCGCCGATGTCGCTATTCTCGATATTACCGGTGTTGCGGTGGTAGATACGCAGGTGGCCAATGCGCTCATCCACGCGGCGCAGGCCGTGCGCTTGCTTGGAGCACAGGTGGTGCTGACAGGCATCGGGCCCGCCATGGCCCAGACGCTTGTGAGTCTGGGGGCCGACCTGAGCGATGTTGTCACCCGCGGGAACCTCCAGAGCGGCATTGCCTATGCGATGAGAAGGATGGAGGCCGGAGGGGGGCAAGGTTGAACCACGCCACAAGAAATGCGATAAGCCTGTTCTCTGGTGCAGGTGGCCTGGATATTGGCATAAGAGATTCCGGCTTCAATATCCTGGCCGAGATTGAATGTGATAAGCATTGCTGCGCAACGCTAGAGGCAAACGCGATACATCTGAAAAGCAGGCCTCGCATCATTCAGGCGGATATTCGGACAATCAATCCACAGGTGCTAATGAAAGAACTTGATCTTCAGGAAGGGAAACTCGATCTTCTATTCGGTGGTCCACCCTGCCAATCTTTTTCATTGGCCGGCAAGCAGGAAGGTTTAGGTGATGAACGCGGGCTGCTTCTTTTCGAGATTATACGATTTGCAGAGGCAATGCAACCAGCAGTTATCCTCCTTGAGCAAGTGAAGGGACTTCTCTCGTCGAGGGGAAGCGAGAATCGGCGCGGCGAAGTATTTGAAAAATTTCTTCGTGATCTTGAAGCTATTCGTTATACTCCGAAATGGCGGGTAATTCTGGCTGCTGATTATGGGGTTCCACAATTACGAGAGCGTCTTTTTGTGATTGCAACGAGAGGGCAAAATGGGTTTCTTTTTCCAGAGAGAACCCATGCACCATTGGAGGAATGTAACGGGCCTTTTCATTACGAACCCTATGTTGGAGTTGGAACCGTCATTGCCGGGCTTGGAAAGCCGGCTCCGAAGATTCGGAAAAACCCGCACGATGAACGGCTTGATAGTCATGTTGATGTGACCCCGGCGAGAGACCGGGAAAGAATTGCTCAAGTTTCCGAAGGGTCATACCTTGCCGCGCAAACCCATTTGGGCGAAGAACTTCGATGTGGTCTCTCACGAAAGGACACGACAAAATATCTTCGTCTCCACCGAAACTCCCCGGCGAATACATTACGATGCGGAGAGATATTTTATCATCCCACCGAAAACAGGTATCTTACTCCACGCGAATACATGAGGATACATACATACCCTGATACCTACATTCTTAAAGGCCCGATACGAGCAAGAACGGGAACGGTAAAGAATCTTGATCAGCACAGGCAGGTTGCGAATTCCGTCCCTCCTCTGCTTGCCAGGATACTTGGAACACAAATAATAAGGTTTTTAGATGAGCAAGATATTTGAACTCTATGGGTACCGACTTGACCGTTGGACGAAAGAGGCAGCAGAAAACAGAGGTAATCGTTCAGGCCCCCCAATCCCTCCCCCCACCGCGGGGAGACCAGGTGGGGGGGGCGAACGATTACGTCCTTAACCGGCAATCCCCACACGCTCAATGTTGTGGTGGGCATTGGGCAACCGCTCATCGAGCACACGACGCACACTGTCGAGGTCGGCGGGCAGTTCGATAGGTGGATTGGCATAGGTACTCACTACATCTTGCAACGTCCCTCTGTGGTAGTCTACTTTGAAATCGCTAAACTTGAGGCCGTGGGCTGTTGAGATAATTGTGACGCGGTCGGTCTTGTTGATCACCCCTTGCCTGACGAGTTTGGCAGCAGCCGCAAGCGCAACGCCGGTATGGGGGCAGGCATAGAGGCCGGTTTTGTCGGCACGGGCGGCCGCGTCGGCCAACTCTTGCTCGGTTGCTTCCTCAACCACCCCATTGAACCGTTTGAGCACATCCACTGCCCGATGGATGCTCACGGGGTCGCCTATCTGGATGGCCGAAGCGGCCGTATGCCTCGCAGTTTGCGGCTCGTAGTCTTTGAAACCGCGCTGGTAGTAGCGGTAGAGCGGATTCGCATTGTGGGCCTGGGCGCAGACAATGCGCGGCAGACGGTCTATCAACCCCAGGTCATACATCATCAACAAGCCCTTGCCCAGAGCTGCTGTATTGCCCAGGTTGCCTCCTGGGATAACAATCCAATCAGGAACGCGCCACTCAAATTGCTGGAGGATCTCAATACTAACAGTTTTTTGCCCCTCAATCCGCAGGGAATTCAGGGAATTGGCCAGGTAGATCCCCTCGTCTTTGTTCAGGGTTATCTCGCGCACCAGCCGCATACAGCCATCGAAGTCAGTGTCGAGTGCGAGCACAAGGGCCCCGTGGGCAATGGGCTGCACAAGCTGGGCAATGCTCACCTTGCCACGGGGGAGAAAAACAATGGTCGGGATGCCCGCCGCCGCACCATAGCAGGCCAGAGCCGCCGACGTGTCGCCTGTGCTGGCGCAGGCCACCGCACGAATGGGCTGGCCGTCGGCTATCATCTGGCGCACCACGCTCACAAGCACCGTCATTCCCAGATCTTTGAAACTTCCCGTATGGCTATTACCACACAGCTTGATCCAGAGATCGTCCAACCCGATTGCATGCCCAAACCGTTCGGCCCAGAAGAGGTTGGAGCCACCCTCAAACATGCTCACCACATTCGTATCGTCAACAATGGGGCAGACCCACTCTTTTTTGCCCCATACCCCGCTCCCGTAGGGCCATTCCGTCCGCATCCAACGTTTTTCAAACGTCTGCTTCCATTCATCCGGGCTTGTCTGGCGCAACGCATCCATATTATGCACCACGTCGAGTAACCCGCCAGATTTGCTATAATAGACAATATCAGTGAGCGGATAGGTTTCGTCCGGGTTGTCGCTCGCGGCAAACCAGGCATTAAAATTCATATGACACCCTGTCCCTCTAAAAAATCGTTCAATCAATCGGCTTTACTGGTGATTATACCTTGTTTTGTCATATGAGAGCAAACCCCGAAAAAACGCTGGTTGCAAATCTTGCCGGGCGGCGCGTCCTGGTGGTGGGCGATATGACGCTTGATGCGTATCTCTATGGGCGGGCCACGCGCCTCTCCCGCGAGGCCCCCGTGCCCGTGCTGGAGCGCACTGGCCACGAAAACATCCCCGGCGCGGCGGCCAATCCGGCCCGCAACATTGCCGCTCTGGGGAGCCACGCGGTGCTGGTGGGTGTGGTGGGCGATGATACAGCAGGGGAACAGCTCCGGGCTGCCTGCATGGACAACGGACTTTCAACCGAGGGGCTTATTGCTGTGGCAGGTCGCCCCACCACGACAAAAACACGCATTATGGCGCACGAGAAGCCACGATTGCCGCAACAGGTGGCTCGCCTGGATTGCGTGGACCGCAGCCCGCTTGCCCCCTCCGACGAACAGCGCATCCTCACGATGTTGGCAGCCCACATTCCCCACGTTGATGCGGTGCTCTGCTCCGACTATCAGCTAGGCTTGCTCTCCCCCACCGTGGTGGATACGGCCCGCACACTTTGCCAGCAGCATGGGGTATTGCTCACGGTAGATACCCAGGGCAGTGCATCGCTCTACTACGATGTAGACCTGTTTCGCTGCAACAATGTGGAAGCTGCCGCCGCGCTTGGCTCCCCCTTGCGCGAAGAGTCCGATTTCCACGCAGGCCTGGCGCGGCTCCGGTCCCGTTTGCGGGCAAAGCTGGTCATTGTGACGCGGGGGCCCGATGGCTTGTCGCTGCTTGGCAAGGGCGTGGGCTATACCCACCTTCCCGCCGTCAACGTGAGCGAAGTGTATGATACCACGGGGGCCGGCGATACCTTTATTGCTGTGGCGACACTGGCTATGGTCGCCGGCCTGGAGCCGCTGGCTGTGGCCCATCTTGCCAATACCGCCGCAGCCCTCACGGTTCGCAAATTTGGCAATGCGGTTGTCGCTCCGGCAGAACTTGCCCAGGCTATGCTATAATACGGGGGGGAACGGGACCGGGTCCATGGTTACCCGACGATGGGATGAAAAGAGAGACAGAAGGGAGCAATATGGCCTCAGTATTTACACGCATTGTAAACGGAGAAATTCCCGCCGCAAAAGTCTACGAAGACGAGCAAACCCTCGCGTTTATGGACATCAACCCCGCAGCAAAGGGCCATACGCTGGTTATCTGCAAGCCAGAATACCCCGGTTTGCTCGATGTGCCACCCGACATGGTTGCCGCTGTGATGCGGACGACGCAGCGCGTGGCGCGGGCTATTCTCCAAGCTCTCCAGGCTGATGGATTCAACATTGTCCAGAATAATGGGGCAGCTGCCGGGCAAGTTGTCTTTCACTACCATGTGCATATTGTCCCCCGCTGGCAGGGCGATGGGGTGTCGCCTTTTGCCCAGAAACAGAGTGCCGACCCTGCGGAGCTTCAGGAACTGGCCGACCGCATTCGCGCACACCTTAGTTAAAAGCGGTTGTGTTGGTATGGAACCCCTGGGGGACTTCCTTGCCGTCAGCCAGCAACAGGGGATTTCCCCCGACAAGGCACGGGCGGCCTACCATTCGATAGAAGCAACGCTCGAAAACCGGGGATATAAACCCGATGCAGTATTCTATGGGTATCGAACCGGAATGCGAGACGACCCGAAGAGTAGAGGAGAAGCCTTCTCCCAGGCATCCAGGCGGTTGCTGGTGGTGTTTTCTTCTCCCGATGCAGCCATTGCCTTTGTCCAGCGCAACCGTGTGCTGTCTGCTATGCCGCGTCTGGTTACTCTTCATCTAGCGCAGCTTCTTATCCTTCTCCTCAAACATCCAGCTATTGGCTCGCTCGTGGTTGCCGAGGAATACGCTGAAGTTTCGTGGGATATGGGGGAACTGAATATCCCGGCCCGGTTTCGTCTGGATCGGATCGAATTACTAGACATGCTGAAAGGACCTGAGTTTTGACCAGTCGGTTTGATGAACTTCGCATTTTTACGGGCAACAGCAATACCGAACTCACGCAGGCGATCTGTGAGCGGCTTGGGCTTCCGCTCAACCGATCCACAATTAAAAAATTTGTCAACGACAACATTTTTGTCAAATTGCATGAGAGTGTCCGCGAGAAAGATGTGTTCGTGGTGCAATCGCTCTGCCCGCCCCTGAGCGATAGTATTATGGAGTTGCTTATCTTGCTCGACACCTGCAAGCGGGCCTCAGCCGGGCGGGTGACGGCGATATTGCCCTACTATGCCTATGGGCGCACCGATAAGAAGGACCAGCCCCGCGTGCCCATTACGGCCCGTTTGCTGGCGGATATGATCCAGGTAGCCGGAGCCAACCAGATTGTGACGCTGGATCTCCACGCCGGGCAGATTCAGGGCTTCTTCAGCGTACCGGTGAATGAACTCAGCGCGTTGCCCCTGCTGGTGCGCTACTTTGCCGACAAGGGGTGGGACGATGCGGTTGTTGTTTCGCCAGACATGGGGTTTGCCAAGCGTGCGCGCAACTTTGCCGAAATGCTTGGCGTGCCGCTCTGCATTGCCGAAAAACGCCGTATGCAAAACCTCTCCCGCCAGGATGGGGCACTCTCCTCGCCCGAAGTGCTCAATCTCATTGGCGATGTACGAGACCGGCGGTGCATCATTGTGGATGATGAGGTGGCAACCGGCGGGTCAATCCTGGAGGTTGTTCATCTTCTGCTCGACCGGGGAGCACGGGAGGTGTATGGCTGCTGTGTCCATCCGGTGTTTGTGGGGCCGGCGGTCGAGCGGCTCCGCAACAGCCCGATGATAGAGATGGTGACAACCGACACCCTGCCGCTGCCGCCGGAGAAACGCTGGCCACAACTTACGGTCATTACCATCAGTACATTGATAGCCGAGGTTATTCAACGCATTCATAGCGGCATCTCGGTAGACAACATCTTCCAGTTGCACCGCCATCCGGCCCTCGGATAACCCCATGCCAAGACCCTCTCCTGCCCACCTTCCCGAACTGATAGCCGCGCTGCCAGCGGATATGCAGGAGATCGCCCATCGTCTGCTCTCTGTGGAGCGCACGTATGGGCAGGCCGTCCCGCCGCCAGAAATGACCGATTGGATTGTCCAGCACTTCGGGGGAGTGGAGCAGGTGCGGGAGCAAACGATTATCCGTGTGACAAACCTGGCAACGCTGGATTCGGCCAGCTTCAATCCGCTCCGCGCCCGCCGCCCCCAGGAGCGCGAAACGGCGGGCTCGCTCTCCTCGGATGCCACGCTGGAACACCTGATTGCGGCCCAGGCCGGCGAGAACGACACCTTTCGAGATCCGCTGCGGGGCACAACCGCCGACTGCTTCGGGCGTATCGAAGGGCGGTTTTGTGTGTCGGCTTCCAATGTCGCCAAGTATGATGGTTGGCATGGGTTGGTCATCTTCAACGAATTTCACCCGCTCCGCTTCACCTGCGACCAGCTTCTCGACTATTTTGGCGTGGCAGTACGCTGGCTGGCAATGGCCCACCAGCACGACCCACAGGCCCGCTACCCCATGATTACCTGGAACTGTCTCTGGAAGAGCGGGGCCTCAATTACCCACGGGCATATGCAAATGACGCTCTCGCGGGGGATGGCCAGCGGCCAGGTGGAGCGGGCCCGCCGCGCTGCCGTCGCCTACCACAACCAGTACAACCGCAACCTCTGCAACGATCTCTGGTTGCTGCATACCGCGCTTGGTCTTGGTTGTTGCGGGCCGGACGGGAATGATGAGCAGGATGAGCGGGAACGGGTGCGTGGCTATGTCTCGCTCACGCCAATTAAAGACCGGGAAGTGGTGCTTCTGGGCAACATTTCCAACTGGCAGCAGCACTGGCAAGAGGAGCAGGACCCTGCTGCGCTCCGTGCCAGTCTGGAGCCACTGTGGGAGCACACCTGGAGCGTACTGCGAAATCTGATTGATGTGCAGGGGGTGCGGAGTTTCAATCTGGCCGTCTCCCTGCCGCCTGCCGGCCCCACTCCCGAACCCTGGGACGATATGCCGGTGCGGGTGCGCGTGGTAGACCGCGGCGACCCGACCACACGACTGGTCAACTTTGGCGCAATGGAACTCTTTGCCAGCAGCGTCATCACCGCCGACCCCTTTGCTGTGGCCGCGCTGCTCCGCTCTCCCCCCCCCGATACCAGATTTGGATAGGATAGGATCGTTTCACTACAAAGACACGGATGACACATAAGGATACTCCTTTCACAAAGCCTTTGTGCCCTTTGTGCCCTTTGTGCCGTTGTGGTTTCTTCAAGTGTTCGGGCGAACATGGTATGACTACGCTTGCTCCAGGTTTCCTACATTGTGACCGATAGTGCAACCCCGCTCCCGGCTTTGTGTTACAATAGAAATAGGTTATGAAAGTGAGATCTACAATACCTATGATACGGTGAGAAGAGTATCAGGAGAGGGAGGATCACAATGATGTGTGTTCAGGCCGCATTGGCGCAGCAACAAGGGATATGGGAAGCCCTGAAACCATATGGAAAACTCTTTACCTTTGCCCGCAACAGTCAGATCTATTCGCCCAACAACCCGGCCCGCTGGCTCTACCTGCTCGATTCGGGTCAGGTCAATCTCTACATAGTTTCTGCCAGTGGACGCGCCTTTACCCTCCAGTTGGTCGAAGCAGGGGGCATATTTGGACACAACACGCTGGTTGGGGGAGAAAATTACGATACATTCGCTGAATCGGTCAAGCCTGTGCGGACTGTGGCCATCTCTCGCGAGGATGTGCGGAAACTGTTGGCAACCTCGCCAGCTCTGGGGAAGAGCCTGGTCAAAGAAGTGGGGGCGTATCTATTCACAACAAGCAGGAGGATCGACGAGGTAGCGTTCAAAACGGTTCCCTCGCGCCTGGCCTCCGTGCTGCTTAATATGGCCAACAGCCCATCGCGGGAGCCGGGCCTGCGCCTGCCCCGGCGCACCCATCAGCAACTTGCCGATATGATCAATTCCTACAGAGAAACCGTTACAAAGGTTATCAACCAGTTTCGCGCCGACCAGTTGCTTGACATGGACCGCTCAGGCATTACATTGCTCAATATGCCTCGTTTGCAAGAGCTGGCCCGGATGGGCAAGGGAGAGCCGAAGCCCTGAAACGGTCGGGAGATAGCTCCCGCGTTAGCTCCCGTGCTTTTAGCTCACGCGCATAGAGCGTCGGATGAGCAAAAGACCGGCCCCAATGAGCAAAACGGGGAAAACGTAGGGATGTATCCAGGGCATCACCTTGCTGAGAAGCAGAAATGCCCCGATAATGATGAGCACGGTGCCAAGTGTGCCTTTGCGCTGTGCTGCGGGAGGGGTTCTCTGTCCCGTGCGAACCTCTCGCACGGGTATTTCCTCTGCTGCATTCAGGGGTTGTCCGGTTGCCGGGTCAAAGCGTGGGCAGCGTGGACCTCCCGCTGGCTGTGCCGCAACAGGTTCGCTATCGGGGCGAGCGGCCTGGTGGAAATGGGGGTGATGGGGCTGGCGGGGGGCAGCCGTGCTGGCCTGGTGCTTCGGCTCACGCGGCATAATGAGCCACAGCACGACGTAGACGAGCGGGCCCACGCCGCTCAACGTCAGAACAATAAACGCCAGCCGGGTTATCAACGGGTCAATCTCTATATAGCGGCTTATTCCACCCGCAACGCCGGCAATCCATCGGTCATCCCTGCTCCGCATCAATCGTTGTTCCGGGGTGTTCATCGTTATCTCTATCCTTCTCTATCCTTCTCTGCTCTATATCTTACCTGTTCCTGGTTCTTCTACCAGATGAGACGCTCGGCAGAAGAACCAGGTTGCAGCAGACCGATACAGGAGGATAGAGAATTATTTGCGGGGGGGGAGCACGTTTCGGGCTTGCTGCTGCCGTCGGCGGATATGGCGCATATGCTCCCGCCGAATAACCAGCTTCCACCAGAGATGGATAAGCTGAATACCCGTGCGCCAGAGACGTGGAAAGTTAAAAAACTGGCTTTTGCCATAGGTGCGATGATAATGATGCACTGGTGCCTCGGCAAAGCGAAACCCGGCATCCTGGACTTTCTTCACCAGCTCCAGGCAAATCGTCCCGCTGTCCGACTCCAGCTCTATCGTGTCGAAGATGCTGCGTCGCATCAGGCGAAAATCGCAATCTACATCGCGCAACTTGAACCCGAAGAGGAATCGCACCGTGTGGTGGTAAACGCGCCCGATAATGATACGGTGGAGCGGGTCGCCGCGGTCAATCTTCCAACCATTCACAATATCCACATCGTCGCGCAGTGCGCCGAGAAGCACCCGCACCTCACGCGGGTCATACTGTGCATCGCCATCGGTATAAAAAATCAGGTCCTTTGTGGCGTTGGCAAACCCGACCCGCAGCGCACCGCCGTATCCCAGGGGCGCATTGTGGACGAGGACGCGCAGACGGTCATACTTTCGGGCCAGCTCTTCGAGCACCTCAACGGTATAATCCGTGCTTCCATTTTCAACAACAATCACTTCATAATCATCGGTAATTTCTTCCAGCGTTTTGATAATGGTGACAACCATTCTGCCAATGGTTCCCGCATCGTTGAAGGCAGGATAGAAGGCCGTAATGCCTGGCCGGTGTTTCATAGAAAAACTTTCGCATTCTCAATAATAGGGAACATAGCGCGACATACGCACGC
Source organism: Chloroflexaceae bacterium (assembly GCA_034436975.1). GTDB lineage: Bacteria > Chloroflexota > Chloroflexia > Chloroflexales > Chloroflexaceae > JAAUSY01. Next base: position 94,761 of record DAOTUE010000207.1, read on the forward strand.
CTGTTGCTTGCTTCGGAGAGGGATTATAGCATAGAGGGGGAGAGGTGTAAAAAGAGAGGGAAGATCCCCCTGGGAGCGCAAGCATCCCGCTTGCATCGGAGCAGGCAAGATGCCCACGCTCCCAAGATCCCCCGCCATCCCCCTCTCCCTGGCGTTGAGAGATACCTCGCCACTGAGAGGGGCATTTGCTTTCTGACCTCGTTACCGAGGGCGGAAGGCTTCCCTATGGATACGGCTCTTCCGTTCCTGTCGGCGTTTCCGCCGCGGGGGTTTGCGCTTCGGCAGGAGTTTCGGTCGGCTCGACGGTCGCTGTTGGTTCGGCGGTCGCTGTTGGTGGGGTAAGCTCACCCGGTACCTCAACTTCCCCGGTGAGAATATATTGTTGTGCAGCCGTGTCCCAGAAGAAAACCCCCCCTTTTACATAGCCCTTGCCTTCGCTGTTCAGCGGAATAACCGAAATCTGTGAGCCGCTCCGGGCAATGAGCAGGGCGGCAGCAGGCGAAGGGAAAGAAAGGAGCGAGGCTCCATCGGCAACAACCCCCTGCGGAGAAACACGCAGCATAAAGCGGACTGTATCCCCGGCCCCTTCCTGAGCAACAACCAGCTCATTTACCGCAAGGGTATAGCCCTCAACCGAAACAGCAGGGGAGATATTCGCGGCGGAGTAGGCGACAATCTCCGGTTTGTTGTCCCCGTTGAGGTCGCTGTTGGCCGCAACCGACCACCCCAGCCCCACTTCGTTCAGCACCTTTTGCTCAATCAGGTCTGGCGTGGGGGTCGGGGTGCTTGTGGATGTCGGCGTATCTGTTGGGAGCGGGGTATCTGTCGGCGTAGCTGTCGGGGGAGGAGGCGTGGCTGTCACCACAATGATATTGGGCGTGTCAGTCATCGGCGGCGGCGTGGCTGTCACCACAATCGCCGTCGGGTTTTCGGCTACCTGGGGCGATTCGGGCGTGGTTGTGGGCGATGGCTCTGTCGCATCATCCCCGCCACACGCCGCAAGGATGAGCAGGACGCTCATGGTCATAACAAGCATCAATATGCTGGTGCGCCTGTTTTTTCGCATACGGTTGTATCCTTTCTGCTTTTCTGTTTCTTTCTGCTTTTCTGTTCTCTGTTCCGACACATCACAATCGCCATTGTACCATGAGACGATGGCAGAGCGCGGGGTGTTCCGCACTTCTTCGCTTGCCTGTTTCACTTCTTCTTCTTGTTCCTGGCGAGACGCTCATCCACGAACGTCTCAAAGGCTTCGACCTTCTTTTCGGGCACCGCCTCCTGGGGGATGGCCAGCATCGGGCCCGACTCCAGGTAGAGGACATAGCACCCGGCCATCATGCGAAAGCTGATAAATTCCTCCCAGGGTAACTCGCTCTGGCCCTGCTCGGTCCGCACCAGCAACCCTGTCTCGGTCAGCTCGTAGCGCGTGGGCAAAAAAAAGGGCTTGTTCGGGTCGCTGCTCTGGCGAAAAACGCTGACCACCCCGAACGCAATGTAGAGCAGGAAGGGGGGCCAGATGGCCAGCAGCAGCACCCAGGCATCTTTGTAGATAGCGTAGGCTGTGAAGAGCGAACAGGTCGCCGCCAGAAAATAAAAATTTGCCCGCGAGAAATGACGTATCAAGGCCAGTTTCATAAACTGATTCCGTGTGAGTTGCGTTTCAAAGACCATTTCTTTTTCCTCTGTCTCTAGTTGGTTTTTATCTCCAATGGGGAAATCTCGCTGTTTGTCCCCTGTTGTCTTGTTGCGAGGTGTACCCCCATTTCGTGATTTGTTCTATAATACCTATACCACAATAGAAAAGCAACTGCCTCCGGGCATGAGAACCGGGAGCCAGAACCAACTCGAACCGGACAGAGAATGCAGAAAGAGAGGGTCCTTGTGAAAACTTTGTACAACACTATCCGGGTTTCTATCCAGTGGAAAATAGCCTTCTGGACAGGGCTATGTCTTCTGGGCCTATCCCTTATTATTATCCTCTATGCAGCATCATCATTACACAAAACAGCATTGGAAGCTGCAAAAGGACAAGCGGTCGCGGTTGCGCAGGAGAACGCTGTTAGCATCAATGAAGAGATTGAAATTGCGCTGAATACGGCCCGCACCCTCGGCCAGGTTCTGATGACCGTGAACGATCCGGAGAACCCCATCGAGCTATCCCGCGAGCAAGTGGTATTCATTCTCAAGAAGGTGTTGGAACAATCCCCGCAGCTTACCGGTGTGTTCAGTATCTGGGAACCCGACGCTTTTGATCCCCTCGATAAGCAGGATTTTGATAACCAGGAGGTGGATATTGCCTATATGCTATCTTTTGAGGAACAGGGGTATTTTGCCCCTTCCTGGAGTCGCAACGAACAGGGGAAACTCAGCCTTGCAACGCGGGTGGGGTTTCAGCAAGAAGACGATCCCACAAATTTCTACCAGTGCCCGCGCCAGACGCGGTTGGAGTGTGTCACCGAACCCTACCACTATCCGGTGCAGGGAGAAGACACACTCATTATGTCGCTGGCTGTTCCCATCATTGTGCAAGGAGAATTTCTCGGCGTTGCCGGGGTAGATATTCGTCTTGACTACTTTCAAAGTCTTGCTGATGGGGTGAATATCTATGACAATACCGGGGTGCTGGCTCTCATAACCTACCGCGGGATGCTCGTTGCTGTGACTGGCCACCCGGATCTGGTAGGACAGTCGGGCGAAGAACTCCACGATGATTTTGCCAGCGACAGAGAAATCATCCGGCAAGGAAAAGCCTCTGTTCAGTTTCATGAGAATGACGATCTGGAGATTTTTGTTCCTATCCATTTCTGGCGAACGCTGACCCCCTGGTCTGTAAATGTGACTATTCCTGATGAGAAGATAACCGAGGGGGCCAACCGTCTGGTGCTGGCGATGGTTGGCATAGGCGGGGGACTGATGATTATTGCCCTGGCCCTCATGGGGGTCATTGCCCGGCAGATTGCCCGACCCATTGAGAAGATGACGCGGGCCGCGAAGGAAGTTGCCGGGGGCGACCTGGACATCACGGTTACAACCCGCTCGGCGGACGAAATCGGGACGCTGGCGGGTGCGTTCAACCAGATGATCCAGAATCTCCGCAACATGATTGAGCATCAGGAACTGGCAAGAGAACAACTCGAAGCACAGAATGCCGAACAGCAACGGTTGCTCGATCTCGTTGCGGTGCTGGAAACGCCCGTCATTCCGCTGCTTGATGGATTGTTGCTTGTTCCCATTGTCGGATCGCTGGATAGCAAGCGGGCCGCACGGCTGACCGATACATTGCTCCAGGAGGTATATGCACGGCATGCCAGCAGGGTTATTCTTGATATTACGGGGGTGAATGTGGTTGATAGCCAGGTGGTGCAGGCTATCGGGCAGTTGACCCAGGCTCTTCACTTGCTTGGATGCAGCGTGACAATGACCGGCGTTTCGGCAGCGGTAGCGACAACCATGACGAATCTTGGTATTACCCTGAAAGGGGTTAGAAGTGCCCATTCGTTGCAAACGGTGCTTGGGGAAAGGATTGGTGAAAGGACCGGGGAAAGGAAGCGCGATCAGGATTGACGATTGACTGCTTCGCCAGAACCTCCGCCCGATCCTCCCGATCCTATGGCGGGGCCCTGGCTCTCATAGCCGGTGTGGTGAGCATTGCTGCCGCGGCAATGCTTTTCTTTCTGCTCCTTCGTCCGCCCCCCGCCTGGACTGTGGATGTGGGGGGATGGCGGGGGAGCGTGGCTTGCTGCTGCGAGGGTATGACCGTCTTGAGGATTATTGAAATTCCATGAGCCATGATCATGGTATAATGCCTGTGCAAACAGGAGTATATCGCTGATTGTCGCATATGACACACTGCAAAAAAGTTTAAGGGGAATATGGCAACAGAGACAACGGGAGAAATTCATCCACCGGTAAAGCAGCTTTCACAACCCGCACTCCTCCAACACCCACTGCTGCAGTTGAACCTGGAGATAACGGCCTACCTCGCCCTGATCATCGTCAGCATTGTTGCCCACCTGTGGCAACTCGATATGATGGCGATGCACCACGATGAGAGCATCCATGCCTGGGCAAGCTGGAACTTCTATATGGGTAAAGGAGGCTCCGACTGTGCCTGGGGCGGCAAATCGCCCACCTATTGCTATAATCCTATCTACCACGGCCCCTCCCTCTACATCTTCACGCTGATTTCGTATTTTCTCTTTGGCGATGGCGATGCACAGGCCCGCCTCCCGATGGCAGCGGCGGGGGTGGCGATGGTCGCCTCGGCCTGGATGTTTCGCCCCCTGATTGGCCGGCGGGGTGCGTTCATTGCGGCAGTGCTCCTGGCCTTCTCGCCTTCGCTGCTCTATTTCACCCGCTTTGCCCGCCACGATGGGCTGATGGTGCTCTGGGAAGTGTGGATGGTCGCCAGCGTCTTTCGCTACCTGCAAAGTGGGCGCGATGGCTGGCTCTATCTTCTTTCGGCAAGCCTTGCACTGGCTGTTGCCACCCACGAACTCTACTACATCCTCTTCTTCATTTTCGGGATATTTGTCCTGGTGCGACTGCTGGCCGAAAGCCGTTTTGCCCAGTATCTCAACATCGGGTTGCTGGCCACAATTCTGCTCTGTGTCGTGCTCATCATCCTCAACCCTCCCATCCCCTTTGGCAAGGGGCTGTACCTGGGCGAAAAAGCCTTTCTCGTTGGTATCTCGCTGCTTATGGCGTGGCTGGCCCAACATGTGTGGCCACGTCAACCGCTCCTGACCACGCGCCTTGCCGAACTGGTGCAGCACAAACGAAAATCGCTCTTCATTGCCATCGGTATTTTTCTCAGCATCTATGTGGTGATGTATACCACCTTCCTCACCAATCCGACCGGCATAACCGGTATCTACGATGGCATCGCCTACTGGCTTGGGAGCCAGCACGAGTATAAGCGTGGCGACCAACCCTGGTATTACTATCTGATGCAGCTCCCGCTCTACCATCCACTGGGGGTGTTGTGTGGTATTGGAACATTCTTCGCGCTCTTTGCCCGCAAGAGGAAACCGCACGAAAGTACCCAACCTGCTTTTGAGCAAGCAGGAGCCTCCGCCAACAGCGACAGCGAGACCACGCAGGAGGGACACGCAGATTTCCCTCCCCACGCAGCAAAGAGCAGGACCAACCCGCACAAGGCCAACCCGCACAGCTCCGAGCCAGACGAAACCTCTCCCCCTCTCTGGCGAAGGGTGCTCGGCGGGGGGAGTGATACCTGGTTCGGGTTGCCCGAACAGCAAATGAACCTCAGCCCCTCGGCAGTGGTGACAGAACTGGTGCCGCTCCTGCTCCTCTTCTGGTATGTCAATGCTATTGTCATTTTCTCCTGGGCTGGCGAGAAAATGCCCTGGCTGCTGGTGCATATGTCGCTGCCGGGGTGCTTGCTGGCGGCGTGGGTTCTGGGACGGTTGTTTGCCACCTTCGACCCGCCTGCTGCCCCCCCAGAACACACAGAACACGCAGAATACCCGGAAAACCAGGAAGAAAATCAGCAGGAGAAACAGGAGAAACAGGAGAAACGAGAGTCCCCTCCGAGAAGTCTTCTCTGGATGGTCCCACCGGCCTTTCTGCTGATGCTCGTTGCGTTTGGCGTGGCGGTGTGGCGGTTCTGGACCTCTGGCGGTGGACAGGAGGGACAGAGCCACCTGCTGCAAGGGTTGGTTCCGCTCATCATTGGCGGCGCAATGCTCTACGGGTTGCTCACGCTGCTCATGCGGCTAGGGTGGCGCGTCTTGCTGGCGGCTATCGCGCTCACGCTGGCGGTTGTGCTTGGGGCCTATATGCTGCGCTCGGCCTGGCTTGCCGTCTACGACCACCCCGATACCCCCATTGAACTGCTTGTCTATACCCAGACTTCGCCCGACATTCCCTACCTGGTTGACGATATGGAAGAGTTGTCTATCAACCTGGCCCGCACCTATCGCTCAGAAGAGGATGTGACGGGCAGCTTTTCAATGCCGATGATCATTGATGGCGGCGACGCGGAGGGCGAGGGGTCGCTGGCCTGGCCGCTGCAATGGTATTTCCGCCACTTCCACAATATAACCTGGATGAAAACATCCTCGCTCGAAGACCCTGACTCCACAACGTTTGATGTTACCTTCCCCGATGGAAGCAAGGGACTGGCTCCTGTGGTGATACTCTACAAGATGGGCGACAGCTCCGACCCACGCAACAACAGCAAGATACGCACCATGCTGGAGGAAAACTATGTCATGCCCTATGGCAAGGAAAACTTCCTGAACTGGTGGTTTCCCGAAGGGAACAAGTGTCAGCCAGGAGAGCCGGGCTACAAACGATTTTATTACAACACCTGGACACCGGTTGAAGATCTGACGCAACCTGGCCCCAAAGGGTGCGAACGGGATATTTCCGCTTCGCTCGCGCCCCCCTGGGGCCCACTTATCTGGCCTTTTTTGCCCGAAAACTGGGACACGCTGCGAAACTTCGTCCTCTTCCGCAAGCTACCGCCCGAACTCAACCCCGGTGCCCGCGAAATGGAGGTATGGGTCCGCAGCGACCTGGCGGGCATGTCGGGCGTGCCAACCACGCGGGGCCCATCGCTCATCCCGCTGGAGGCGAACCAATCCTATGGCAACGCTTCCGAACTCTCGCAACCAACGGGAGTAACGCTTGACCGCCGTGGGCGTGTCTATGTGGCCGACACGATGAACCACCGCATCCAGATTTATGCCCGCAATGGCGAGCTGGAGCAGACGATTGGCGGCGGCGGGCCCGGCCGGGGCGAGGGCAAGTTCCATGAGCCACGGGGGATTGCGGTAGATGAGCAGGGGAGTATCTACGTTGCCGACACCTGGAATGCCCGTATCGTCAAACTTGACCCGGATGGGAACTGGCTGAAAACATGGGGCAACGGAAACCAGGACCTCGGCGGTGGGCGCATGGTGACAATCACTGGCGGGAGCCAGGAAGCCAACGCCAACAACCCGCTCGGTTTCTTCGGACCGCGTGCGCTTGCCATTGATGAGGCAGGAAATATCTACATTGCCGACACGGGCAACAAACGCATTGTTGTCACCGACAACGAGGGGAATTATCTCTACCAGTGGGGCTACAGCGGTTCTGGCCCGGGCCAGTTCAACGAGCCAACGGGCCTGGCCATGGATAGTGGCGGCAATGTGTATGTGGCCGATAGCTGGAACAGCCGCGTGCAGGTTTTCCCGATGGATGCCAACGGGCGCGTTGCTCCGGCCCCCGTGGTGCAGTGGAACATTGGCGGGTGGGAATCGAACACCTACGATGACCCGAATATCGGCGTTGACCCAAAGAGCGAGATGGTCTTTGTGAGCGTCCCGCGGCGCAATAGTGTGCTGGCCGCCAATATGCGTGGCGATATACTTTTCCGCTGGGGCGGGTCGGGCGACGACCTGGCCTCGCTGAATGCTCCAAGCGGTATTGCCGTGGGGACCGACCAGAAGGTTTACGTGGTAGACCGCGTCAGCAACCGGGTATTGCGCTTCGATATTCCGCAGGTACGTATGACCGGCGGGGAGTAGTTGGGGAGTAGTTGAGGAGCAACGGAGAGAGCAATAATGGCCTGGAACCTGCTGGCCCCCTCGCGCTGGTTTTCTCTCTTCAGAAAGAAGCGGGTGGAGCGGGAGCTGATTGCTGCTATCACCATAGCGGTGCTAAGCCACCGCGCAATGATGCAAAAGCGCACCATTCCCCCCCTCCGCACCCACGCACCAGAGAAGCCACGGTCATCCTGGGTTGTGGCCGGGCGGGCGCGCCAGCACCAGAGCTGGCCCCCGCACCGGAAATAGGGTGGAGGGTTTTCCCCCCAGATGTGAACAGAGAGGGGCTACCGCCTCTTGCCAAACAGCCTGCCAATATGGTGAATAATGCTGCTGGCGTGGTAGCGGACGTGATCAACCTTGCTTCGCAGCGAACGCTCATAATACTCCTGTTTGCCCTGCCGAAGCCCCTCGTCGTAGCCAAGCGCGTAGCCATCCTTGCGCCCCTCGTCGTAGCCCTGGCTATACCCCTCGTCGTAGTCTTTCTTTCCTGAATTTGCCATTATGTTGTCCCTCAGGTGTCTTGAACTAATAGTAATCTATTTTATGTCGAATTCATACTGCCCCGGCAGGCGGCTCCGCGCATCGGTGGTGTAGCTATAGGGATGTGCGGGGCTGTACCATTCCACGCGCCAGCGGCTCCCTTCTGGCAACGGGCCCGGCAGCTCAACCTCAAACACTTCGCGGATAATCTGCCCCGGCTGCCAGCGGTCTGGCGGGAGCAGGGCCAGTGTGGGCAGGTGGGGATAGTGGACGGGATATTCCCCCGCGCTCACGGTGTTCCCATTGCTCACGGCCCCGTTCACGATACGACTCACCGCGAAGTGATCCCGTGCTGGCGGTGCGGGTCCCGCCACAACCCACTCGAACACGGCCCGACACCGCGTCATCCCTGTTTCCTCTTCTCCTGCTGGCGGGCCGGCTGCTTTCTGTCCCCGCTCCTCTTTCAGTACCACAACAGAAGCCTCAAGCAGTCCGATAGTATCACCAAATACCGCAAGGGGGGAAATGGAGGGAGCAGCAGGCGACTGCTCAACAACTGTCACCTCTTGCGCGAGGGTCCGCGGCGGCCCCGCGCCACGCTCAAAAAGCAAGAGACCATCGTGCTCCGCAACAAGCCCGAAGGACGGGTCGCGCAGCACGAGCGCGATGGCTTGGTGCTCGTAGCCCACACCGCCACCGTAGCTTTCTTCCCCAAGTGGGATGAAATAGTCGAACAGTGCGTCGGTCAACACATTGTCTACCTGTGGCAGGATGGCGGGGAGACGCTCCGCGCCTGCATCGTCGGGGTAGCGTACCAGGTAGAGCGTTTCACGGTTGGCAATATGGGGTGCAAGAAACATCGAAGCAGCTATCGGGGCACGGGGCGGGACAACATTGGCAAGAAACCAGTCCTTTTGTGCATCGCGGGCTGTTCGCCCGTAGGCCGAGGGGTCGAGGCCCTGCCCCGGCAACCCCACCCAGAAGAGCGGATTGAGTGGAGTATCAACCATCAGGACAGCGAATAGCACGACACTGACAACAGTAATCCCCAGGTCGGCTCGCCAGATGCGGCGGCGAGGCGGAGGGGCATTGTCCGGGCGTGCGGAGGGGGAGATAAGCGATCGCGTCCCCACAATGGTGGCCATCACCACAAACGGTACCACAAGCGCGTAGTGGTGGTAGCGGTAGTCGTAGGAGCCGCCGGGGCCGCTGGAGAGGAGCATAGCTGCTGCGAGGGGCAAGCCAGCAAGCAACCACCGCCACCCGCGCCACGCCACGAACAGCGCGGGGACAAATACAATAACCGCATTCAGGAGCCGGTCTCCGAAGGTGTTCCACAGTTCCGCGGCCTGCCCGAAATAGAAGTGCAGGTAGGAGCCGGTTGTCGCGGGCAGGTCGCCACTGCCGGCGGGAGGAGCAAACAGCGGGCGCACGACAAAAAAAGCTACCGCACCATAGACCACGGCCGCCAACAGCGTCAACCCGCCGGCCAGTCGCCACGCTCCCCGCCGCTGGTCATCGGGCCCCGCGCCCATCCGCTGCCCCCACAGCAGCAGGGTGCCCCCGATGCCCGCCACTGGCACGGCAACATAGAACTTGCAGCTCAGAGCGAGAGCCGCGAAGAACGCATACCGCCCCCACGAGCGCGAATCAAGCGCATCGAGCGCGAAGAGCAGCAGCGGCATAGCCAGCGTGTCGCCGTGGAAATCGAAGAGCACCCCTGTCTGGGCTACGGGGTAGAAGAGATAGATGAGCACGAGAGCGCGGGCCGCGAACTGCTGCCCGGTCTGGCGCATCGTCAGCCGGTAGACGGGCACCGCGCCGAGCACAAACAAAGCGGCCTGAGCAACCAGCAGCAAGCGCGGGTCGGGCACCAGCGCGTAGAAGGGCACAAATAGGAAATAGATGAGTTCAACATGGAGCGAGAGCCGGCTCAGCGGGCCATCGGGGAAGGTGACAACAAGCGGCTCCCCCTGCGTGCCACTCCAGATAGCCTGCGCCATATTCCCCAGGTCGAGCATTCCCGCATTGTAGCCCAGGTAGCGGGCAACGCTGAGCCAACCGAGCACCCCCCCGACCAGCAGCGCAACCAGGATGATTGGCAGGTCAAACGAGGGGGAGCGCGGAGGGACCGTTTGGTTGTTGGGGACAGGGTGGTTACTCATCGTGAGAAAACGGCCCCGTTGGGAGAAAACAGGGTGTTATACCATCTTCGGGCAAACATTTTCCACTCCCTCTCCCCCCGGTCCCCTCTCCCTGGGGAGAGGGGGAGCCGCACGAGCGGCAGGGGTGAGGGCACTCATGAACCGAAATTGATATTACTCCACACTCCGCACCGGCACAGCATCAGGATCGGGTATTGTGGCAGGCGTGTCGGGGAAGACCATTTTGGGTTTGGGCCTGGCCGCTTTCGTTTCCTCTTCCGCCTCGTCCTCTAGCTGTGGGGTCAGGGCCGGGCCCGGGTTGGTGAAGAAGACCACACCAAGTGGCGGAGCCGAAACGGGGATGGAGTAGGGGAAGCCATGCACGGGTATCTCCTCCGCCTCGATACCCCCGGCGTTGCCAACCCCGCTTCCCTCATACTCTCTGGCATCGCTGTTGAGGGACTCGCGCCAGAACCCTCCATAGGGCACACCAACGCGGTATTGATGGCGCGGCACGGGCGTAAAGTTGGCCACGGCCAGCACAGCAGCATTCGTTGTTTGCCCCTGACGGATCAGACTGAACATACTGTTTTCCCAGTCGTTGCAGTCGGACCAGCGAAACCCGTTCGGGTCGCAATCGAGTTCGTGGAGGGCCGGCTCATTGCGGTAGAACGTATTCAAATCGGCCACCCACCGCTGCAACCCGACATGGGAGGCAAACTGCAAGAGGTGCCACTCGATGCTCTCTTCGTGCTGCCATTCCTTCCACTGTCCAAGCTCCGCCCCCATAAAGAGGAGCTTTTTGCCCGGCTGCGCATACATATAGCCAAAGAGGAGGCGCAAGTTGGCGAACTTCTGCCAGAGGTCGCCCGGCATCTTCGCAAGGAGCGAGCCTTTCCCATGCACAACCTCATCGTGCGAGAGGGGCAGGGCAAAGTTTTCGGTAAAGGCGTAGAGCATACGGAACGTCATCTCGTTGTGGTGATACTTGCGATAGATTGAGTCGCGGCTCATATACGCCAGCGTGTCGTGCATCCACCCCATATCCCACTTCAGACCAAACCCCAGGCCGCCAACATACGTCGGACGCGAGACCATTGGCCAGTCGGTTGATTCTTCGGCGATGGTCTGGACATCCGGGTAGTGCTCGAAGATAATTTCGTTGAAGCGGCGCAGGAACCAGATAGCCTCAATGTTTTCCCGGCCACCATACTGGTTGGGCATCCATTCGCCATCTTTGCGCGAATAGTCCAGATAGAGCATTGAGGCGACCGCATCCACGCGCAACCCGTCTATGTGATATTTGTCAAACCAGTAGAGCGCGTTGCTTAGCAGAAAGCTGCGGACCTCATGGCGGCCATAGTTAAAAATATAGCTCTGCCAGTCGGGGTGCCAGCCTTTTTGTGGGTAGGAATGCTCATACAGGTGGGTCCCGTCGAAGTACCCCAGTCCATGCTGGTCTGTCGCAAAGTGAGAGGGCACCCAGTCGAGAATAACGCCGATGCCATTCTGGTGCAGCGTATCTATGAGATACATCAAGTCTTGCGGGGTTCCATAGCGGCTTGTTGGCGCAAAATAGCCTGTAACCTGGTAGCCCCAGGAGCCATAGAAGGGGTGTTCCATCAATGGGAGAAACTCGACATGGGTGAATCCCATCTTGCGCACATACTCAACCAATCTAGGAGCAATTTCGCGGTAGCTCAAAAAGCGGTTGCCATCTTCGGGGACCCGCATCCACGAGCCGAGATGCACCTCATAAATTGCAATGGGCGATTCTATGGCGTTGTGCTGGCGGCGAGTTTTCATCCATTCCGCATCCCCCCAGGCATACTCCAGATCCCAGACCACCGAAGCGGTTTTTGGCGAAACTTCGGAATGAACCCCGAACGGGTCGGACTTGAGGACGCGATAGTTATTGAACCGTGAGAGAATATGATACTTGTAGATACGTCCCTTTTCCAGACCAGGGATGAAACACTCCCAGACCCCGGAATCCCCGCGGGCCTGCATCGGGTTTGTTTCCGGGTTCCATTCGTTAAAATCGCCAACCACGCTCGCCTGGGCCGCGTCGGGGGCCCAGAGCGCAAAGTAGACCCCTGCCACCCCACGGATGACCATCGGGCGCGAGCCAAACTTCTCGTAGATACGAAAGTTCGTTCCCTCGTTGAAGAAGTAGAGATCATCATTGTGCAGGGGCGAGAGTTCAGTTGGCAGCGGGACGAGGTCGGCAGGGTCGGCGACTGGTTCTGAGGGCAAACTGGCGGGCGGCTCCGCGGACAATTTTGCCCGTGGTGTTGCTTCCGCTTTCTCGTCAACCTTCTCGTCTTTCTTGTCCGTTTTGGTATCCTCGCCGCTTCTTGTCGGAACGGTTTCGTTCTGGTCAGCGTTCGTCGTCTCCGTCGTCGCTGGCGGTGTCGAAGCTGGCCTTGCCCTCGTCACTGGCGCGGAGGCGGGTGGCGATGGTCTGATTGGCACCTCATCCGACTCGCCCCCCGACTTGCTGGCTGTTGTGCTGCCTGCGGGTGCGACCGGCTTCTCCTCAGTAGTTTCCGGCTGCTCTCCCTTGCCCGACTGTCCTGTTTCTTCGTCTCTCGCTTCCCTTGCTCCATACTCGCCGGGGGTCTTTTTCAGTGGCATATCTCGTCCTCTCTCATCAATAACATCGAAAAACATTGTGTAAAAACTACATATAGTAATCGAAATCGCGCTCTGTGCGAACATGCCGCCGCACGCAGAAAATATGCGCCGGAAGGATTTCGGGGCGAAGTTCAACATAGTTATGGGGCCCATTCCAGAGGTATCGCGTATCGTTTAGCAAATCGTGCATCTGGTAGGGTTTGTGGGGGTCAAGCCCCATTTCTTCCAGCGGAAGATCAAGCCAGCCCGACTGGGTGTGGTAGGGGTCGAGATTGACCACCACAACAATGATATTCGCCTGTTCTTCCGTCTGTTTGCTATAGCAGATAATTTGATCATTATCAACGTGGTGAAAGCGCAGGCTCCAATCGCGCTGGAGGGCGGGGTTGGTGCGCCGAATGCGATTGACCTGGGCAATCAAGTGGCGCAAACTGTGGGGAGTTTCCAGGTTCCAGACTTTTATCTCGTATTTTTCCGAGTCGAGATATTCCTCACTCCCTGGCTCACGCGGCGTATTGACGCACAGTTCAAAAGCGGGGCCGTAGATGCCATAGCTGGCGGCGAGCGTGGCAGCCAGGACCAGGCGGATCATAAAGGCGGGCCGCCCCCCGAATTGCAGATACTCATTGAGAATATCGGGGGTATTGGGCCACGGGTTCGGGCGGAAAAACTCCCGTACCGGGGTCTGGGTGAGTTCTTCAAAGTAGGTTGTAAGGTCCCATTTTGTGTTGCGCCAGGCAAAATAGGTATACGACTGGGTGAAGCCCAGTTTGGCCAGGTTGTACATCACCTTCGGTCGGGTAAAGGCTTCGGAAAGAAAGATCGTTTCGGGATACTCCTGCTTGATCTCTCCAATGGCCCACTCCCAGAAGAGGAACGATTTGGTATGGGGGTTGTCCACGCGGAAAATCGTTACCCCCTGCTCAATCCAAAAGGTGAAGATACGTTTGAGTTCCTTCCACAATCCTTGCCAGTCTTCTGTTTCAAAGAAGAAGGGATAGATGTCCTGGTATTTTTTGGGAGGATTTTCGGCATATTGAATTGTCCCATCGGGCCGCTGGAGAAACCATTCGGGGTGCTCTCTGACGTAGGGATGGTCGGGCGAGCACTGGAAGGCAATATCCAGAGCAACATCAATCTGATATTCTCTGGCGGCCTGGACAAAATGGCGGAAGTCTTCGAGCGTTCCCAGGTCGGGGTGGACCGCCATATGCCCGCCTTCCTTGCTGCCAATGGCCCACGGACTGCCGGTGTCTTCCGCTGTGGCGACGAGGGCGTTGTTTTTGCCTTTGCGAAAATTTGTTCCGATAGGGTGGATGGGTGGGAGATACACAATGTCAAAGCCCATCTCGGCAATGTAGGGGAGGCGTTTTTCGCAGTCTTTGAATGTGGCGTGTTTGCCGGGGATGCCGCTGCATGAGCGTGGGAACATTTCATACCACGCGCTGAAGCGGCCCTTTTCGCGGTCAACAACCACCTGGAGGGTTCTGGCGTAGGTTGTGGCAAACCGCCGGTCCGGGTATCGCTTCATAAACTGGTTGACCTGCTCATCGAGGGCAACCTCAATTTTGTGGCTCTGGCTCCCTTCTTTGCGGAGCACATTGGCCCACGAGCGGAGCCAGCCCGCGTCATCCTCGGTGGCTCGCTGGCTCGCTTCCTCTATCAGAGTTGCTCCCACCAGCAAATCAACGGCGACATCCTGCCCGGCATCAATACGTTTTTTCAGGTCGCGCCGCCACGATTTGAAATGGTCGGCCCAGGCCACCACGGTATACTCGTAGCGACCAACCGTTGCAACAAAAAACACGCCTTGCCAGTGGTCGTTGACCAGGAAATCCATTGGGACCTCCTGCCATTGCGCTTCTCCCTGCCTGCGGTAGCACAGCACGCTGGAGATAGCGTCGTGACCATCTACAAAAATATCAGCTTCGACAAGGACCTGTTCCCCGACCGTCCGTTTGATGGGGAAGCGTCCTCCATCAATTTCCGGCTGGACCCCTTCGATGACAACTCGCTGTCGCCCCTCTTCCACTGGCAGCATCGTTGCTTTTCCCCCTCTCCTGCGTTTCAATTGCGGCTTCTCTCAACGCGAGAGCGTCGGGGTTTTCTGGACAATATCCAACCGCGGACATGCCCCCCCGAAGGCGGCTCCCCACAAATACTTACTATACCATATCCTTGAAAGGATACGCAACCTGATCCAGGGCTACGTCAGACTACAAAACTTGACCCCTGTATGCAGTAGTGGTACACTCGTTGCCATCTGAGACGATTCAGGCGACAGAAGAAGGAGGACACTTAGAGCCATGTATGTCATTGTTACGGCGGAATCCCCAACGATTGAGGCGCGGGTTGATACACGCTTCGGACGGGGAGCATACTTCTTGCGAGTGAATACGGACAATTTTGAGGCCAAGGCCCATCCCAACCCCGGCGCGTCGGCTTCCGGCGGGGCTGGCACCCGTGCGGCGCAGTTTGTCGCCGGACAAAATGTTGCTGCTGTCATTAGCGGCGACTTTGGCCCCCAGGCTTTGCAGGCCCTCAAGGCTGCTGGTATCGCGTTGTATCGCTTCGGCTCCGCAAAGACAGTCCGTGAGGCAATTGAACAATTCAAGGCCGGTACACTGGAAACCATGTGAAGAGCAAGATCATGAAGATAACTGTTGCGAGTGGCAAGGGCGGCACTGGTAAAACCACACTCGCTACCAGTCTTGCGCTGAGCCTGGCGCGGGGAGATGTTCTGTCCACTCCCCCCCTTTTTCTCGATTGCGATGTGGAAGCCCCCAATGCCCACATCTTTCTCCAGCCGGCAGTTGAAGCCCGCCAGGATGTGCCCATCATGATCCCATCGGTTGATGAGGAACGGTGCGACCATTGTGGCACCTGCGCCGAGGCGTGCCAGTTTCACGCAATTGCACTCATTGGCCAGCAAACAATGGTCTTTCCGCAGCTTTGCCACGGGTGCGGAAGCTGTATGCAGCTTTGCCCGCGGCAGGCGATTAGCGAGATACCATCAGTTATTGGCGTGCTCGAACGGGGCCAGACCCGCGACCGTATCCTGTTTGGACAGGGGTTGCTCAACACGGGAGAGCCAATGGCCGTCCCTATCATCCGCCAGTTGAAA
Organism: Chloroflexaceae bacterium; assembly: GCA_034436975.1. GTDB lineage: Bacteria > Chloroflexota > Chloroflexia > Chloroflexales > Chloroflexaceae > JAAUSY01. Next base: position 110,705 of record DAOTUE010000207.1, read on the forward strand.
CAGTGGGTTGTGCCGCAGCACCCGGAACAGGTGATCATTGCGGATGCACCGCCCGGCACCTCCTGCCCGGTGGTGGAGACGATGCGCGGCTCCGACGTGGTGCTGCTTGTGACAGAGCCAACCCCCTTTGGCCTGCACGATTTGCGCCTTGCTGTGCAGGTGACACGAGAGCTTGATATTCCTACGGGGGTCATTATCAACCGCGATGGCAGTGGCTACGAGGGGGTAGAGCGTTTCTGCGAAAGTGAGCAATTGCCAGTTCTGCTCCGCATCCCCTTTGACCGGGAACTGGCCGAGGGGATTGCCCGCGGTGTGCCGCTGGTGGAAGTGCGCCCGGCGTATCATGCCTTACTGCACCATCTCTACAGGCAGGCGGTCCAGCTTATGACAGCAACGCCACTCATGACAACAAAGCCACAGGGAGATTCCGTATGAAACAACTGCTCATCCTGAGCGGCAAAGGTGGCACGGGCAAAACCAGCCTTACCGCGGCGTTTGCCCACCTGGCCCACAACCAGGCCCGCGTGCGGACCGTGCTGGCCGATGCCGACGTGGATGCTTCCAATATGGAACTGGTGCTCTCCCCGCGGGTTCTCGAAACGCATCCGTTTACTGGTGGCTCGGTGGCAGCCATAAACGCGGAGCAGTGTACTGGTTGCGGCATCTGTGCCGATGTTTGCCGCTTCGATGCGATTTTCCAGGCGATTGTTGAGACAGGGGAGCCACCCCGCCCCCAGGTCTATGAGATTGCGTGCGAGGGGTGCGCTGCCTGCTTCTACCAGTGCCCATCGGGAGCTATTCGGTTGGAGCCACAGGTGGCCGGACACTGGTTTCGCTCCGAGAGCCGCTATGGCCCGCTCTTCCACGCGGCTCTGCGCCCGGCCCAGGAAAACTCCGGCAAACTGGTGATGCAGGTCAAGCAACGAGCGCAGTTCTTTGCTATCAAGCATGGATATGATCTGGTGTTGATAGATGGCCCGCCGGGGATTGGTTGCCCCGTCATTTCGGCGGCAACCGGGGTTGATCTCGCGCTTATTGTGACAGAGCCGACTCGCACTGGCCTGCACGACCTTGAGCGCATCTGCCAGACCACCGCCCACTTTCGGGTACCCACGCTGGTCTGCATCAACAAAGCCGACCTCTACCCGGAGGGGGTGCAGCAGTTTCGGGCCTATTGTCAGCAGAACGACCTCCCGATTGTGGGGGAAGTTCCTTTTGATGAGGACGTGCAGCAGGCCATGATCCAGGGGGAACCCGTGACCGCATGGCAACCCGATGCGCCCGTCAGCCGGGCTATTATGGATGCCTGGCAGCGCGTGGTCGAACGACTGTTCAATTGACGCAGGATGGGATACACGGTGGCCCGGGTAGATATTGCTTTGCCCTTCGGCGGGGTAGTCCTTGAATCTGAGTGGTAGTCTGGAACAAGAGAGATGCTCCTTTGACGCACAGAGAGCATATCCAGTGCTCCTGCCCCAACTATCACACCACTCACATTGGGGGTCTACCTAACCCTGGATGCGCCGGTCCTCTTCGGCCAGTTCCAGACGCTTTCTGGCCAGGCAACAGTATTCGTGGTCGGGGTGCTGGAAGGAGTTGCTTTTGCTACTGCACAGGCCAGATAATCCCTGATCAGGAAGCGTGGCCCGCTAGAAAGCGGGGGATAAGCCGGGACAGGTATCTTGCTGACCCTTCGCGCACACAGGTCGGGGGCAACGATTGTAAAAAGAGGCTCCCATACTTTTTGGTCAGGAGTCGCCTGTCGAGAACAACAACAACCCCACGGTCATCCTTGCTGCGAATGAGCCGCCCGAACCCCTGCTTGAAGCGCAGGATACTCAGCGGGAGCGTATATTGGAAAAAGGGATTGGAGAATTGCTCGCTGCGAGCAGCAAACACCGGGTCGCTTGGCACGCTGAAAGGCAGACGAGTAATGGCCAGCACCGAGAGCGCATCGCCCACAATATCCACCCCCTCCCAGAAGCTGCTGGTGCCGAGGAGCAGCGTGCGTGGCTCATCCTTAAACCGCTCAAGCAGGGCCCGCCGCGAGCCATCTACCCCCTGTCCCAACACCACAATATCCTCGGCCTCCAGCGTCTCCTGTATCCCTCCGATAGTCTTTTTGAGCGTACTGTTGGAGGTGAAGAGCGCGAGGGTTCTCCCTCCGGTCGCTATGCCAAGCTGTATCAAAATGGCTTCCACCTGTTCCTGGTAGCCGCGCTGCGTCGGTTCGGGGATGTCATTGGGAATGTATATCAGGGCCTGCTGCTCGTAATTGAAGGGGGACTCAAGCTGCAATTCTTCCGGTTCGACAACCCCCAGACGGCTCCGTACAAACTCGAAACTCCCATTGACCGAGAGTGTGGCCGAGGTAAGAATGGTCGTCTTCTTTTGCTCAAAAAGCTGTGTTCGCAGCAACTCATCAACGCCGAGCGGGGCCGCATGGATGGTCAACACCGCGCTGACCTGGTTGAGGCTCAGCCAGACAATGGTTTCCTCGCTCCCAAGCATGAGGTGCCCCATCTGCACCCGCACATCGGTTGCGTAGCGTTTGAGCGACTGCACCCGCAGGAGCAACTCTTCATATTTTGGCAGGTCGTGTTCTTCGGCATCGTTCAACAGCGTTTCAACCTTGCCAAGTTGTTCGCTGATATGGGTCAGCGTGACATTGAGATTGTCCCAGGTATGCTCAACTGTTGCCCATTCTGGCTTTTGCCGCACCGCAGGGGTAATCCGATAGCGAATATCGTAGAGGTGTTCAAAGGCATACGATTGGTCCTGGTCGGCTATTTCTTCTTGTAGAAAACGACTCAATCCGCGGAATGTCTCGATTGTTGCCTCGCGGGCCCGCTCCAGCACCGCGCTAATCTCCTTGATAGTCTGTTGCAGGGACTCACGGGGACCCTCGCCAATCGTTTCTGCCCGCTCCCTAAACGCCGCGGGTATTTCCGAGAGCAAACCGCTCACCGGGTTTGCCCCCCCTCCCACAAGCACAAGCGAATCGAAGAATTGGAGCAGGGCGGCCTGGTCAACCGCAAAACTGAACTGATCGGTTGCCACTGTTTCAATATTGTGGGCCTCATCAATAATCACATGGTCGTATTCGGGCAACACCTGGTACTGGATGGTAAGATCAGATAGCAGGAGTGCATGGTTGACAACAACAAGATGGGTTGTTTCAGCCTCTCGGCGGGCCTTGAAGAAAAAGCACTCGGAAAAATGGGGACAATGGATGCCCGTGCAGGTATCAACAGGAACGTTGATGCGGCTCCAGGCCAACCGCTCCTGCCCGACCATGAGGATTTCCGAACTTCCGTCGCCACTCGTTGTACCTGGAAGCCAGAACTGGACTTTGAGCAACAACTGTGCTTCTTCTGGCTTGCGGGTTTCTTCGGAAAGCAGGTCGTGGTAGCGGCGCAGACAGAGGTAGTTGCTGCGTCCTTTGAGCAGAGCCGCAGTAAAGGGGGGAGAGCCATCCGATTTCCCCCCCGCTTCGCTCATAATGCGCTGGAGGTCGGGAATATCTTTGAAAAATAATTGATCCTGGAGATTGATGGTATTGGTGGAAACAATGACACGCTCGCCACGCTGCCTGGCAAAAAACGCGGCGGGGACCAGGTAGGCCATGCTCTTGCCCGTACCGGTGCCAGCCTCAACCAGGAGCGTTTCGCTCGTATTGAAAGACTCCCCCACAGCCCGTGCCATCTGCACCTGCTGTGGACGCTGTTCATAGCCCTCAAACATCCGCCCCAAGCTCCCTTCAGGCGAGAAAAAGGCTTCAACGGCATCGAGATCGAGCGGTTCGGTGGAACCGGTTGGGCGCAGCGGGCGATGGTCGGCTCCCTCCTGCCGCTGCGCTGGCTTCCCCCAGAGAGGCATCTCTGCCGATGTTTTTGCGCCTCCGGGCATTGGCACATCAACCGCGAAGGCCTGGCGGGTTTTGTTCCGCTCCTTTTCGGCAAACAAGCCGGCAATGGGCCACGCTGTTTGCTGCATTAGCCGATTGACCATCGCAAGCTCGGAAATGTTGAGCGTGTCTATCTGTTGCAAAAGGCGTAAAAATACCTGACGGGTCATATCGGCATCGTTGAGAGCGCGGTGGGCCTCCTGGGAGGGGATGCCCAGGAATTCAGTCAGCGTGGTCAGTTTGTATGCTGGCACGCGAGAAATCAGGAGCGTGGACAGTTCAAAGGTGTCATAGATAGGCTGTGGAATGTGGATACCATGTGTCTGGAGCAAGGCCATATCGTTCCCAACATAGTGTCCTACAAGAGGATAGTTGCCGAGAAACCGCACAAATTCGGGGGCAACTTCGCTAAAGCGGGGGGCACTGGCCAGGTCGTCGCTGCTGATGCCAGTGATGCGGGTTATTTTGAGCGACAGGGGGGCGCGAGGCTTGATCAACTGCGAGAAGGTTTCGAGAACCGTTTCCCCCTGAAATTTTACCGCGCCAATTTCAATGATCTCATCATCTTCATCCAGTCCGGTCATTTCGAGATCGAGCGCGACATACGTTTGCTCCGTTGGTTGCTTCATATTATTGTCTCTATTTCTTCTGTCCGTGTTCACATTGGGGGAACGCCTGGGAACGCAAGCGTCCCGCTTGCATTGGGGCGGGCAAGATGCCCGTGCTCCCAGGAACGCGACCCCTATTTCTGAACAATTACCTTTTTCTCAATTCTTGAGATTTCTCTGTTTTCTGGTGCGCAGAAAACGAGAGCAAGGGACGTTCTTATTGGCCAGGGCGGGTGGGTTGTTCACCTGCTATATATCTCTCAACCCGCCCGCTCGATTCCCCTGGTTTTAGCTGCCAATAGCTTCGGCAAACCGTCGCAACCCCTCGCTAATACTCTCGCTATCCTGAGCGTAGGAGAGGCGCAAGCAGGCCGGTGCGCCAAACGCTTCGCCCATCACCACGCCGATATGGGCCTGCTCCAGCAGATAGGCTGCCAGGTCGCTGCTCGTCTTGCAGATTGTCCCATCTTTGAGCGGGCGATTGAGCAAACTCGACACATTGGGAAAAACATAGAATGCTCCATCGGGAACCATACACTGCACGCCGGGGATAGTGCTCAAGTGCTCAATGATGAGGTCGCGCCGCTGCTGAAAAACCGTTGTACGCTCGGCAACAATGCGGTCCAGCTCCTCGGATGGTGTATAGGCCGCCAGGGCCGCATATTGCGCTATTGACGTGGTATGGGTAGTTGAGTGGCTCTGGATAGATCGGATGGCTTTGATAATCGGTTCGGGGCCGGCGGCGTAGCCCACGCGCCAGCCGGTCATGGCAAAGGTTTTCGAGACCCCGTTGATAATGATCGTGCGGTTGGCCAGGTCGGGCGCAACCCGCAGCAGGCGCGCATAGGGCACATAGCAAATCCGGTCGTAGATTTCGTCGCTGATGATGAGGGTCTGAGAATTGCTCAGTACCGTCGCGAGTGCGTCCAGTTCTTCGGCGGTGTAGACTGCACCCGTCGGGTTGGATGGGGAATTGAGAATGATGGCGCGAGTGCGTGGGGTAAGATTGGCGGCCAGCAGATCGCTGCTGAGTTTGTAGCCGGTGGTTTCGTCGGTGTGAACAATAACCGGCGTTGCGCCCGCCATCCGGACCTGCTCAATGTAACTGACCCAGTAGGGCGCGGGGATAATAACGTCGTCGCCTTCTTCGCAGGTGGCCAGGAAGGTCAGAAAGAGGGCTTCTTTTGCACCTGCTGTCACCGTTACCTGATCAGGGGTGCAGGGCTGCCCACTGTCCTGCTCCACCTGACGGGCAATGGCCCGGCGCAGGTCGGGGATGCCGCCAGCCGGGGTGTAGCGGGTCAGGTTTTTTTCCATCGCTTCGGCGGCGGCCGCTTTTATCGGCTCAGGTGTGGGAAAATCCGGCTCTCCCTGTCCAAACGAGATGACAGAAACACCCTCGCTCCGCAACTGAGCAATGCGTCCGATAAGCCCGATGGTCGCAGATGGTTGAAGCTGCGAAAGTCGCTTGCTTAGCCTCAAGGGGGAATCTTGCGTACTCATAAGTTCTTTTGTTTCCTCACTATTGTGTTATCGCCAGTCTGGTTATTGTACCAATCGGTTCATCAATCGTCAACGAACGGTTACGAAACGTCCTTGAGAAAGAAATTGAGAGAGCAATGAAATATGAGGGATATTGTACCATGCTTTCGGATATGGGGCATTGCTCGCTTCGCCCGCACGAGGGGACGGGGAAGATACCAGGGTTCCGAGCGGGCAAAACCCGATTGCTCTCGGAGCGTCTCTGTGGTATGATGGAAGCCGAGAGGGGCGCGGGAGCGTTCTCTCGTATCCCACAAAACCAACAAAAGCCTCATATGCCCCCGTAGCTCAGGTGGATAGAGCAACGGTTTCCTAAACCGTGTGCCGGCGGTTCGAGTCCGTCCGGGGGCGCACCTCTGATCCTTACTTACGTCGAAATCCAGCACGGACGATGTTGTCCAAAGAGCGGTAGGTGAAAAGAACGACAGAAGCCCCCGCGGGCCGCTGCCGTTCTCTGTAATAAAGACACGAAAAGGGCTTGATTACGCGGTTTTCTTCTTGCGGCGGAGTTCCAGGTCCATCCACGTTGGCATTGCGTCTTCCTCAATCCAGTCTTTCACAAAACCAGCATAGAGGAGCGGCATAGCGGCAGCAAGGGTCAGGAAGAACCACATTGCCAGATGAAAGCCACTCATCCCTGAGTAGACCTGATAGTCTGCTTGGTAGTTGATGATTGGCCTTGTCACTTCCCAACACCATGATGTTGTTTCGTTCCAGGTCATGTATGCCTCCTTAAAACGATTCATCACACAATAAGGATCTCGTTGTATATTATAGCACAAAGGGTAATAGTAATCAATTCAGGAGCCTTGTTACCGCCCATTCTTCCACTCTTGCCACCTATTACCCGACTACAATGGGACAATTTCATCTATGGGGACAAGATGCAGCGAGTCGGTTGGGCAGGCTTTTAGACAGGCCAGATCGTCGTAGCCCGCGCAGAGGTCGCATTTATCGGCGCGGTGGGTATAGGGCAGCGATTGTCCCTTCCCTTGCAACGTGCGAATCTGACGGAGATGATCGAATAGGGGAGTGATCTTGCTCAACAGACCGTTCTGGTAGGGTTCTCTGGCCACCCGGGTAATTGCGTGGTAGGGGCAGGCCACAACACACTCGCCACAGCCGGTGCAGCCATTCGTCACTATCACCCGCTTTCGTTCTTCCCACACAAGCGCATCTTCGGGACAGGCTTCGATGCATTCCGCCCCCACCCAACACTGCCGGCACGCATCAAGAATATCGTGCGGGCCTGTTCGTACTCCGTTGAGGTGCAAACGAAGATGCCCGTGGCGCATCAAGCAAGCCGTTTCGCAGCGGTGGCACCCCGGCGGGCAGAGCGCGGGAGTTCGTACAAACAACCGGTTTCCGCGGCGCAATCCGTGCGAAACTATCGTCTGGATCTTCTGCGATTGCTGCGCTCTTGATGGGTTGGCCTGTTTTCCCTCAAGACGCTGCTGGAGCATCTCGCGGATTTTTGCCCCCAGGTCGGGATGGTCCTGGAGAATTTCCTGGAAATGCTCACAGGGGAGCGTCAGCAGGTCGGTGGGGGTGAGCGCATGGGCCGCAGTCTGGTGCAGGTGGGGGGGCAAGACATCCAGGTTGCCAAAGAAATCCCCGCTCTCCAGCAGGGTAAGCATTGTCCCTTCTTGTTCAATGACCACCTGACCTGACATCACAATAGAGAGGACATGGCAGTCTTGCCCTTGCCTGGCGATAACGCTTCCGCGGGGGTGGTGGACTGGCTGGAGCACCGAGACGAGCGAGAGCCGCTCGACTGGCGAAATCTGGCTGAAGAGTGTTCCTTGTGCCAGCGTCCCCTCAACCATACGGCGCAGCGAAAGACGACGGAGCATATCGCTGAGGTTCGGGTTTGTTGGCAGCAGCGAGCGAAGATCAACCAGCGGGAGCTGGAGCGTGTAGCAGTGGGTTTCGGCGTAGGCTCCCATCGGCAGCGCAATATCTTCAAAGAGCGACCGCTCTCCGCAGCAATCCCCACGGTTGAGCACGCCAATCAAGACATTGTTCCCTTCTTTATTCTGCATGTTCAACCAGACAATGCCCTGGAGCAACACATAGAAAAATTCGCCCGGCTCGTGCTCGGCGAACAGCATCTCGCCGGCCTGAAAAACGCGAAATGTGCAGAGATCAACCAGTGGCTCCAGCTCTTCTGTTGGAAGCCCGTGCAGACAGTCGAGCGTGCTCAGGGCAGCGAGGCGGCCACTTCGCAAGCGGATGTGGCGTTCGCTCAGAGCCGGTGATGGGGTGGTTTTTTTCAGTCGTCCCGTTTTGCTCCCCATAGTAATGTCGTTTACCCCTCTTCGGGAGAGCCATCGTGCTCTCCCGGTCCTTAACCTTAAAACTATTGTATCATTCAAGGGCCAACCAGACCCATTGCTTGTTATCTTTATCTCCTTTCTGGTTTTTCATGCATTGTACCACAGCACCACTATGATATGCGGGACTACCAATAGCAGGTCTGTTCAAAAATCACAGGGTTCAAATTCAAAAATAGCAGGTCTTTTTACAACAACAGTGTGTCCTGATCTCAGTTTCTCAGTTTGCGAAATTGTCTGGTTGAGGCTATAATGTGATCGGGCCGGTAGCTCAGGGGTAGAGCATCGGACTTTTAATCCGCTGGTCGTGGGTTCGATTCCCACCCGGCTCACCATTTAGACCTTTGACCGCTTCTACCATCGGCAAATACACCGTTGTAGGACGGATAGCCACAATGCGGTGTTTCTCTATCCACACCGTATCAAACACTTCGCGAACGATATTTCGTTGGGTCGCCTGGTCGCCGTTCCGTAGTCGGCCAGGCAGTTCTTTTAATACCTCCAAAATGCGCTGCACATCAACTGGTTGTGGGGCCACCCGCTCCGCCATCTTGTCCAGCAGAGCCTGCACGCCCTTCCGTTCGCGCTCATAGACCTTCTCATCTATGTCGCCATTCGCAAACACAAGAGCCAGTCGCTCTACTTTTCGCTTGAGTGCATCGCGGTCAACAACAGGAGCAGACGGTTGTGGCTGCAATTTCTCTTGCACAGCCTCAATAATACGATTATACCATGTTTCGGGAATAGCCAGGCATGCAAATAGCTCGTAAACTTGCTCATCTATCAGATCGATCCGCACCATCGAAGCCGTGCAGGTGCGTTTTCCCCGTCCACTGCACAGATAGTACGGATGTGCCCGATTGACCCCGTTCTGGAGATGCATAGGAAGACCACAATCGGCGCACGAGGCAATCTTTGCCAACACCCCCACGACATCAGTGCGCTTCCCCCGACTTTGCAGCGATGCCCGCCCCTGCTCGGCGCGGATTTTCAATCGGCTCTGTACCGCATCCCAGGTTTCCTGGTCAATCAGCGGTTCGTGCTTGCCTTCGTAGGTGCGGTCCTTCAAGCGCACTTTGCCGATATAGATAGGATTTTGCAGGATACCGCGCACGGCATCTTTGCTAAACAGGTTCCTGGTGCGGGTTTGCGGATTGTAGATGCGATACCCCAGAGCATTAAGGTTGTCGGCAATCGAGGTATACGAATGGGTTCCGAGGGTATAGAGTTCATACGCCAGCTTCACCGCAGAAGCGGTATCGTCTGGCTCAATCACGCGAGTTTCTTTGTTGCGGGTATACCCGATAGGCACGGGACCAACCCATATCCCCTGATTGACCGCCTCCTGTCGGGCACTGGCCACCCGCTCCCCTATGTTGTCGCTCGTAAACTGGGCTAAAGCTGATGACATCGTAAAAGACAGCTTCCCCATTGCGGTTTTGCGGTCGGCAGGTTCTGTTGCAGAAAGCAGTTCAACCCCAACCTGTTCCAGTTCCTCTGCCTGATTGAGCTGGGTGGTTGTCTGACGAGAAAAGCGGTCAAACTTGTAGACAATGACGACATCAAAGGCTCCGTGTTGGGCATCTGCAAGCATACGCTCAAATTCCGGGCGATGCCCCTTGTAGGCACTTTTCCCTGGCTCACGGTAGATGGTGACGACAACCATCTCTTGTTGCCTGGCGACATGCTCGCAGGTGTGTAACTGGTCATCGAGCGAGAACCCGTCAATCTGGTCACGAGTGGACACCCGAATGTAGATAGCAGCTCGTTTTTTCACAGTCAGCCTTTCCTTGCATACTCATCTGGTTTATACAGTGTTTCACTCTTGCGGGTCAATTTCCGCTGGCCGTTCAGCTGGTTGGATGTGTTCCTGGTTATTGGATAGTTGCTGGTCACAGCGCAACAATTGTACCAGCAGTTCGGCCAACAGGAGCATCAGGGTTTCCTGGTTGTTGCGCTCAACGGGCTGGTCTATCTCTATGCCGAAAGAAACAAGGGTCGTCAACAATGGGTCCTGCTGTTGTATCACGGAGTATCCCTTCATTATTTCAACAAAGATACGTGCGTCTGGTGAATATGGTATAATCAGGTGAATGGAAAGGGGTTTGATGAGGGATAGCGTTTTCCCTTCAAAGAAAGTAAGGTATAGTGCTACGATGCACATCCCCGACCACCGATAGCCATATTCAGTTCTTAACTACATTCTACACTGAATATGGGGTTCGTCAACCGCGGGAGGGAAGCGATCCGGCGATTCAAGAGGAGACAATTTATGGATTATGTTCCCCTTTGAAGCGGTTTTATGAATAATTTCAGAACGACTATAGAAAAAATGGGACTGGAAATCATAAATCAGAATTTGAAAGAGACTGGTATTTACCTGCGAACGTTGCGGGAGACCCACGAGATTTCGAGAGAAGAGGTAGCTTCTCGGGCCCGGACAAGCGTCTCACAAATAGAGCGCATTGAAAATGGGCGGCAGGAGACACGGAGTTCTGTCATGCTGGCGATCCTTCAACTGGTCAACGGAAGTGTGGAAGACATCCAGTACCTTCTCCTGAATGGAGAGGTTCGTCAAGGAGATGGGAAACAGATGGCATTTGCTCGCTTGAGATACCTGGATGCATTGGAAGAGATGACGTATGGAGAGTTGAGCAGTGAGCAGGTTCAGCATTATCTAGAGTTTCTCGATACGTTGACGCAGGAGGAACTGAATGTCTTGATGAGGTACACGAAATGGAGCAGGTCTGACCCGGAGAAGAGAAAACTGTTGCTGGATTTCCTTCAGCCTGATCCCAGAGTGGTCACGTTGCTGAACCTCTACTATGAAGGACATCAACGAGGGAAAAGAAACAAGAACTCGGAAGAGGCACCTCGCGCATCAGAGGGAAAAAAGGGGAGTGGAACCTGACGGGAGTGAACAGGGATAATTACAATGTCGGCTCATGGTATCCAACATCATCGGGATGGTGGAAACCATATCGGGTTCTCAACCATGACGTTGGCAGAGACCATCTACCTGATTGAAAAATATCGGTTGCCAGGCGATATGTACCGTCGGCTCATTTGATGTAAGCGTTCACGGTATCTGGGCAATCCCCAATCCCTGGGAGCGCAAGCGTCTCGTTTGCCCCGATGCGGGCATAGTCCCCCACCCAATCCCTCCCCCCAGTGGGGGGAGGACAGGTGGGGGGACCTGAACGATTACGCTCTTTTTCCGCAAGATGTTACTATTGCAACCGACCCGGACGGTAATGGCAATCATGACAATGGTTCGGAGCGACAGGACAGCGAGGATAACACAGAGAACGACACAGAGAGCCTTGAGAGAGGAAA